>JAHBYL010000008.1 GCA_019635955.1 Parvibaculum sp.
ATCGACGAGCTTCATCTCATCGCGGAGCCATTGCACGATCGCACCCGCCATGAAGATCGAACCTTCCAGCGCATAGGTCGTCTCGCCGCCGATGCGGTAGGCGATGGTACCGAGCAGCCGGTTGCGGCTCTCGACGCGCTTCGCGCCCGTGTTCAGCACCGCGAAGCAACCCGTGCCGTAGGTCGATTTCATCAGACCCGGCTCGAAGCACGCTTGGCCAACCGTCGCCGCCTGCTGGTCGCCCGCAACGCCCGCAATCCGGATCGGCTCGCCGAGCAGCTCCTTCGACGTCATGCCGAAATCTGCGCAGCAATCGAGCACCTCCGGCAGTACGCCGCGCGGAATATCGAAGAGCCTCAGCAGTTCCTCGTCCCACTCATTCGTTTCGATGTTGAAGATGAGCGTCCGCGAGGCATTGGTCGCATCGGTCACGTGCCTCTTGCCGCCGGTCAGATTGTAGATGAGCCACGAGTCGATCGTGCCGAAGCATAGCTCGCCCTTCTCGGCCCGCGCCCGCGCGCCTTCCACATTGTCGAGGAGCCAGCGGAGCTTCGTGCCCGAGAAATATGGATCGAGCAGCAGCCCGGTCTTCGCCTGCACCAGCGGCTCCTTACCGTCCGCCTTGAGCTTCGCGCAATAATCCGCCGTCCGCCGGTCCTGCCAGACGATGGCGTTATGGACCGGCTTGCCGCTCGCCCGGTCCCAGAGCACCGTCGTCTCGCGCTGGTTGGTAATGCCGATGGCGGCGATATTCGCCGCCGTCGTGCCGCTGGTCAGAACACCCCGGCAGACCTCCAGCGTCGCCGCCCAGATTTCCTCAGCATCATGCTCCACCCAGCCATCGCGCGGGAAAATCTGCCGGAGCTCCTTCTGCCTGACCCGCATGGGCGAGCCCGAATTGTCGAACAGCAGTGCCCGCGTGCTCGTCGTTCCCTGATCGATGGAAAGTATGTAGTCCGCCATGGGCCTCCCCGTCATTTCGGTCCGGAATCGTGTCTAGCCTCTTATTCCCTGCTGCGAGGCCGCGAAGAGTGCGTCGAGAGCGAGTGCAAAGATGGAAAGGAAAACGAAGAGCACGATACCGCCAGCAATCCAGGAGACACCTCCTTTGCGCGCGAGATATTCAAGACGCTGCGCCTCGTTCATCTCCATGTCATAGGACTTGTCGCAAGTCTTCCATGCCCGCTCCATGATCAGCATCTTTCCGGTCATTGCGACCGCAACCGATATGCCTGTCCCCGCCCCTGCGGCACTTGATGGAAGAAACACCACCAGTGCGGCCACAACAGCCACATAGACGCCGAGATAGAAGTAGAGCTTTCGATAGGCGAGCCAGACCGGGGGTGCAAGGAATGCGCCCCATATAAACCCCACTTTTCGTCGTCCCTTTTCCTTGCTCTTCCTCAGATATTTCACATAGGCGGCACTGTTCGGCCCCACGAAAGCGGCCATTTGCTCTTCTGTAAGCTGTAACTCTTCCGGTTGATCTCTCATGATCCCCCCCTTTCGATTCCCCAGGGGCATGATGGCAGAAGATGAAGCAGGAAAACCACTCCCGATCAGGGGGCGAAATTTCGCTGACCCGATGCTATATTCCGGTCATGGACATGGACCGCCCTGCAGCAAAGCCGGAAATGATCGACCCCTTCGGGCGGACGGTTTCCTATCTGCGCGTCTCGGTGACCGACCGCTGCGACTTCCGCTGTGTCTATTGCATGTCCGAACATATGAGCTTCCTGCCGAAAGCCGATCTGCTGACGCTCGAGGAGCTCGACCGCCTCTGCTCCGCCTTCATCGCCAAGGGCGTCCGCAAGCTCCGCCTCACGGGCGGTGAGCCGCTGGTACGCCGCGATGTCATGGTGCTGATCCGCGCGCTCGGCCGCCACCTCGAAACCGGTGCGCTTGACGAATTGACGCTGACGACGAATGGCAGCCAGCTCGCCCGCTATGCGGGCGACCTCTTCGCCGCCGGCATCCGCCGCATCAATGTCTCCATCGACACGCTTGATGAAGTCCGCTTTCAGGAGATTACGCGCTGGGGCCGTCTCCCCCAGGTGCTGGAGGGCATCGCCGCTGCAAGGCGCGCCGGGCTCAAGGTGAAAATCAACACCGTCGCGCTGAAAGGCGTCAATGAGGCGGAAATTCCCTCGCTCATCGAATGGGCGCATGGCGAAGGGCATGATCTCACGTTGATCGAAACCATGCCCATGGGCGATATCGACGGCGACCGCACGGATCAATATCTGCCGCTGTCCGAAGTCCGCCGCTCTCTTGCAGAGCGTTGGACGTTGGACGATCTCGCCGAGCGCACAGGCGGCCCCGCACGCTATGTCCGCGTGAAGGAAACCGGCGGCAAGCTCGGTTTCATCACGCCACTCACTCATAATTTTTGCGAAAGCTGCAATCGCGTCCGCCTCACCTGCACAGGCACACTCTATATGTGTCTCGGTCAGGAAGATGCGGCGGACCTGCGGGCGCCGCTTCGCGCCAGCGCAAGCGACGACCTTCTTCACGCCGCCATCGACGAAGCGATCGGCCGCAAGCCCAAGGGCCATGATTTCGTCATCGACCGCGCCCGCAGCCGCCCCGCCGTGCCGCGCCACATGTCGCTCACTGGCGGCTGAGCCTCACCCTTCCGTCTGCTCCCTCGCCCACTCAAGATAATCCTCGTTCCCGCTGAGGATCGGCAGCACCAGCAGGGCCGGCACTTCATAAGGGTGAAGCGCCCGAAGCCGCGCCATCGCCTTCTCCGTCAGCGCCGCCCGCGTCTTGATGAAGACAGCCGCCTCCTCCGCCTTTTCCACCGTCCCCTTCCATTCGTAGACGGAGCGCATCCCCGGATGAATATTCACACATGCCGCCAGCCGTTCGCGGACCAGCGCTTCCGCCGCCCGCTCGGCCTCCGCCGCCGAGCCGAAGGTCGAATAGAGGAAGATGAATTCACCCTCCGCTTGCTTATCGCCGCTCATATGCTTACCTCTGCTGACACTGCGGGGCCCCGCCCCTACTATGCCAGCGCAAGCAGCGAAAGATGAAGCCGATGAGTTTCGACAAGATCGCCTTCGTGGCGACCGAAATGCCCGAGGCCCAGGCCGCGCTGGCCCGCCTCAGCGCGCAATACGGCGCCGCTTCGCCCGAAGAGGCCGATGTCATCGTCGCACTGGGCGGCGATGGCCTCATGCTGCAGACGCTTCACGAGCATATGAACCGCCGCATCCCGATCTACGGCATGAACAGGGGTTCCGTCGGCTTCCTGATGAATGAATATCGCGACGACACGCTGAAAGAGCGCCTTGCGGCTGCCGAGCGCGCGACCATCCATCCGCTCAGGATGCGCGCCACGCTAGCCGATGGCAGCCGCCAGGAGGCGCTGGCGATCAACGAAGTCTCACTGCTCAGGGAAACCTACCAGGCCGCGAAGATCCGCATTTCGATCGACGGCAAGACGCGCATGGAAGAGCTGATCTGCGACGGCGTGCTGGTGGCGACGCCCGCGGGTTCGACCGCCTACAATCTCTCCGCCCAGGGGCCCATCGTGCCGATCGACGCCGCGCTTCTTGCGCTCACGCCGATCAGCGCCTTCCGCCCCCGCCGCTGGCGCGGCGCGTTGCTCTCGCATCGGGCGAAAGTGCGCTTCGACATTCTCGAAGCCGAAAAGCGCCCCGTCAGCGCCGTCGCCGACCACACGGAGTTCCGCCGCGTCCGCGATGTGGAAGTCGAGGAGGACAGCTCCATCGACCTCTACATGCTCTTCGACCCCGACCATGGGCTCGAGGAACGCATCATCACCGAGCAGTTCCTCTACTGAGCGGCTTCGGCCTCAACCGGCCTTCGGCTTCGCCACATTCGCTGCGGAGGAAAGCGGCTCGTCCGTCACGCTGTAGCCCGCTTCCGCCGGAATGCGCAGCACAGGCTCGCCCTTCTCGTTCTTCGTCACCTGCGGCTCAACCGTCACCACGGGCGTCTTGCGCGCCGTTTCGATGGCATGGGCCACATTCGGGCTGCGGCCGACCTTTTCGACATTCATCCGTGTCGGGAAGATGATGGTGCGCGTGCCTGCATCTGCTTCCTGAAGCGCAAGCTGCGGCCGGATCCAGACACTGTCGACGGACTCCGACCCGTCATGCACGGCAAGATGATCCTCCGGCGCGCTCGCAAGATAGAAACGCGTATCGAAGCGCTTCGGCATCATGTTCGGCGTGATCCAGTGCGCAAACGGCGTCAGTGCATCGCCGCAAAGCCGCAGGCCTTCCCGCGCCAGAAATTCCGCGATGCCGATTTCGCCCCGGTTGAGCGGGTCGCGGTAGTGTTCCAGTTTCTTCAGCCGTCCTGCATCGATCAGCGACCCGGTCTGCTCGCTGCGGGCCAGCAGCACGCCCGATTCCTCGAATGCCTCGCGGATCGCTGCCACGCGCATCGAGAATTCCCAGTCGTCGAGTCCTTCCATGCCGTCCGCGCGCTCGCGCACGCCCGGCGCCATGTCGAGCTTGTCCACCTTGCCGCCCGGAAAAACCAGCGCGCCGCTCGCGAAGTCGATCTGGTGGTGACGCACCACCATGAAGACCTCGAGCCCCTCTGTGCCATCTCGCAACAATAGGATCGTCGCCGCCGGAATCAGCGCACTTCCCGCGGGTTTCCCCTGCCCATCCGCCATTCAAACCTCCCATTGCATCGAATTCGATGCATCTCGTTCACTCGTTGGCGACGTTGTCCGCCGCTCGTCTGGCGCGGTTAAGCACTCGGAAAGAGACTCAGGCCAGTCTGAACCTGGTTCAATCGTGCGTACCGCCCGGAAAAGAGATGTACAGCAGTTCCTTTCGTCTGACCAACCGGGACATAGACCTCGCCTTCGAGGCGGGACACCTGTTCCTTGTCTGCCAGCCGAAACTTTGCCTGGCGACCGGTGAATCGCTCGGGGCCGAAGCCTATATCCGCTGGGACCATCCCGATTATGGGATGCTTCCGCCCGGGCTCTTTCTTTCCTTTTTCGAACGGCGCGAACGTAGCGGCGACCTGACCCGTTTCGTGGCCCGCGCCGCGGCCGACGCAATTTCCTCCTGGCAGAAGGTCGGTCAGAACTGGCCTCTCTCGATCAATCTCGGCGCTGCCGATCTGGCCGATATGGGCCTGCCCGGCGCTCTCGACGAAATCATGGGCGAGCGCAGCCTCGACCCCGCTCTGCTCACCCTCGAAGTGCCCGAAGGCGCATTTGCGCGTCACGGCGAGACCGCACAGCAGACGCTCGCCGCCTTCCGCCGTCTCGGCTTCCGCACCGCGCTCGATGGCGGCGGCGCTGTCATCGTGCCGGACGACCTCATCACGCTCGAGCATTTCGATGAGGTGAAGATCGGCGGCACGGCGATCATCCAGTTTGCGCGGCGGTTGAAGAATACCGGCCTCGGTTTTGTCGGCCGGCGTGTCGCGCTCGCCGCATCGCGCGGCCTCGGTGCCACCGCCGTCGGTGTCGAGGATGAGACGACGCTTGCCGCCCTGCCGGGACTCGGCTTCACCGCGGCTCAAGGCGCGCACATCGCGCGTCCCGCCTCCCCTGCCGAACTCTATGGCTGGTCCGCTCCGCATCTCGTTCCCGCGCCCGAGCCGGAAGCCGACTCCGGCGAGCTGATGCTGCTCGAAAATCCCTTGCCGGAGACGAGCGCGGATGAGGAAGCGCAGGAAACCCCGCTCGAACTGACCGATCCAATCGTCGAACTCGCATGGGAAGAAGCGGAAGCCTTCATTCCCCGCGAGGAAGTGCGCGGCGTCGCCTGGCGCATCGACCGCGTCTGCCTTTTCCCGGATCGCCACCTCGTCGCTCTGATCCGGCGCAAACGCGTCCTGCCTCACATGAAAAAGGAAGCCGCGCAGAAGCGCACCCGGCAGAAGTCCATCGCAAAGGCTGCCGCTGTCGTGAAGAAAGCGGTGCCGGAGGCAAAGCCGGTCCGGCATACGCCGCCGCGGCGCATGCCGAAACGCACCCCCGCCGGCCTCGTCACCCGGCCAAGCCTCGTGCAATTCGCGCTGGGCTTCTGAGAACGCGCTCGCGCGTCACACCCGCTCGATCACCGTGGCAATGCCCTGCCCGACGCCGATGCACATGGTGCAGAGCGCATAGCGGCCCTGCCGCTTTTCAAGCTCATACATCGCCGTCGTCACGAGCCGTGCACCGCTCATGCCGAGCGGGTGACCAAGCGCAATGGCGCCGCCATTCGGATTCACATGCTCCGCGTCGTCGGAAAGTCCGAGATCGCGCATCACGGCAAGGCCCTGCGAGGCAAAGGCCTCGTTGAGCTCGATCACGTCGATATCGCCGATATTGAGACCCGTCTTTTCCAGCACCTTTCGCGTTGCAGGCGCCGGGCCGATGCCCATGATGCGCGGCGGCACGCCCGCGGTCGCCATCGCCACGATGCGTGCGCGAGGGCGAAGCCCGTTCGCTTCCGCCGCTTCCGCCGAAGCAAGAACCAGCGCACAGGCGCCGTCGTTCACGCCCGACGCATTGCCGGCCGTCACCGTGCCGCCTTCGCGGAACGGCGCCTTGAGCTTCGCAAGCGCCTCGAGCGTCGTATCGGGCCGCGGGTGCTCATCCTCGCTCACCACCGTCTCGCCCTTCCGGCTCGCAATCGTTACCGGCACGATCTCGCTCGCAAGGCGTCCGGAAGCCATCGCCGCGCCTGCGCGCTGCTGGCTCCGCCATGCAAAGGCGTCCTGGTCTTCGCGGGAAATCTGGAAATCCTCGGCCACGTTCTCCGCCGTCTCGGGCATGGAGTCGACGCCATATTGCCGCTTCATCAGCGGATTGACGAAACGCCAGCCGATCGTCGTGTCGAAAATCTCTGCCTCGCGCGAAAAGGCGGAGGCCGCCTTGCCCATCACGAAGGGCGCCCGCGACATGCTCTCCACGCCACCCGCGATCATCAGCCCGGCCTCGCCCGACTTGATCGCGCGCGCCGCGGTGCCGATCGCATCCATGCCCGAGCCGCAGAGCCGGTTGACCGTCGAACCCGGCACGCCGTCCGGAAGCCCCGCCAACAGCGACGACATTCGCGCGACGTTACGGTTGTCCTCGCCCGCCTGATTGGCGCAGCCGAAGATGACGTCGTCCACCCGCGCCCAGTTCACATCCGGGTTGCGCGCCATCAGGGCCATCAGCGGCACCGCGCCCAGATCGTCCGCGCGCACGCTCGCAAGCGAACCGCCATACCGCCCGATTGGCGTGCGGACAGCGTCGCAGATATAGGCTTCCTGATGATGGGTCATGGGTCGTCCTCTCCTGTATTCCGGAGGGCGAAACCTAGATCATTTCATGACGCAGGGGAATTGGGAGATCAGGCGACGTTCTGCTTGCGGACCGCGCCGGGCGTCGCCGCCACACGGGCCAGCTTGTCGATCATGCTGTCGAGATCGGCCGCCTCGACCTGCTCGTATATCTCGCGCAAGCCCTCCAGCACATGATGCCGGAAGAGCTCGAGGTCGAGCGAGCCGTCCGAACTGCGCACGGCATGATAGGTATCGAGCACCCGCCGGAAGGCGGGATAAAGCGCCTCCGGCATGCCCGCACGGGCATAGACCGCGCGGAAGCCGAGCGCCCCCACATCGTGAATGAGCCGCCAGATGCGCTCGTCGGGCACCGCGGTGAGTTCCGCAAACGCCGCCTCGACGAAGCGGATTTCGCCCGAGCAGGCCGCACGCAGGATGAGCGTTGCCGTGAGCCGGTTGTTTGCGACGAGCTGCTGCGCAAGCGCGCGGAGATCGTTCCGCCCCGTCCGCTTGATCGTGTCGGCGGTCGTCCGCTCGCGCGTCTGCTCTTCGAGCGTTGCCGCAACGCGGTGATCGACTTCATGCTGCTCGACGAGATAGTCGCGGATCTGTTCCGAAACCATCGCGATAAGACGCTCGACCAGCAACGCCGGCAGTTCGCCCCGCTTCACGAGTGGCGCGGCGACATCGGCGTCTTCGCCATAGCGCTGCGCCAGCATCGTCGCAGCCGCCTCATTGATGACGGCGCCTGAATTGTGAACCAGCGTCAGCACGGCCTTGCGGTCGCCGCGATGCGCAATCGCCTCCGAAACCGGGGCGCCCACTTCGGAGCGGCCTGCAATGGCGCATTGCTTCGCGGGCGAACCGTAATAGACGAGGCCGACGAGATCCTCATCGGTCAGGACGGGCGACCGCTCGAGAACCGGAATCGCCACCTGGTCGATATCACGCGCAAGCTGCAGCACGATGTTGCGCGGCGCGGCCGGATTGTCCGTCAGGCAACGCGCCAGCGACTCGCGCACCGAAACGGCAACGTCATGCACGAGATAGCCGAGAATTTCGTGCGCAAGTTCGCGCTCGCGCGGGAGAAGCTCCACCTCCGCGAACTGGCGAGCGACCTTCGCCGCCACCTGTGCCCTTGCGTTTTCCGACGGGTCCGACAGGAGACGCTCCACATCGGCAATCGTCAGCTTTTCCGAACTCATTTCGGTCCTCGGCCCACACGAGTTGCAGCACACACCGAATTGGAGCGCACTTCATTCCAGACTAGGCGAGAACCCTTGCCGAACGGTTTATTCAGCGTCCGGAAAATATTAAGAAAACTAACGATTTACCTTCGTATGCATGAAGATCGAGACGAGGATCAGTGCCCCGATCACGCTCACATGCTCCGTAGCCGTATGAAAACTGTTAACCTTCTGCGGCCCGTCCGGCATCGCCCAGAAATTGTGGACGAGGAGAATGGTGAGGAAGGTGAACACGCCAAGCGCGCCTGCCCCGAGCCAGACATAGCGCCCCGAGATCACCAGCGCCGAGCCGATGAGCTGCGTCGCTGCCGTGGCGATCACTACGAGCGCGGGCTGCGCGAAACCGAGCGAGGAGAATATCTCCACGCTCTCGCCGAAATTGGCAAGGAGGCCGAGCCCGCTTCCCCAGAACATGAATGTCAGCAACACCCGCGTCGCGATGGCGGTCCCCCGCGCTTCGAGAATGGCCGCAACGAATCCCGGTGTCATTTCAATCCCCCCTGTGGTCCGGGGCCCCCGCCCCTCTGGTATCCACATCCTTCTTTAGCGCAGGGCCCGCCGTCCAGCGCAATCCCGCAGGAACTTTGACTCCCCCGCCTTTTCATGGATGATCCGCCCCAACAAGAAATTCAGCAAACGGGGACCGGAATCCATGCTTGAAGGCATCAAGGTCATTGAAATGGCCACCTATATCGCCGCGCCCGGCGCCGCCGGCATCCTCGCCGATTGGGGTGCGGAAGTCATAAAGGTGGAGCCGCTGTCGGGTTGCCCGATGCGCTACACCATGTCGAATGTCGGCGCCGACCATCTCAAGGGCTCGCCCATTTTCGATCTCGATAATCGCGGCAAGAAGGGCCTCGCCATCGATACATCGAAGCCGGAAGGCGTCGAGGCCGTGAAGCGGCTGGTGAAGGACGCCGACGTCTTCATCACCAATGTCCGCCCCGGCGGGCTGGAGCGCGCGGGCCTCGACTATGAGTCGCTCAGACAAGTGAATCCCCGCCTCGTCTATGCCAGCGTGACGGGCTATGGCCTCGAAGGGCCGGACCGCGACCGCCCCGGCTTCGACATCGCCGCCTTCTATGCCCGCTCCGGCGTCGGCTGGCTGCAGACCGTGAAGGGCAAGGAGCCGGTAACGCTCCGCACCGGCATCGGCGACCACACCACCAGCATGGCGACCGTCGGAGGCATCCTCGCCGCCCTGGTCGAGCGCCAGAAGACCGGCACCGGCCGCCTTGTCGAGGCCTCGCTGCTCCGCGCCGGCATCTATGCCGCAGGCTCGGACACAGCCGTGCAACTGCGCTACGGCAAGCTCGGCTCCACCAAGTCGCGGCACGAGGCGCTGATGCCGATCAGCAATTTCTTCCAGACGAAGGATACCTGGATCGTCATCGTACCGCGCCAGGGTTCGGTGGACTGGACGGCCGTCTGCCGCGCTGTCGGCAAGCCGGAACTCGAAACCGATCCGCGCTTCGACAATCCGAAAAAGCGCCGTCAGAACGCCGCCGAACTCGTGGACATACTTGACGCAGCTTTCGCTGAACACGATGTCGACTACTGGCGCGCAAAGCTCGACGCCGAAGACATCATCTGGGCGCCGCTGATGCGCCCGGCCGATGTTTATGCCGATCCGCAGGCTCATGCGGCGGGCGCCTATGTGAAGGTCCCGGAGGAAGATGGCAGCGGCACCTATCTCTCGCCCGCCTCGCCGATCCGCTTTCCGGGCTATGACGATACGCCGCGCGCCGCCTCGCCCGCCCTCGGCCAGCACACGATCGAAGCGCTGAAACAGGCAGGCTATAGCGACGCGGAAATCGACGGTCTCCGCGCCGCAGGCGCCATCAAATAGCTCGTCCGACAACAGATAAGGCCGAAACCCCAAGGGAGTGCGCATCGTGACCGACAACGCCCCAAGCAACACCTATGTGCCGCCGAAAGTCTGGACCTGGAACCAGGACCGGAACGCCAACCGCTTCTCCAACATCAACCGGCCCATTGCAGGGCCGACGCAGGAGAAGGAGCTTCCCGTCGGCAAGCATCCGCTGCAGCTCTATTCGCTGGGCACGCCGAACGGCATCAAGGTCACGGTGATGCTGGAAGAATTGCTCGAAGCCGGTCACAAGGAAGCCGAATACGACGCCTGGCTCATCAATATCGGTACCGGCGACCAGTTCGGCTCCGGCTTCGTCTCCGTCAATCCGAATTCCAAAATCCCCGCCCTGCTCGACCGCTCGACGAACCCGCATACCCGCGTCTTCGAAAGCGGTGCGATCCTGCTCTATCTCGCGGAGAAATTCGGCGGCGCCTTCGTGCCGAAGGATATCTCGAAGCGCGCCGAGTGCTATTCATGGCTCATGTGGCAGATGGGCTCCGCCCCCTATCTCGGCGGCGGCTTCGGCCACTTCTATGCCTATGCGCCCGTGAAGATCGAATACGCGATCGACCGCTTCGCCATGGAAGTGAAGCGCCAGCTCGACGTGCTGGACCGCCATCTCGCCGATAGCCGCTATATCGCGGGCGACGAATACACCATCGCCGACATGGCGATCTGGCCATGGTATGGCGCGCTGGCGAAAGGTCTGCTCTATGAAGCGGCGGAATTCCTCAGCGTCCATGAATACAAGCATGTGAACCGCTGGACCGAGGAAGTCGGCCAGCGCCCGGCCGTTAAGCGCGGCCGCATGGTCAATCGCACCTGGGGCGACCCGGCAAGCCAGCTCCCCGAGCGCCACGACGCGAGCGACTTCGACAAGGTCGGAAAGTAACGAGCGGCGGGAACAGCGAGGGGAGGCGGAACCTCACCTCGCAAATCCCAGCCGCATCGCAATTCGCTTCTCGATCTCCACTACGATCAGCAGCGCAACGCCGATGCCAACGATCACCAGGCCATCGGCAAAAGCGACCGGCGCACTGTGAAATATCTTCTGCAGGAACGGGAGATAGGTGAAGGCGAATTGCGCCGCCGTGATTCCGGTAACGCCGATCAGTACCGCACGCGTACCGAGCACTCCGCGCCATGTCAGCGATGTGCCATGCACATAACGGACGCTGAAGAGATAGAAAATCTCCATCACGACGATGGCATTGACGACCATCGTCCGCGCGGTCTCGACCGTGAGGCCGCGCTCCATCGCCCAGGCGAAGATGCCGAACGTCCCGCTCACCATGAGCAGCGACACGAAGAATATCCGCCACAGCACCCGGCCGGAGAGGATCGCCTGCCCCGGCGGGCGGGGCGCACGCTTCATGGCGCCAGGCTCCGTCGGTTCGAAAGCGAATGTGAGACCGAGCGCGACGCCCGTCACCATGTTGATCCAGAGAATCTGTAACGGCAGCACGGGCAGCGTCAGCCCGATCAGCACGGCTAGCAATATGGTCAGCGCTTCGCCGCCATTCGTCGGCAGAACCCACGAGATGATCTTCGTGAGATTGTCATAGACCGTGCGCCCCTCGCGCACCGCCGCGACGATCGAGGCGAAATTGTCATCCGCAAGCACGACCTCGCTTGCTTCCTTTGCCGCCTCCGTGCCCTTGCCGCCCATGGCGACGCCTATGTCGGCGCGCTTCAATGCCGGTGCATCGTTCACCCCATCTCCCGTCATCGCGATCACGGAGCCGTCGGCCTGCAGGGCCTCGACGAGACGAAGCTTGTGTTCGGGGCTTGTCCGGGCGAAGACGCAAGCCTCCCGCGCGGCCTGCGCAAACTCGGCATCGCCCATCGCATCGAGTTCGAGGCCGGTAACGGTCCGCACATCGCTCCCCATGCCGAGCTGGCGCGCAATCGCGCTCGCCGTCGCGGCGTGGTCGCCGGTTATCATTTTCACGGCGATCCCGGCCTCGCGGCACTCCGCGATGGCGGTAATGGCTTCCGGCCTCGGCGGATCGATCAGCGCCACAAGCCCGAGCAGCGTCAACCCCACTTCTGCATCCGCCGTTGCGATCTCTGCCGCTTCTTCCGGCATGAGGCGCTTTGCGAGGGCGATGACGCGCTGCCCCTCCGCCGCCAGCTTGTCGATTTGCTGGAGCCAGAAGACACGATCGATCGCTGCCGTGCCATCCGCTGTGGCCGCCGTCTCGCACATATCGATCACGCGCTCCGGCGCACCCTTGAGATAGAGGACGGGGGCGCCGCCATCCCGCCGGTTCATCACGGCCATATAGCGGTGCCGCGCATCGAAGGGAATTTCGCCAAGCCGGACGAAGCGCGCTCTCGCGGCGGTCACGTCATGCCCTGCTTTCATCGCCAGCGACAGCAGCGCCCCTTCCATCGAATCGCCGTCCGTTACCCATCTTCCTTCCCGTTCGGCGAGGGCGGCATCGTTGCAGAGGAGCCCCGCCAGCGCCAATTCCTCCATGACGGGATAGGACGCCACATCGATCGCGGCGCCGTCGTCGAGAAAGCGTCCCACCGGCTCGTAACCCGCGCCCTCCACGCGAGCATGCGCTGAAGCCGTCACCACCGCGCCGACCGTCATTTCGTTCTTCGTCAGCGTGCCGGTCTTGTCGGAACAGATGATGGAAACCGAGCCCAGCGTCTCGACGGCCGGCAATCGCCGGATCACGGCATTGCGGCCCGCCATGCGCTGCACGCCGACGGCGAGCGTGATCGTCATGACGGCCGGCAGGCCTTCGGGAATCGAGGCGACGAGAATGCCGACCAGGATCATGAAGGACTGGCTGAGATCGTATGTCGGCCCGAGCGCCGCATAGATGAACATGGAGCCGGCCAGCGCCAGCGCGACCATGGCGATGGTCCGGGCGAACTGATCCATCTTCCGCGTGAGCGGCGTGGCAAGCGCCTCGACTTCGCCCAGCAAGCTGCTGATGCGCCCGAGCTCGGTGCCCGCGCCTGTCGCCACCGCAATCCCCGTGCCTTGTCCGGCGGCAACGAAAGTGCCCGAATAGGCCATGCACAGCCGGTCGCCGAGCGCCGCCGACGCGTCGACCGCTGCAACCGCCTTATCCACCGGAACGGATTCCCCCGTCAGCGCCGCTTCGTCGATCCGGAGATTGCTCGCCTTCACGAGCCGGAGATCGGCGGGCACCCGGTCGCCCGCCTCAAGCAGAACCATATCGCCCGGTACGACATCTTCCGCCGCGACACTGATCCGCCGTCCGTCCCGAAGCACGGAGGCATGCGGATCGATCATGCTCCGTATCGCCTCAAGCGCCTTCTCGGCGCGGCCTTCCTGGATGAAGCCGATCGCGGAATTGACGAGCACCACCAGCGCGATCACGACGGCATCCGTCGCATGGCCGATGGACAGCGAAAGCACCGCTGCTGCAATCAGCACATAGATGAGAAGATTGTTGAGCTGCCGGAAGAACCGCGCAATCGGGCCGCGGCGCTTGCCCTGGGGCAGCCGGTTCGGCCCATGCTCCGCAAGCCGCCGCCGCGCCTCGTCTCCGTTAAGCCCCGTTTCTTCCGCTCCGAGGAGGGGAAACGCTTCGCGCGCCTCAACCGAGTGCCAGAGAAGTTCCTTCGGCGCTTCCACAACTCCCCCGCTCGCTGCATCCGGTCATTCCACTATGCAGCAGACAAGGGGGAGCTGCCAGTCGGCGCCTTGCCGCAGCTTCAGCAGCAGCCTGCCCGGCGTTCCGGATCGTGCAGCGCCGGCTTGAAGAACATGCCGAGTTGCAGGCTCTCCGCGATCCGCGCCGCCTTTTCCACAAATCGCTCAGCCGTCTCTGGTGCGCAGACGTCCTCCGCCGTCTGCCGGAACAGCATCAGCCAGCGGTCGAAATGCTTCGGCGTCACCTGCTTCAGCTTCAGATGCGCGCGCATGGGCTGGCCCTTGTAGCGGCCTGTGGTCAGCATCACGCTCGACCAGAAATCGCACATCTTCGCAAGGTGCGTATCCCATTCCCCGATCTCGCCGCTGAAGATCGGGCCGAGCTCCGCGTCCTCACGGATGCGGGCATAGAAGGCATGCACGAGCGTCCGGATTTCCGCTTCACTGGTCGTCCCCGGCCCCGCATCGGCCTCGCGGCACCATTGGCCTTGCGGCCGGTCTTCCTGGTTGTCCGCCATCATGCGCTCCTATAAGATGTATGTAGAATACATCTTATAGCCCCTATGCCTGCAGGCAATGCGGCATTTCGTCGGCACGGAGAGATCGGCATGCGCCTCACCATGCACACGGATTATGCGCTCCGGCTCCTGATGCACCTGGCGCTGGCGCCGGAACGGCTCGTCACCATCTCGGAAGTGGCGGAAGCCTTTGCGATCTCGCGAAATCACCTCGTGAAGGTCGCACATGAACTGGGGAAGGAGGGTTTCGTGGAAACCCTGCGCGGGCGCGGCGGCGGTCTCAGACTTGCCCGCGCGCCCGAGCAAATCGGTATCGGCGAAGTCGTCCGCGCGATGGAGGAAGATTTCCGTATCGTCGAATGCTTCGACCGCGAGAGCAATTGCTGCTGCATTGCGCCGGCATGCCGCCTGAAACATCTTCTCGCCAACGCACTGGATGCGTGGCTCGCCGTGCTGGACGGGGCGACGCTCGCCGATCTCGTGGCCCGGCCCGCGCCGCTCCGCCGGCTGCTTGCAATCGGCGCCTGAAGGCTCCGCTCAGTGGCGGCCCTTCTCCGTCTTGCCGTAATTTTCCCGCGTCACGATCTCGCGTTCGATCTTGTCGCGCGGCGTCTCCTCCTGCCGCGCGGCGCGCCACTGGAAAACGGCATAGGCGATTACGGCGCCGAGCAGAAATGCACCGACAGCCGCTGCAATCGGCAGCTGAAATATGACGATGTCCAAACCGGCCTCCTTCCTTCCGCAGGCAGCCCGGATCAGGGCCGCCTTGTCGTATCAACGGCGGGAAGGAAGCGAAGTTCCTGAAAATGCGGAAGGTCAGCCGTAGGTGAAGCCGGAGCGCGGCAAGAGGCGCGCACGCTCGCGATGGGCTTCGCGGCGCTCATCGGCGATTTCGTGCTCATTCTTGCGCTCGGCGCGAAGCGAGTCCCTGCCCTGCGGAATGGGATCGAGCGAAGCGAGGATTTCGATCACCGTCGAATTCATGACCAGCGGCGCGCGGCCATATCCAGCCGCAGGTGCCGCAGCACCGGCAGCGCCGCTCTCGGTGCCGGACGCGGCGAGCGTCATGCCCCGTGTCGCATAGCTCCGGCGGCCTTCGCCCGGAGCGGCATCGGCCGTAAACGTTGACTGCTTCCGGGTCGCAGGCCGCTTCGCCGCCTCTTCCGCGATCCGCATCGCATCCGTGCCCTCATGCTTCGACACCAGGTTCCGATAGACCTCCTGCGCACTGCGCGGCTCGCCGTCCCTGTTGTAGAAGATCGAGCGGTTGGCCTCGGCCGCCGCCGGGAACAGGAGATCGGCGCGCGCATTCGGCGTTTCTTCCGCCGCCGAAATCAGCTTTGCGGCACCGCCCGCCCCCAGAAAGTGGGCCACATAAAGCTCGCCCTCGCCGACGCTCCGGCCGAGCCGGTTTTCGAGCGACGAGGCGCTTTCCTGGGTGTAGGCGCCGGCCATCAGCGCCGCCACATGCGGATCGTTCCGCAGGGCAAGAATTTCCGCCCTTTGGGCAGCATTTTCCACGCGGTAGCGACCGCCATTCTGCTCGATCGCCGCCGCCTCATTCGCAAGGCCAAGCTCGGCACCGTATTTCTTCATCGTCCCGAGCCAGCTCTGCTCGGTGAACTGGAATAGCCCGCAGGCGCTCGAAGTTCTTGATTTTGCTTGGCAATCAAGGCTCGACTCTCGCATTGCCGTCTTCAGCAGATAGTCGAATTCGACGCCCGTCCGCTGGCTCGCAAACTGGAGCGCGGAAGCGATGGTCGGCTGAATGGCGATATTTTCGACGAGGCTCACGAGGCGGTTCCTTTCCTTCTGCCGGAAAGGTCGCAAACCCCGTGCCAGCGGCGCCCCAGCCGGGAGATGGTTCCATAAGGCGGAAACCCTGCGTTTTTCGCGCGATTTTTCGTCGCCTCGCGTTAAGCTTCAAAAAAGCGCGGAGGGGGACTGCGCAAAACGGGAGGGAACATGTCGGAAGTCGAGGTCGCCGCAGAGGTCGAAGAGGAACTCCACCACCCGCATAAGGACAAGGCGGGCAAACCATATCCAAAGGCCATTTACGCTTGGTACGTGGTCGGCGTCCTTGTCCTTGCCTACACCTTCTCCTTCATCGACCGGCAGATCCTGAGCCTGCTGGTCGGCCCCATAAAGCGCGATCTCGGCATCTCCGACACGGAGATGAGCCTGCTCCAGGGCTTCGCCTTCGCCGTCTTCTACTGCATCGCGGGCCTGCCGATCGGCCGCCTCGTCGACCGCCACCACCGCGTCAACATCATCGCGCTCGGCGTCTTCGTCTGGAGCGTGATGACCGCGCTCTGCGGCACCGCCCGCTCCTTCTGGCAACTCTTCATCTTCCGCGCTGGCGTCGGCGTCGGCGAGGCGGCCCTCTCACCTGCCGCCTATTCGATCATCGCGGACTATTTCCCGCCGAAGCGCCTTGGCTTCGCCCTCGGGGTCTACGGCATGGGCGTCTATATCGGTGCCGGCCTCGCCCTCATCATCGGCGCGGCCGTCATCGCCCTCGTGTCGGAGGGTGGTAGCCTGGATCTCCCGCTTGTCGGCACGGTCTATGCCTGGCAGATCACCTTCTTCATTGTCGGCTTGCCGGGCATTCTGGTCGCCCTCTGGGTCTGGACCCTGCGCGAGCCCGACCGCCGCGGCCATGTCCGCACCGCGGTCGGCGACGACGGCGTGGCCCGCCGCGTCGAAGTGCCGGTCAAGGAAGTCTTCGAATATATGGGCCGGAACTGGCGGACCATGGTGCCGCTCAACCTCTGCTACGCGCTTTCGGCCATGATGGCCTATGGCGTCGCCGCCTGGATCCCGACCCTCTTCGTCCGCACCCATGGCTGGAGCTACCCGGAAGCGGGCTTCTGGTACGGTCTGGTCATCGTCGTCTTCGGCACCACCGGCGTCATCGCCGGGGGCTGGGCAGGCGATTTCCTCACCGGCAAGGGCATCCGCAATGGCCGCATGAGGGTCTGCGCTCTTACCGGCCTCGCGACCTTCCCCTTCACCATCGCCTATCCGCTGGTGGACGATCCCTGGATGGCGCTGCTGCTGCTCTGCCCTTCGACCTTCTTTGCGACCTTCACCACGGGCGCGGGCCCCTCCGCGCTGCAGGAGCTGATGCCGAACCAGATGCGGGGCTTCGCCTCTGCCATCCTCATTTTCGTCGTGACGATCATCGGGCTCGGGCTTGGCCCCACCTCCATCGCGCTTGCGACGGACTTCATCTACGCAGACGAGGCCATGCTTCGCTATTCGCTGGTGCTGGTGCCGGGCATCGTTCTAACCCTCGCCGTCGCGATCGGCCTGCTCGGGCTCCGGTCCTACAACCATAGCCTGGACTATCTGGAAAACTGGAGCGCCGAGAACGAAAAGTAAGTCTATTCAATAAGTTATATTGCCAACCGGATTCTTCGTCGCAATGAATGCTGGCAATTGAACTGGATTCTGAAGCACTTCAAATGGCGCCTCAGCATCCGAATTCAATCTCTGAAGAAAGCGGCGTAGCGGGCTGAATCGCGGGCGGGACGAGACTTCTCCACAAGGCCGTGATCAGGCCGTGCGGCCATAGACCCGGAAACGCCATGAGGTCTCGCCGGTGCTGGAATTGTCCTGCACCAGGCGGAGCGCCGGCCGCCCCGCCTCAAGCTTCCCACGTGTTCTCGCCTGCATCAGCTTGAAGCGCAGCAGCGCTTCGTCATAGGGCTTCACGATATAATCGTCCGCCCCGGCCTCGAGCGCCCGGCGGACCGAAGCCGCCGAGTCGTCTGTCGTTACATGGAAAAGGCAGAGATCGCGGCCACCGCCCTGTTTGCGAACAGCTTCCGTCAGAAGCCGTCCGTCGCGCGTCTCGAGCCGGCCCTCGGCCAGCACGAGCTCCGGTCGCGTGCCCGCTATGAGGGCCAGCGCCTCTTCCGCCGTCGCCGCGCAGGCGACCCGAAAGCCAAGCCGCTCCAGCAGATGGGCGGCAGCCCGTCCTGCAGCGGCAGAAGGATCGGCGATAAGAGCTTTTGCCAAGGGACCATGTCCGGCATGCGGGCACCGCGCCCGTCTGCCGAAGACACTAGGCTCTGAGTCTTAAACCAATCGTTAACCGCGTTTTTCTCAACCGCGAAACCCGTCCGCCAGCCGCTCGCCAAGGCTTCGGGCGTCGTCTGCCCCATAAGGCTCCACCTGCCCCACGCCCCAGACGGGAGAGGGCCAGGCCGCATCCCCGGAAAAGCGGGCAATCACATGGACATGAAGCTGCGGCACCATATTCCCCAGCGCCGCCACGTTCATTTTTTCAGCTCCGGTCGCTTCCCGGAGAACCGCTGAGGCAAGGTCGATCTCGGCGTGAAAATCCGCCTTCTCCGCCCCCGCCACATCGTCGAAATCCCGCAGACCCGGCCGCCGCGGCACGAGAATGAGCCAGGGAAACCGCCGGTCGTTCATCAGCAACACCCGGCAAAGGGCGAGATCGGTCACAAGGAACGTATCGGCGGCAAGCCGCTCATGGAGTTCGAAGGACATTCAGGCCTCAATAAGACTTCGGCAACCCGAGCACCCGCTCGGCGATGAAACTCAGGATCAACTCGCGGCTCACCGGCGCAATGCGCGCGATCATGATTTCGCGCATATAGCGTTCCACGAAACTTCGCATAGCCCATGCCGCCATGCGTCATGATTGCCAGTCTGCAGGCCCGAAACCGGCCTCCGCCGCGAGATATTTCCCGGCATTGGCCTCTGCGCGCAATTCTCGCCCGCGTCGTGCGCCGCCGCCTTTTGAAACTCATCAGGTTCGCCGCCTCGAGCTCCGCCTGAAAGCCGCCGCGCGAGCGGATGCTGGATCGCTGTTCTGCCCGATCGGGCTTTCCGAACACCTCCCGCGGTCCCCGCGCATGACCCGTTCGGAACGGGCGGTTCCCATGAGAGCAAGCACCAGCGGCGAGCGGCGCAGCGCCTCGGCGACCTTCACCAGCAGCGCGTGGCGCGAATCGGCCGGCAGGCGCGGGTCTGCGATCAGGGCTTCGCGCACGGCCGCGAGGTGGCCGAGACGCTCGGCGATGCGACGGAAGCTGAGCGATGCGACGACGGCACCGCCATTGGCGAGCAGCGCCAGGCAGGCCTCCGCCTCGCCGACTTCCGCCAGAGCGGCCGACACCTGCATGGAAAGGCCGGGCCGGCGCGCCACCAGCACCTGCGTCGCCCCGCTTCCGTCGGCGACCCGGTCGATCAGGTCGAGGTCGGAGATCAGCGGCGAACGCGCGATCACGATGCTGGCGACTTCCGGCTGGTCGGCGGCAAGGGCCGCCACCACCTGCGGCGGCGCATGCCGGCTCATCGAAACCGCCTCGGCCAATGCCTGCCGCACCTTCCAGGCCGGATCGTCGAGCAGCAGCGTCAGCGCCGCTTCGGCCGCGCACCTGTCCTCGAAGGGAAGCTCGCCGGACATGAAGGCATTCGCCAGCGCCGTGGCCGCTGCCGCCCGCTCGGAGACACGGGCCGTGTTGATCCATTTCAGGAATTGCGCAACAACCATCAAACTGCCCTGACTCGCCGGAAAACGCACGGCGCCCTCGTCAGAAACGGTAGGCGGGAAAGGTTTACGAAGCGTTCACCACGTTTTTTAACCGCCCGCGCGGCTGCCGGCAGAGCGGAGGACGTGATGGCCGGGCTCTATCTCGAGGACTGCACGCCGGGACTGCTGATCCGGCACGCGCTGCGCAAGACCGTGACCGAGAGCGACAACATGCTGTTCTCGGTGATGACGCTGAACCCTCAGCCATTGCACATCGATTTCGATTTCGCCGCCAAAAGCGAATGGGGAAAGCCGATCGTCAACTCGCTTTTCACACTGGGACTCATGATCGGCATTTCCGTGCACGACACCACGCTCGGCACCACCATCGCCAATCTCGGTATGACGGATGTGACCTTCCCGAAGCCCGTCTTCCACGGCGACACGCTCCGCATCGAAACCCGCGTCATGTCGAAGCGCCGCTCGAAGTCGCGGCCCAAGGCCGGCATCGTCACCTTCGAGCACAAGGCCTTCAACCAGCGGAACGAGGAAGTCGCCTCCTGCACGCGCCAGGCCTTCATGATCGCGAAAAGCGAGGAAGGCTGAGAGATGCGCTCCTTCCTTTTCATTCCCGCCGACAGCGAAAAGAAACTGTCGAAGGCTGCAAGCTGCGGCGCGGATGCGATCATCCTCGACCTCGAGGATTCGGTCGCCCTCTCCGCCAAGGAAGGGGCGCGGATTGCCGCCGCCGCCTATCTGAAGACGGCGGATCGCGCGGGCCCGAAAATCATCGTCCGCATGAATGCGCTCGACACACCTTTCTGGGAAAAGGATCTCGAAGCCGTCATCCCGGCGAACCCCGATCTCATCGTCGTACCGAAAACGCTGTCGGGCGAATGCGTGAGGAAAGTCGGCACCCGCATTGACCGCATGGGCGGCGAGAAGCATATCGGCATCGGCTGCGTCGCGACCGAAACCGCCGCCTCTCTCTTCACGCTCGGCACCTATGCCGGTTCGCATGAGCGCCTCGCCTTCCTCACCTGGGGCGCGGAAGACCTAGCCGCCGCGCTCGGTGCGCGCGACAACAAGGATGAGCACGGCCTCTATACCGGCCCTTACCAGCTCGCCCGCACGCTCACACTGCTCGGCGCGGTCGCCGCGGGTGTGCAGCCCGTCGATGGCATCTGGAAGGATTTCCGCGACGAGAAAGGTCTTGAAGCCGAAGCGCGCACCGCCATGCGCGACGGCTTCACCGGCAAGATGGCCATTCATCCCGCCCAGGTCGCGATCATCAACGAGGTCTTCACGCCGAGCGAGGCCGATCTCGCCCATGCCCGCGCCGTCATCGCCGCCTTCGATGAGGCCGGCGATGTCGGCGTCGTCGCGCTCGACGGCGTCATGCTCGACATCCCGCATCTGAAACAGGCGCGCGCCCTTCTCGCCCGCGCAGGAGAATAGTAACCGCTTATGAAACCGTCCGTCTTTCTCGCCCTACCGCTCGGCAAACCGTTCGAGCGCAAGCTTTCCGACCGCTTCACGATCATTACCGATCCTGCGGAGCGCGGCGCGGCCGAGGCCCTCGTCACCATCGGCGCGAACATCACCGGCGCCACCGAAATGGACGCCATGCCGAAACTGAAGCTCATCTGCTGCTTCGGCTCGGGCCATGAAGGCGTCGACGTGGCGGAAGCGGAACGCCGCGGCATCAAGGTGGCAAACACGGTCGGCGCCAACGCCGCCACCGTCGCCGACCTTGCCGTCGCCCTCCTCCTCGCCTCGATCCGCAAGGTCGTGGAGGCGGACCGCCTGACGCGCGCCGGAAAATGGCGCGGCGACAATCCCGCCTCGCTTCTCTTCCTGCGCGGCCTCACCGGCCGCAAGGTCGGCATTGTCGGCCTTGGCGCCATCGGCCTGAAGATCGCGAGGCGCCTCGAAGGCTTCGAAACCGAAATCGCCTATACCGGCCGCAGCGAAAAGCCCGGCATCCCCTACCGCTATTTCCGCTCGGCCCTCGACCTCGCCACCTGGGCCGACACGCTCATCCTCGCCCACCGCGCCGACGAGACGAACCGGCATCTCGTGAATGCCGAACTCCTGAAGGCGCTCGGCCCCGAGGGCCATGTCGTCAACATCTCGCGCGGCTCCGCCATCGACGAGGACGCGCTGATTGCAGCCCTGAAAAGCGGCACCATCGCCGGTGCCGGCCTCGACGTCTTCGAGAATGAGCCCGCGCCCCGCGCCGATCTCGTCAATCTGCCCAACATCGTCGTGATGCCTCATCTCGGCGGCGGCACGTCGGAGGCGATCGTCGCCATGGGCGATACGGTGATCGCCAATCTCGACGCCTTTTTCGGCGGAAAGCCTCTACCGAACCCGGTCCTCCCGGCCTGAACAGAAAATGGACTTCGGTCCATTTTTGACTGGCATCCCGTCCACCACGGGCGTAACCTTCCTCAAAAGCATTGGGAGGAGGAACCGATATGCATGATCTCGTCATCCGCGGCGGTCTGGTCGTCGACGGCACCGGCGCCAAAGGCCGCGTGGCCGATATTGCCATCGACAATGGCCTCGTCACCGAAGTCGGAACCGTGGCCGGAAAGGGCAAGCGCGAGATTGACGCGGCGGGCCTCGTCGTCACGCCGGGCTGGGTCGACATCCATACCCATTATGACGGCCAGGTCACCTGGGACCCCCTCCTCTCGCCCTCCTGCTGGCACGGGGTCACCACCGTCGTCATGGGCAATTGCGGCGTCGGCTTTGCGCCCGCAAAGCCCGACAAGCATGACTGGCTGATCGAGCTCATGGAAGGCGTCGAGGATATTCCCGGTGCAGCGCTTGCCGAAGGCATCCAGTGGAACTGGGAAACCTTCCCCGAATATATGGACAGTCTCGACCGGCAGCAGCGCGTGCTCGACATCGCCACGCAGGTGCCGCATGGATCCGTCCGCGCCTATGTGATGGGCGAGCGCGGCGCGCGCAACGAAGCGGCGACCGATGAAGACATCGCCGCGATGGCGACGATCGTCGAGGAAGGCATCGCCGCAGGCGCGCTCGGCTTCTCCACTTCACGCACCATGCTGCACCTCTCGAAAGACGGCGAGCCGGTGCCCGGCACCTTCGCCAACAAGGCGGAACTCATGGGCATTGGCCGCGCGCTGGGCGCGGCAGGCCACGGCGTCTTTGAAATGGCGTCCGACATGACGCCGGCGGAAGAAGAGTTCAACTGGATGAAGGAGCTTTCCGCCGAAACCGGATTGCCGGTCACCTATGCGCTGCTGCAATCGCCTGTCGATGCCGACAAGTGGCGCCACATGCTCGCGCTCACCGATGAGGCGCGCAAGCAGGGCGCGAATGTCACCGCGCAGATCGCCTGCCGCCCGACGGGCATGGTGCTTGGCTGGCAAAGCACGGTACATCCCTTCATCACCTATCCCGCCTATCGCGAGATCGCGAACCTGCCCTTCGCGGAGCGGCTGGAGAAACTGAAAGACCCGGCGGTGAAGGCGCGCATCCTCGCCGACAAGCCGCGCGAGATGGGAACGCTCGGCGCCATTCTCACCCAGGGCTATGACCGCATGTTCCGCCTCGAACAGGGCGAGACGCTGGACTACGAACCGGCGCCTGAAGACAGCGTCGCCGCGCAGGCAAAGCGCGAAGGCCGCAACCCTGCCGAAATCGTCTATGACATGCTCATGGAGAAGAATGGCCGCGGCTATATATATCTGCCGCTGCTCAACTACGCGCGCTTCAACTTCGACCATATCCACGAAATGATGCAGCATCCGGCAACGGTGCTGAGCCTGTCGGATGGCGGTGCACATTGCGGCGTCATCTGCGATGCGAGCTTCCCGACGTACATGCTGACGCATTGGGTGCGCGATCGCGCGCGGGGCCCGCGCCTGCCACTCGAGCAGGTGGTGCGCATGCAGACGCACGACACCGCCCGTCTCTACGGCCTCAACGATCGCGGCGTGATCGCGCCCGGCATGAAGGCCGACATCAATGTGATCGACCTCGACAAACTGCGCATCCTGCCGCCGGAAATGGTCTTCGACCTGCCCGCCGATGGGCGCCGCATGATCCAGCGCGCCGAAGGCTACCGCGCCACCATCGTCAGCGGCGCCGTCACCTTCGAGAACGGCGACGCGACGGGTGAAATGCCGGGCCGCCTCATCCGCGGTCCGCAGCGCGAACGCGCCGCGGTGCAGGCCGCCGAGTAAGGTTCAGACGAGCCGGATCGCGAGGCCGAGCGCGGCGAAGAGACCGAGCACGCTCACCATGCCCATCTTGAACCTCAGCACGGCGACAAGCGCGCCGATGCTGAGGGCAAAGGCCCAAGGATCGAGCGTCGAGATATCCGGTACCCAGAGCCGCAGCACCGAAACATGCCGTTCCGCCACCTCGCCGAACAGGACATGAAGGCCGAACCAGATCGCCAGATTGAGAATGACGCCCACCACCGCCGCCGTGATGGCAGCGAATATGGCATTCAGGCTTTCGACCTTCCTGAGGCGTTCGACATAAGGCGCGCCGAGAAAGATCCAGAGGAAGCAGGGCGTAAAAGTCACCCAGACCGTCACGATGGCACCTGCAATACCGGCCATCACCGGTTCGAGCCCCGTCTCGGCCCGGAAGGCGCCGAGATAGCCGACGAACTGAAGGACCAGAATGAGCGGCCCCGGCGTCGTCTCGGCAAGGCCGAGCCCATCGAGCATCTCCCCCGCCGATAGCCAGCCGTAATTCTGAACCGCTTCCTGCGCCACATAGGCAAGCACCGCATAGGCGCCGCCGAATGTGACGACCGCCATCTGCGAGAAGAAGACCGCCTGCTGCGACAGCACATGGCCGCCGCCGAGGAAGAAGATCAACGCCGCAACCGGCCCGAGCCAGAGCAGGAACCCGATTGCCAGCGTCTTCGCCGAGCGAAGCGCCATGCCGGTCCGCGTCGCCGGTTCGCTCACCACGCCGTTCAACGTATCGCCCTCATGCGGCGGCGCCGCGCTGATGAGCCCGCCCCGCGCGGCGAAAAAACCGAAAAGCGCCGCGCCGGCGATCACCAGCGGAAACGGGATGTCGAAGAAGAAGATGGCAACGAAGGCCGCGGCTGCGACCGCGTAAAGCGCGCCCTGCTTCATCGCGCGCTTCGCAATCCGGATCAGCGCCTCGATCACGATGGCGAAGACGGCCGTCTTGATGCCGAAGAAGATCGCTTCGACCACCCCGAGATCGGCATAGGCGGCGTAGAAGATGCTGAGCGCCAGCATCACCGCGACACCCGGCAGGATGAACATGAGCCCCGCCGCAAGCCCGCCTTTCACACCATGCAGCAGCCAGCCCGAATAGGTCGCAAGCTGCTGTGCCTCCGGCCCCGGCAGCAGCATGCAGAAATTGAGCGCATGGAGGAATTGCGGCTCGGAAAGCCACTTCTTCTCCTCGACGAGAATCCGATGCATCAGCGCAATCTGTCCGGCCGGACCACCGAAACTCAGAAACCCGATCTTGGTCCAGACGCGGAACGCCTCGCCGAAGCTCACATCGGTTTGTCCGGCCATATCGTTAACTCCGCTCCGTCAGGCGATTCGCGCGGCTTGCACCGTCAATATGACCGCGATAGCGGAAAACCGCATCATTTGCATGTCATCTCTCCTGCAAGGCGATTGACGCCACCCGTCCGCCTGTGCAGGTTGAGCGCCGCCCGAACCCGGAAGGGACAAGATTTTGACCACAGAAGCCGCCACTCCTGAAATTCCCGAACGCTACCGGGACATCCTCGCCCTGATGAAGGAAGGCCGCAAAGGCATAGCCGAAACGCGCTGCCGCGAGCTCCTCGCCGCCGCGCCCACGGATGCCGACGGCATGGCGCTGCTCGCCTCCATCATCGTCGAGCGCGGCGCAATGGCCGAAGCCGAACAGCTGCTCCGCCAGGCGCTCAAGCTCGCGCCCGATCAGTCGACGACCTGGGTCAATCTCGGCCGCCTTTTGCAGCAGGCAGGCCGATGGGGCGAGGCCCTCACCCATTACGAACATGCCGCCAACCTGTTCCCGAACCATCCTCAGATCGCGGCAACGCTCGGCCAGATCTATCAGCGCGCAAACCGTTTCGCAGACGCCGAAGCGCAATATCGCCGCGCCATCGAGCACGCGCCGCGCGCGCCGTTCCACGTGCAGCTCGGCATGGTGCTGCTTCGGCAGGAAAGGACGGATGAAGCCGTCGCGGCCTTCGAACAGGCGATTGCGATCAATCCGAACCTCGCGGCGGCATATGGCAATCTCGGCAATGCCGAGCAGAAGCGCGGCAACATGGAAGCGGCCGCCGCCGCCTATGAACGCGCCTGCGCGCTCAATCCGAAGGATACGCTCTCCTATGTGAGCTTCGGCATGGCGCGGCTGAAGCTCGGCCATGCGCGGGAGGCCGCGGAAATCTTCGAGCGCACGCTTGCGACGCATGGTCCGGAGCGCCGCGCTGCCGCCTGGCTCCCCTTCGCCCGCGCGCAGGAATTCGGCGAAATGCCGTCCGGCTACCGCGCCGAGCTGGGCAAGCTTCTGACGCGCGTCTCGCTGGAAGCGCCTGAGGGCTATGCCAGCATGGCGGATTTCAACGCCGCACTCGCCAAGGCTCTCGATGAAGACCCGACCGTGACATGGGAACCGGCCGGCAAGGCAACGCGCAAGGGCGGCCAGACCGGCCTCCTGCTCGACAATCCGCGCGAGCCTTTCATCGCCTTCGAGAAAGTCCTGCGCCGCGCCATCGACGCGCATTTCGACAGCATCAAGGTTCAGCCCAAACATCCCTATCTCGGTCAGGTGCCGAAAACCTATCACCTCGATCTCTGGGGCACGCTGCTCTCCGAAGGCGGCCACCAGCATTCGCATATTCATGTCGGCGGCTGGATGAGCGGCGTTTATTACGTCGCGCTGCCGCTGACGCTCGGCCAGGGCGAAGCGGGGCAGGACGGCTGGATCGAATTCGGCCACCCGCCGCCCGAATTCGATGCCGCCTTCGAGCCGCATACGATCACGCTGGAACCGCGCGAAGGGGACGCCATCTTCTTCCCCTCCTATCTCTTCCACCGCACGCTCCCCTTCTCGGGCGACACGCGCCGTATCAGCCTCGCCTTCGACGTGAAACCGACAAGCTGGCGCTAGCCCGCTCCTGCTGGCACTGGACGAATTCTTCCCAAGGCTTAACATCTCCCGAAAACGGGAGGAATGAATGAAGCCGGGAGAAGCCGCTGCCCATATCGCTGCCGTGGAGGAACATGGCTACACCATCGTCGAGAACGCGATCGAGCCCGATCTGATCGACAAGCTGAACGACACACTGCTTCGTCTCGAACGCGAGATGAATGTCGTGCCCGCGAAAAACAGTTTCGAGGGCCATCACACGGTCCGCATCTACAATCTGCTCGCGCTCGATCCCGTCTTCCGCCGCATTCCCGTTCACGCTTCCGTGCTGCCCGTCATCGAAGGCATACTGGACGATGGCTGCCTCGTTTCCTCCCTCTCTTCCATCTCCATCGATCCCGGTGAAACCGCGCAGCCGATCCATGCCGACGATCAGGTGATGCCGGCCGCGAAGCCGCATATCCCCTTCGTCTGCAATTCCATGTGGGCGCTGACCGATTTCACTGAAGAGAACGGCGCGACCCGCATCATTCCCGGCACGCACAAGCGCGACAGCTCGCCCGAATACGGAACGCATTACGACAGCATCCCAGCCGAAATGAAGAAAGGCTCCGTGCTGATCTGGCACGGCAGCCTCTGGCATGGCGGCGGCGCGAACAGGTCGAAGGCGCGCCGCGTCGGCATCGCCATGAATTATTGTGCAGGCTTCATCCGCCAGCAGGAGAACCAGCAGCTCGGTATTCCGCTCAACATCGTCAAGGAATTCGAGCCGCGCCTGCGCGAACTTTGCGGTTTCGGCACCTATCGCAATCTGATCGGCCATATCGACAAGAAGACGCCATCCCAGCGCCTGCTGGACGACACGCGCGGCTTCCGTTCGATCTGGGACAGCTAGCGGAAGCTGTCGAGCAGGCTGGGAAGAAGTTCGATCGTCTCGATCACATGATCGGCAAACGGCGCGAGGTCGTCGCGGCTGCTCGTTCCCGTCAACACGCCGATGCCGAGCGCCGCGCCCGCGCGCCGGCCCATCTCGAAATCATGCCCGTTGTCGCCGATCACCGCGATCTCGGCGGGATCGAGTTCCACTGCCTCGCAGAAGGCAAGCGCCATGCCGGGCCCCGGCTTCTGCCCGTGGCCGCTGTCATATCCCGCGACGAAATCGACATGGGCTGCAAGTCCGAAACGCGCGACCGTTCCAAGCGCCGAGGCTTCCACATCGTTCGTCGCAATGCCGATGATGTGTCCGCGCGCCTTGAGCAACGTGAAGAGAGCGGCAAGGTCGGTCACCGGTACCGAGCACGCTGGACCCGCCTGCGCGAAATGCGCGTCGAGCAGGGCGACAAGCGCTGCACGGTCGAAACCTTCGAGATGCAGGACCCAGGCATCGGCCAGCGCGAATGTGTCGCCTGCCGCTGCAATGCTGCCGGAACGGAAACGTCCGCTCGCAGGGTCATGCCCGATCGACACGAGCATCGCCTTCGCCTTTGCGCTGTCGCCCTCTGCGAGCCGCAATGCGACATCGGAAAGCACCGGAGTCCATGTCAGGTGGTAGTCGAACAGGGTCCCGTCCTTGTCGAAGAGCAGCCCCTTGGGCCTCTTCACCCCGCGGATTTCCGCCATTTCAGCCCTTGCCTGTTCCGTTTCGACACAATTCCCCCCTATACTGCCCTTCTCGACGCAATGCCGGTAGACGGAGGAAGCGCCATGCGACTCTTCAGGATCATCATAGCGGTGACGCTCGCCCTTGGCGGCATTGGCGTTACGGCCGCCGTCTATCTGCAGAACGAGACTGGCGCCGTCGCGGTGGGCTCGCTTCTCTTCCTCGTGCTCGTCTCCTTCCTGGTCGACAATCGCCGGACGCTCTTTCCGGGCGAGGCCGAGCGGCTGAAGCTTCAGGACAAGAAAGTGGCGACGGCCATTGCGCAGGGCACCGCCCTCACCCGCTTCGCCGAAGGCGAAGTGCGCGGCTCTCCGACTTATGGTGGCAATTGAGATCTAGCGCGCAGGCGTCCAGTTCGACGTGATGTCGGAAAGTTCCGGGCGCGGACGTTCGTCCTTCGCCACGCTCTCGCTGCCGAAATAGAGATATCCGGCAATTTTCTCGTTCTCGCCAAGCCCGAGAACGCGATTCACTTCCCCGTCAAAGGCATACCACTCGGTCAGCCATTGCGCGCCGAATCCGAGCGCCGTCGCCGCCACCAGCATGTTCTGGCACACGGCGCCGGCGGAAAGCAGCTGCTCCCACTCCGGAATCTTGATGCCCGGGGTGACGCGCGACACCACCGCGACCACGACCGGCGCGCGCGTGAGCCGGTTCGCCTCGAAGGCGATCTGGTCTTCCGTGGCGCCGGGCTGCGCCGCTGCATGGATGCGCGCAAGCTCCGCGCCGAACTGCGCCCGCGCCTCGCCCCGGAACAGGATGAAGCGCCATGGCGCCAGCTTGCCGTGATCCGGTACCCGCGCGCCCGCACGCAGGATCGTGTGCAGCTCGCCCTCGTCCGGCCCCGGTTCCACCATGGTCAGCGCCTTGGCGGAACGTCGAGTAAGGAGCAATTCGATGGTTTCGGGAGATCGAGGCAAAGGTCTAGTCCTTTCGGCGGGCTTGGGCTTTTCGCCCTGCACTACTTAAGCCGGGCGCTTTACAGGAACAAGCCCGCCCGCCACCATGACCTCGGGGAACAAGGGGCATTCGGGGTGCGGCTCTCGCATATTCAGCGATGCATCGCCACGGCCGGCATGGCGATGCTATGCGCGGCGCCCGCTGCGCGGGCGGGCGGCTGGCCCCTGCCGCGCGGCGAAGGCGAGGTCATCCTCACCTATTCCTCGCATCGCGCCGATGAGCGTTATGAAAACAGCGGCAATAAGCGCTGGACGAGCAGCTACACCAAGCATGAAATCTCGCCCTATGCCGAATATGGACTTTTCGACCGGGTAACACTTGTTGGCGAAGCCGCCTGGCGGGAGGAGAGCACCAACTATTTCGGATACCGTTTCGAGGATCGCGGGTTTTCGCGTGCCAAGGCCGGCGCGCGTGTTTCCCTCGGGACATGGGAGGAGACGCTCTTCTCCCTGCAATCCATCGCGACCTTGCATCTGGCCGATGCGGGCGACGACCCCGCCGCAACCCGAAGCGGCGACTGGGACGCCGAAATCGGCCTCGTGCTGGCGCGCAACGAAAAGCTGTTCGGCCTCGATGCCTTTTCCGTCCAGGAGTTCGCCTGGCGCTGGCGCGATAGCGGCCGCCCGGACCAGATACGTAGCGACATCACCATCGGCACGAATCTCCTGCCCGGCACCATGCTTCTGCTGAAAAGCCTGAACACCGCCTCGATCGGCGCGACCGAGACCGGCGAATATTATCTCTCCGGCAAGATCGCCGTCTCGCTGGTGCAGGAACTGCCGCCATCGATCGCACCCGGCGTTTCCATCGAAGCAGGGATCGAGCAAACCGCGTTCGGCCGAAGCGCCATCGACGAGACAGTGTTCCGCCTCGCGCTCTGGCGCCGCTTCTGACCTATTCGCCTGCCGTAGCGATCACGTTTCCGCTGTCCGCCCCGCCTAGCGCCGCCATGACATCCGTGCCGGGCGGCGCATCGACGCCAGAACCCGGCTTGCCCGCGCGTAACTCTGCAAGCGAGAAGCCCATCCGCACGTCATAGGTTCGCTCGATCTGGTTCCGGAGCCTTTGCTGCGCGTGATACCACTCCGTCTTGTCGCGCCCGTCCGGACAGGTCGCGAGCTCCGCTGCGTCCCGTGCGCCCCAGCGCCGCTCCGGGCAGTGATAGGGATCGAACGAAAAATCGAACACGCGCGAACGCGCTTCCTCGAAACTCAAGGTACGCGCTTCGCCATTGCTCGCCGTATAGGAAATCGTGCAGGCGCCCGCCTCTTCCTCATAGGCCGCGCGCAGATCGCGCCGCACATCGTCGCCTTCATAGGAAAGCTTCGGATCGTCCGATTCCGCCATATCGATGAAACGCGCCACCGTCTCGCGCAATTCCACGAAGGAGGTTTTCAGCCGCGCATCGCGCGATGGCGTCGAATAGGTTTCCCAGTCGCCATGTGTGCCGTAGATGTTGTCCGGCAGGCGCGATGGCTGCGGCTGGCGGTGAAGCCCGGCCGCCACGGCGACATCCACCGCCTGCGTCCGGTAGTGCAGATCGTCGCAAAGCTCGCGTACCATCAGCCGCGTTTCCGCCACCGGATCGTAGTCCACATCGCCGACGGCCAGCGCCTGGCGCACATAGTCGTAATAATCGAGCGCAACACCTTCATGCACGAAGCGGCCGGCGCGCCACTGCGCCGGGCGCGGGCTCTCCGTGCCGAAGAACTGCTCATCCGACCAATCGGCGAGCTCACTGTCCTTCGCCAGCACCACGCGTCCGCCGATCCACGTGCCGTCCTTGCCCTGCTTCGCTCCCACGAGCTTCATGGGCCGCCAGTTCTTGAAGCCTGCTCCCATCGGCGCCGAGGCGCGCACGAAGCGCTTGCCATAGGAGCCGCGCGTCAGCGTATTGTCGGGATGCGTGTCGATGAAGCGGATGCGGCCTTCGTCATCCACCTTGTAGACGACGGCGACATGCCCGTTCGGATCGTAGATCACCGTGCCGGGGCGGATCGAGCCGCGCTGAATTTTCACCGGATAGAAATCGAAAACTTCGCCGCGCGATACGTCCGGCGCAAAGCGGTACATCGCGCTCGATACGAAATTGTTGACCGTGTTGAGCACTGTCCGCGCATTGGGGAACGCGCCATCTGACTGCGGCACCACATCCGCGCGCCGCACCGCGTAATTCCCATAGCGCGAATAACGCAGATCGTTCGACGCGCCGATGGGCGCCACCGCACTCACGTAGGAAAAGGGCAGCCCGTTCTTCCACGCAAAATAGGCGCGCAGCGCATAAGGCAGATCCGCGCAGTCGGCGTAGAAGAACATGCCCTTCGGATCGGAGGCACGGTAGATGTTCCAGGGGCCTTTCAGGCACTCATCGAAGGTACGGCAGTTGCTCTCGCCGATCGCTGTCACGAAGTCGCCAAAGGCGCGCTCGTCGCTCTCGGTCCATCGCGTGCGAACGATGCGCCAGCGAAGCCCGGCGGGTGTCTGCATCAGCGCGGAGTCGACCGTTTCCGTGCCACTCGCCACCGGCGCCATCGAGGCCGTCTCGGCATAGGCAGGCATTGCCGCAGCGGCGAGCAGCAGCGCACCCGCCGCTGCACCGAGGAACATTCCACGCTTCATTCTCATAGCCCCCACCGGCTGCCTGTCATCGCACCCCTTAACCTTAGTTAACCACGTTCAGGCGCGGCCTGTCCGCCACGCCCCGGCTTTCTTATTATTTATCTATTGACTTAATTAAGTGTCTACGGAATTAATGAGGCATGGAAACATTCACAGCCCTCGCCGACCCCACACGGCGCCAGATCGTTGAAATGCTGGCGGGCGGCGAGCTCGCCGCTGGCGACATCGCCCGGCGCTTCGACATGAGCGCCCCCGCCGTCTCGCAGCATCTGAAGGCGCTGAAATCGGCCCGTCTCGTCCGCGTCCGCGTGGATGCCCAGCGCCGCATCTATTCGCTCGACCCGGAGGGAATCGAAACCGTGGAGAACTGGCTCGCCCAAATCCGCCGCTTCTGGGGCCCGAAACTCGACGCGCTCGAAAGCGCATTGAACGCAGCAGCCGAAAGGGACAGGGAAAATGACCGTAATTGACAAGGCCTGGGGCGAACTGATCGACAGCAACACCGTCCGCTTCGAGCGCCTGCTGCCCGGCCCCATCACCCGCGTCTGGGACTATCTCACCGATGCGAAACTGCGGGGCACATGGTTTGCCGGCGGGCCGATGGAGCCGCGCGCCGGCGGCAGGATGGATGTCGTTTTCGACAATTCAAATCTCGGCGCCCATCCCGAGCCCGCGCCGGAGCGCTTCAAGAAATATGAAGGCCCCTTTGACAGCAAGCATGTCGTGACGATCTGGGAGCCGCCGCACCGCCTCGGCTTCACCTGGGACGACGACATGAACCCGCAAGGCTGCACCGTCGAATTCGAACTGACGGAAGCGGAAGGCGGCAAGGTTCGCCTCGTCCTCACCCATCGCCGCATCTCCGGTATCGACGATGCGATCAACTTCTCCGGCGGCTGGCATATCCACCTCCTCATGCTGGAAGAGCAACTGGCAGACGACGTGAAAACGCCCTTCTGGTCCGCCTTCGATGGCACTGAGGATGAATACCGCAAGCGCTACAAGGGAAAAGAGAAACGGGAGTGAATGACATGTCCGGGACGACAATACGCCCCTTCCTGATGTTCGAAGGCAAGGCGGAGGAAGCGATGAACCTTTATGTCTCGCTCTTCCCCGAAAGCCGCATCGACAGCATCAATCGCTACGCTGCGGGCGAACCCGGCCCCGAAGGAACGGTTCAATTGGCAAGCTTCACGCTCGCCGGCCAGACCGTCATGTGCATCGACAGCCCGGCGAAACACGCCTTCACCTTCACGCCGTCCTTCTCCTTCTTCGTCGATCTCGGCACCGAAGAAGAACTGGAGCGTATCGCCGCGATCCTCGGCGAAGGCGGCTCGGTCCTGATGCCGCTCGACAATTACGGCTTCAGCCGCAAATTCACATGGCTCAACGACCGCTACGGCGTTTCGTGGCAACTGAACCTGCCGTGACGCTACTCGGCCTTTCCCCACCAACATGTCATTGCCGGGCTTGACCCGGCAATCCAGGGCAACATTCTCGGAGCGCGTGGCTCCTGGATGCCCAGATCAAGTCCGGGCATGACATTGTCGTTGAGATTATCACCTCACCTCAAATCAGGCGGCGTCGCCTCCTGCGCAAGCGCGGCCACCACATCACCAAGCGCCATCGTCTTCTGGTCCTGCGACCCGAGGCGGCGAACGGAGAGCGTGCCCTCCTCCGCCTCGCGCTTGCCCGCGACAAGGATCGCCGGCACCTTGCCGACGGAATGTTCGCGCACCTTGTAGTTGATCTTCTCGTTGCGAAGATCGAGCTCCACGCGAAGCCCGGCAGCGCGCAATTCGGCCACCACCTTTTCCGCATACTCGTCGGCATCCGACGTGATCGTCGCCACCACCGCCTGCACCGGCGCCAGCCAGAGCGGGAAGCGGCCCTCGTAATGCTCGATCAGAATGCCGATGAAGCGTTCCAGCGAACCGAGGATTGCGCGATGCAGCATGACCGGGCGATGCTTCGCCCCGTCCTCGCCGATATAGCTCGCATCGAGCCGCTCCGGCAGGTTGAAGTCGAGCTGCAGCGTGCCGAGCTGCCATGAACGCCCGATCGCATCCTTCAAATGGAATTCGAGCTTCGGCCCGTAGAACGCGCCCTCGCCCGGCGCCAGCGTGAACTCGCGGCCGATCTCCGTCAGCGCCTCTTCCAGCGCCTTCTCCGCCTTCTCCCACGTCTCGTCGGAGCCGACGCGCTGTTCGGGCCGCAGCGCGAGGCGCACCTTCAGGTCCGTGAAGCCCATATCGTCATAGACACTTTCGAGCAGCGACACGAAAGCGGACGTCTCCGCCTTGATCTGGTCTTCCGTGCAGAAGATATGCGCATCGTCCTGCGTCATCTGCCGCACGCGCATCAGCCCGTGCAGCGCGCCATGCGCCTCGTTGCGGTGGCAGCAGCCGAACTCGGCCATGCGCAGCGGCAGGTCGCGATAGGATTTCACGCCCTGCTTGAAAATCTGCACATGCGCCGGGCAGTTCATCGGCTTGATCGCCATGAGCTTTGCCTTGCCGGAAAGAACGGGCGCTTCCTCGTCCGTGCCCGGCACTTCGTCCGGCACCACGAACATGTTTTCGCGATACTTGCCCCAATGGCCGGACTGTTCCCAGAACTTCGAGTCGAGAAGCTGCGGCGTGCGCACTTCCACATAGCCCGTCGCATCGATCCGCCGGCGGACATATTGTTCGAGCGCCTGCCAGATGCGCCAGCCCTTCGGATGCCAGAAGACGGAGCCCTGCGCTTCCTCCTGCAGATGGAACAGGTCCATCTCGCGGCCGATCTTGCGGTGGTCGCGGCGCTCCGCCTCTTCCACCATCGTGAGATAGGCCTTGAGGTCCGCCTCCGTCGCCCAGCACGTGCCATAGATGCGCTGAAGCATCTCGTTGCGGCTGTCGCCGCGCCAATAGGCGCCGGCAAGCTTCGTCAGCTTGAAGGCCTTGCCGAGCTTGCCCGTGGACGGCAGATGCGGCCCCCGGCAAAGGTCGAGCCAGTTGCCCTGGCGATAGACCGACACATCCTCGCCCGCCGGAATGCTCTCGATGATCTCGGCCTTGTAGTGCTCGCCGATCTTCTTGAAATAGGCGACGGCGTCGTCGCGGCTCCACACTTCGCGCGTGATCGTCTCGTTGCGGTCCACGATCTCACGCATCTTTGCCTCGATCTTTTCGAGGTCTTCCGCCTTGAAGGGTTCGGCCCGCGCGAAGTCGTAATAGAAGCCGTTTTCGATCACCGGCCCGATCGTCACCTGCGTGCCGGGGAAAAGTTCCTGCACCGCTTCGGCCATCACATGCGCGCAGTCGTGACGCAGGATTTCGAGCCCGTCATCCGTCTGCGGCGTCACCACTTCCACGATCGCGTCCCGGTCGATCACCGTGGACAGGTCTTTCATCTTGCCGTCGATCTTGATGGCGAGCGCCTTCTTGGCGAGCGACTTCGCAATGCTCTCGGCAAAGGCGAGCCCGTCGAGCGGGGCTTCCACTTCACGGACGGAACCGTCAGGCAGTTTCAACTGGATCATTTTTCTCTCTCAATGCGTTCCGTGCGTGTGGGCTTCCGGGTCCGGCATCCGCCACCTTCCATAGCGCCACGGCGCCCAGAAGGGCTGCTTCTCCAGCACCTCGGGCACCGGGTCGAAGCCGTGGCTGCCCCAGGGGTGGCAGCGGAGGATCCGCGACAGGCCGAGCCATCCCCCGCGCCACGGCCCATGCCGCTCGATCGCCTGCACCGTATAGTCGGAGCAGGTCGGCAGATGGCGGCATTTCGGCCCGATCAGCGGCGATATGAACCATTGATAGAACCGGATCAGGCCGCGCATCGCGAGCGATAGAGGGTCGCGCCGCATGGGAAAACCCGTCAGAAATTACACGCACTTGTTAGCTTTTAAATGGAATCGGCACAACACGCAGGCGCACCCGGCGCTTTCCGGCCTATCCGTCTGTTTTGCTTGGAAAAAAGCCGCCCGGGCGCAGATCGCGCGGGAGCAGCCAGGCCCGGGCTCTAGGCAGCCGGGCCGGTGCTAGTGGCGGTCCCGGTCTGCATGGGCGCAGTACCACTCCCCTTTTTAGCAAGCGCAGCTTCCACCGCCTCTTCCACCGCGTCGAACACGAGCAGCGTCGAGGCGTGGCGGGCTTTGTAGTCGCGCACCGGCTCCAGCACCTCTAGGTCTTTCCACTTGCCGCCATAGATCGCGCGCGGCGGCTCGGCGCCTTCCTTCAGCATCGCCCGCATGGCGGCGCCGACCTCATGAAGCTCCGCCGCGCTCGCGCCGATCACATGCCGCGCCATGATGGAGGACGAAGCCTGCCCCAGCGCGCAGGCCTTCACATCGGCGCCGTAATCGGCCACCCGGCCCTCGGCATCGAGCTTCACATCGACCGTCACCTTCGAGCCGCAAAGCTTCGAGATCGCCGTCGCCGAAGCGTCGGGCGCGGCAAGCCGCTCGCCATGCGGAATATCCGCGGCGAGAGCGAGAATGCGCTTGTTGTAGATCTCGTTGAGCATCTAGCTCGCCACTCTCCAGCTTGTGCCTTGCGGCCCATCCTCGATCTGAATGCCCCGCGCCGCAAGTTCGTCGCGGATGCGGTCGGCCTCGGCGAAATCCCTTGCCTTGCGCGCCGCATTCCGCGCCGCAATCAGCCTCTCGATCTCTTCCCCGTCTATATGGGAAGCCGCCCCACCGCCTGCAAACCAGGCTTCAGGGTCCATTTCGAGAATACCGATCATCCGCCCTGCCCCGATCAGCGCCGCCTTGAGCTGCGCCCTCGTGCCGGGGTCGGTCGCCGTGTTGGCCTGCTTCGCCAGGTCGAACAGCACGGCCAGCGCCTTCGGCGTGTTGAGGTCGTCGAGCAGCGCATCGACAAAGGCGTCGGGCGCCGCGTCGCTCGCGGGCTCCGCTTTCACATCGGCAAGGTTCCGGAGCGCGCCGTAAAGCCGGTCGAGCATGCGCCGCGCCTGCATCAGCCCTTCCGCCGTCCAGTCGAGCGGCTGGCGGTAATGCCCGTTCAGAAGCGCAAGTCGGATCGCCTCGCCCGGCGCCTGCTTGATGAGGTCATTCACCAGCAGCACATTGCCGAGCGATTTCGACATCTTCTCGGATTCGATGTTCACGAAACCGTTGTGAAGCCAGAAGCGCGCAAGCGGCACACCGCCATGCGAGCAGGCCGACTGCGCCACCTCGTTCTCGTGGTGCGGGAACTGCAGGTCGATGCCTCCGCCGTGAATGTCGATGGTCTCACCGAGATGCTTCTCGATCATCGCCGAGCATTCGATATGCCAGCCCGGCCGCCCGCGGCCCCAGGGGCTATCCCAGCCCGGCTGGTCGGGGTCGGACGGCTTCCACAATACGAAGTCCGACGGGTCCTTCTTGTAGGGCGCCACCTCGACCCGCGCGCCCGCCACCATCTCGTCGCGGTCGCGGCCCGACAGCCGACCATACTCGGCAAAGCTCGGCACGTTGAAGAGCACATGCCCCTCCGCCGCATAGGCGTGCCCCGCCTCGATCAGCCGTTCCATCATGGCGATCATCTCGGCGATCGTTTCCGTCGCCTTCGGTTCGAGATCGGGCGCGAGAACGCCAAGCGTGCCCATATCCTTGCGGTAGATGTCGGCATATTTCTCGGTGATGACGGAAATATCGACGCCCTGCGCCTTCGCTGAGGCAATGATCTTGTCCTCGATATCGGTGATGTTGCGCGCATAGACGACATGCGGGAAAAGGCGGCGCAGAAGCCGCGCCAGCACGTCGAACACGACCGCCGGCCGCGCATTGCCGATATGGGCGAAGTTGTAGACCGTCGGCCCGCAGACATACATCGTCACGCGCTCGGGATTGGCAGGAACGAATTCTTCCTTTTTCCGTGTGAGCGAGTTGTAAAGCGAGAGCTTGCGGTTCTTGATCTGGGTGTTCATCGGTCGGGCCATTCGGTCATCGGCAGGGGCTTCATCCTCATGCCCGCCTCGCGACGGGCCTCAGACGGTGGTGGGACAGCCGCACGTGGCCGCGCAGCCGCCCGGAAGGCAGCACGAAGTTCGGCAACACGTAGTCGGACGCATCGTCATCCCTGAAACCCTCCGCCAGCCTCTTGGAGCCAGCCGGCAATATGCCCGTAATCTGTAAGCGATGCCCATGCTCTGTGGCAAGGTTTAAGAATTAACCAATGATCCCGGGATTCTGCCCGCCCCGGAGAACCGGAAGGCCGTTTCTCACGTCTAAATCACAAGGCGCGGGCGCCGCCGGATGGCGGCGGCCGGGTTCCATTTTGCGGGATATCGCGAACCTCGCACCCTTGATAGGCCGTTTGCGCAAGGCTATATGCAAGGTTGAGCCGATGTCACATCAACTACAGCATGGCATAAGACCCCGTGCTTGATGGGCAAAATGGGCAGTTCCCGCAGCGGAAGGGCCTGTGACTTGAACCGGTCGCCCACTCTTCGGAAACGGAGACACGGCCGGGAAACCCCTAAACGAGATTGGTCGAATGGACATGAATGCTGCTGTTGATGGGCTCCGCGCCCAGCCTGAAAACGAGCGCCTTTTGAGCGTGAAGAAGCCCTCCCGCGAGGAAGCCGAAGCCGCCGTGCGCACCCTTATCGCCTGGGCCGGCGATAATCCGGACCGCGAAGGCCTGATCGATACGCCCGGCCGCGTCGTGCGCGCCTATGAGGAGTTCTTCGAGGGCTACAATGAAGACCCCTTCAAGGAACTGACCCGCACCTTCGAAGAGGTGGAGGGCTACCAGGACATGGTGATGCTCCGCGACATCAATATCGAGTCGCATTGCGAGCATCACATGGTCGCGATTCTCGGCCGTGCCCATGTCGCCTATGTGCCGACCAAGAAGGTCGTCGGCATCTCGAAGCTCGCCCGCGTCATCGAAATCTACGCCAAGCGCCTGCAGACGCAGGAAACCATGACGGCGCAGATCGCGGACACGATCAATGCGGCGCTCGCCCCCCAGGGCGTTGCGATCCTCATCGAGGCGAAGCATCAGTGCATGACGACGCGCGGCATCAAGAAGCCCGATGTCGCCACCATCACCACGCAGTTCACCGGCGTCTTCCGCGACGATCCCCGCATGGAAGCCCGGTTCATGCAGATGATCCGCGGATACTGAGCCGCTTTCGTCTGTAAAAATCGTTTCCTGGAAAACGTCATGGCCCGGCTTGTCCGGGCCATCCACGTCTTTAGGATAGAAAAGCAAGACGTGGATGCCCCGCATAAAGCGGGGCATGACGTTTTGGGAGATTGGCAACATGTCATCCAGTTCCCCCTTCGGCACTTGCGGCAGCAAGAGCGAAACCGAGGAAGGCTCCGTCTTCGCGCCGAAATTCGACGACAAGGGCCTCATCACCGCCGTAACGACGGACGCGAAGACAGGCGAACTCCTCATGGTCGCCTGGATGAACGCCGAAGCCCTCGCTCGCACCATCGAAACCGGCGAAGCCTGGTACTGGAGCCGCTCGCGCAACGAACTCTGGCACAAGGGCGATACGAGCGGGCAGATCCAGACCGTCGTCGAGCTGCGCACCGATTGCGACCAGGACACCGTCTGGCTGAAGGTCGAAGTCGCGGGCGATGGCGGCTGCTGCCATGTCGGCTACCGCTCCTGCTTCTATCGCCGCGTGCCGCAAGGCCAGCCTGCGGCACTTGAGCCCACCGGGGAACGGAAGCTTTCAGCATCCGTTCAGGAATAAGGGCTCAGCCTCGAATGTGATCGCATCTCTTCCCACATGGGGAGAACCGGCGGCGTCTTTCGCCGGAAATGTGTAACATTCATCTGTTTTTCTCACGGCCATGAAGCATTTTCGCATGTCACGTCCAAAGATCGGCATTGCACTCGGCGCCGGCGTTGCACGCGGCTGGACTCATATCGGCGTGCTGCGCGCCCTGTCGCGTGCGGGCATCGAGCCCGACATTGTCTCTGGCACGTCGATCGGCGCGCTGGTCGGCGGCTGTCTCGTCGCGGGAAAGCTCGATCCGCTGGAGGAATTCGCGCGCTCCCTGACCCGCCGCCGCATGTTGAGCCTGCTCGATCTGCGCTTCCGCTCCTCAGGTCTCATCGGCGACAACAAGCTTGCCGACCTGATGCGCGACCATCTGGGCGATCTGCGCATCGAGGACCTGCCGCGCACCTTTGTCGGCGTCGCGACCGAACTCACCACCGGCCATGAGCTCTGGCTGCATCAGGGCAGTCTCATCAAGGCGATCCGCGCCTCCTATGCCCTGCCCGGCGTCTTCGCGCCAGTCGCGCTGGAAGGCCGGTGGCTGATCGACGGTGCATTGGTGAACCCGGTCCCCGTTTCCGTCGCGCGGGCGCTGGGCGCACGCGTCCTCATTGCCGTCAACCTGAACAACGATCCCTTCGATCCCGCGACCCGCCGCCGCGCAAAGAGCAGTTTCCCCGGCTACATCCATTCGGCCGCGCCCGTCATGCCGGAAGACGATCTCTTTCGCGAGATCGAGCGCCAGATTGCCGATGAGGAAGAGGTCGAGGAGGTTCAGGAGGAAATCGCGGACGCCGTCGCCCCGGCCACCGGCAACACGCCCATGGCCGAGCGCATTCGCTCCACCTTCCGCAATCTCGGCTGGAAGTCGAAGCCGGAAAAGGAACTGATGCGCCGCGTGATCGGCGGCAACCAGCGCGAGCCGGGCATCGCGAGCGTCATGCTCGCCTCGCTCAACATCGTGCAGGACCGCCTGGCCCGCATGCGCATGGCGGGCGATCCGCCCGACATCATGATCGCGCCGAAGGTTGGCCATCTGAGCCTGCTCGACTTCGACCGCGCGGACGAGCTGATCCGGCTCGGCGAGGAGGCGGCCGAGGAAGCTATCCCTCAGATCATGGAAATCATCGAACTCGTCGGCTGACGCCGGCGGTTCAGCCGTTCGCGATATAGAGGCGCAGTGCCTCCGTCTCCATCACCGTTTCGGCGATGCGATGCTTCACGACGTCGCCGATGGAGACGATGCCCGCGAGCTCGCCATTCTCGATCACCGGCAGGTGGCGGAAGCGGCCTTCCGTCATCGAATCCATGAGTTCATCCACGGAGTCGTTCAGGCTGCAGGTGATGACGCGCGTCGTCATCACTTCGTGAACCGGCGCCTTCAGCGCGTTGCCGCCGCGCCGCGCCACCGCCTTCACGATGTCTCGCTCGGAAACGATGCCGAGCACCTTGCGGGACTGCATGACGACGACGGCGCCGATGCCGCGCTCGGAAAGAAGCGTCGCGGTTTCGGCCAGCGTCACATCCGGCGACACCGTGGCGACATCCGTGCCCTTGGCCTTCAAGATCGTGGCAACATTCATCGTCTGTACCTCCCGTACCGGAGCTTCGAACCGCCCCCGGCGACTCCCCCCGAAATCGCAGAGCCTTGCCCTTGGGGAAATGATGCGACATTCCGCCGCATCCAGCAAGAAGATACATGTAAAGTGAGGGAATCCGCCCTTTCCGAAGGGTCCGGTAGCCCCGCCTTTGACATGGACCCGCCACCGCCGATAATCGCCGCTGCCTTGGTTGAGTCCCAATTCCCGCGTCTTAATTCGCCTCCCGGCAAGAACGAGCGACTCGATCCATGTGGCAGCGCGCCTATCTCAGGAAACTGAAAAGCGACATCGACCTCTGGATCGAGCGCGGATGGGTGACGCCCGCCAATGCCGAACTCATCCTGCAATCGGCAGACAGCGCGCCCGCGCAGCGCCGCATGCCGGTCATCCTCGCCATTCTGGGCGCGGTGCTGATCGGCTTCGCCGCCATGAGCTTCGTCGCGGCGAACTGGAACGAGATTCCGAAACTCGTGAAACTGGTCGCGATCTTCGGCGCCATGTGGGCGGCATGGATAGCGGCCATCATGCTCGAGAAGCGGAACCACCCGGCCTTCGCGCAGGCGGCGGTGCTTGCAGGCCTCGCGCTCTTCGGCGCAGGCATCATGCTCATCGCGCAGATCTATCACATCGTGACGGACGATCCGGGCGGCGTTCTCGCCTGGGCGATCGCATCGCTGGCGGCGGCGCTGCTGCTGCCGTCGCGCCCGGCGCTCGCGCTCGGCATATTGCTCACGATCGTCTGGTCCGTCTTTGCTTGGCAGCTCGACGACAGCACACCGCATTGGCCCTTCTGGATTCTCTGGGCGGTATCAGCCTTCGTCGCGCTGCGTCTCGCCTGGGCCCCCGGCTTCCATCTCGTGCTGATCGCGGGCTTCGTCTGGCAGGCGGTAAACGCGGAAGCCATATCCAGCAGCCTCGGCATCGAGCCGGCATGGCTTCTCGCCTTCGTCACGCTTGAAGTCCTGATCCTCTGGCTCGCCGCAATGCTGGGCGAAAGGCGCGCGCCGCGCTTCGCCTCGGCTGCAGAAGCCTATGCCATGGTAATCGCCTTCGTTCTCTTCTGGGTGCTCCAGCTCGCGCCGGATGCAAACGTGTTTCAGGATGGCGTGGCGACCGGCGGATTGGCGCTCTGCGCCCTTGCCGCCGCCGCCCTCGCCGCATTGATGATGCTCGCCATCTCCCGTGGCCTGCTGGAAGGCCGCCATGCGGCGGGCATCGCAGCGATCGCCATCGGCGCTCTCGCTTATCCCTTCATTGCCGCTTCCAATGCGGCCCTGGTGCCCTGGCTCTACGCGGCTCTCTTCCTTGTGCTCGCGGCCTGGCTCGTTTCATACGGTACGGCACGGGAATCGCGCATTGCCGTCAATCTCGGCTTCGTGGCATTCGGCGCAGAACTTCTCTGGCTCTATTTCGAAACGCTGGGCAACCTGCTCGATACCGCGCTCTTCTTCGCGGTCGGCGGCATCTTCCTCATTGCCGGGGCCTTCATCATGGAGCGCATGCGCCGCCGCCTCATTGCCCAGACGGATGCGGGAGGTGCCGCATGAGCCGCTTTGCCCTTGCCGTTCTCGCTCTCGCCATCGGCCAGTCGCTGTTTCTGGGCGCCATGGTCTGGGACCGCGTGTCCCTGCTGCGCTCGCCCACCGTCGTCACGCTCGAAACGGCGCCCATCGACCCGCGCGATCTTTTCCGCGGCCACTACGTCATTCTGAGTTACGCGATTTCGTCCCTGCCGCTCGGTGAGCTCGATGGCGACGATGATTTCGAAGCCGGCAGCCCGATCTATGTCGAGCTGAGGCCGGACGGCGATGTCTCGCGCGCCATCGCGGCCTGGCGCGAGCATCGCGAACCTGCTCCCGGCAATGCGATCATCCGCGGGCGGGTGAACTATGTCGCGCAGGACATGTCCGTCACGGACGCGCCGGGCGGTGAAGAAGGCGGGCGTATCCCCTGCCCGGATTGCGGCAGCGCCTTCGTCTCCTATGGCATCGAAAGCTACTTCGTGCCGGAAGGCGAAGGCCGCGAGCTCGAAGACAGCCGCAACGCAGGCCGCCTCACCATCGATGTAGCGGTAGGCCGGGGCGGAACGCCCGCGATCAAGCAATTGCGTCTCGATGGCGAGCCCGTCTACGAGGAACCGCTCTTCTAGTTCGCAGCGCCGACGGGTGTGCCCGCGCCGAATGCGAGGTACCAGGTATGCGCGTCGGCAAGGAAGATGCCCGACGTAACCGCCGGGTCGCTCGCAAGAAGACCGTCCGCTTCCTGCTTGTCCGCCGCGCGAACCACCGCGATGCCGCCATTGGTTTCGAGGAGCGGCCCTGCCACGAGCAGCCTTCCCTCGTCTTTCAGCCGCTGCATGAACCCGACATGAGGCCCGAGCGCTTGCTCCTGCATCGGCTTGCCCTCAACCCAGGCCGGGCCCGGGCGGTAGATGAACGCAAAGAGAGTCATTTCCATCTTCTCCTCCTGTGGGGCGGACGCGTCAGCCGCGTATGCGCCTGCTGCTCCGAAGAGAATCACCAGTGCCGCAATGGCACCGCCTAAGCCCGGATGCAAAGCCACCTGTCCCTCCACCCTCGATTGACGCTAATCCGAATTTTCCATACCATACGGTATGGTATTTTAAATGGGAAGCCGATGGCTCATTCGCAAGGCACGAAACAAGGTTCAATCAGGCGCTGGAAACGGGAGCAATGGATCGAATTCGGCATTCGCCAGCTCGCCCGGCAGGGTCCGGCCGCATTGACGGTCGACCGGCTCTGCGAGAGCGCTAAGCTGACCAAGGGATCCTTCTACCATCACTTCCCTTCCGTCGACGCATTTCTCCTCGCCATCGGTGCGCGCTGGCGGGAAACCGAAACGGATGCGATAGCGAAGGATGCTCTCGCCTGCATCACGGCGGCAGAGAGCCTGAAAAAACTCTCGAGCCTGTCGGACAGCGTCGATCATCGTCTCGAGCTGGGCGTACGTACGCTTGCAGCGGGCAACCGCAAGCTGCGGGATCTCGTCAACAAGGCGGACGCGGCTCGCGAGGCTATTATCGCCACTCTGCTTGAACGCGCCTATGAACTGGAGAGCGACGAGGCGGCCAGGGCCGCCCGCCTCTTTCATTCACTGCATCTAGCGGCACTCCTGCGTGCGCCGTCCGATGTGGGAGATTTTTCGCGCGGTCCCGCCCGCTTTCTGACGGAGCGGCTCCGTGCCGCTCCGTCTCGCCGGCGCAATCGGCGTAGTGCCTGACTTCAGGCTGTTGCCTTAGCCCGCGTTCCGCCAGTTGCCGTGGAACCCGAACGGCACGCGCTGCGGCATCTCCACCCGCGCTATCGGCCCCTTCGACAGGTCGTCCGTATCGAGCACGACGAAGTCGCTGACATTACGCGCTGCGTCATATTCGAGCGAGACGATATAGCCGTCGCCTTCCGCCGCGCCTTCCTTGCGCGCCACGAAGATCGGCTCATGCACATAGCGTCCCTTGCCCGGCTGCCATTCGCGCCGCTTGCCGGTCTCGAGATCGATATGAACCAGGGTGTCGTAGGACGAGCCCTTCTGTTCCTTCGGCCGGTGCATCGCCGCGTAGTAGCCGTGGCGGTAGCCATGCCCCGCGAAGCGCTCGTCGAAACGCGGGAATTCCCCGCCGAGATCGGTCAGCAGTTCTTCCGTATAGCTGTCGGAATTGCTGTCGAGATCGAAGGTCCAGCGCACGAGCAGGCTCTGCTCATCCTCAAGGTTGCTCGGCGGCCGCGTCCCGTCCGCGCTCGGAAAAAGCGGTACGCGGCTGTATTTCATCATGTCGGCATGCACCCGCGTCCGCCCACCCTCATGGCTCGTGAAGGCATTCATCGGGTGATAGACATAGCAAGGGTCGCCCTTGAACCAGCGGATCGTATCGACGCTCGCATCCCGCGCCATGATGCCGATATGCGTGCCAGCATCCGGATCCCATGCGATCACCGGCCCACCCTTCATGATGCGGTCGACATCGATCGTCGCGGGGAAGATCGGGAAGATGACGTGTTCATCCGTCACGATGAAGTCGTGCACCATGCTTGCATAGGGCGCCTTGAACATGTCGCTGCGGACGAGTTCGCCTTTCGCATTCACCACCTGATAGGAGATGTCGGGGCTCGCCGGCCCCGCCGCCATATAGCCGAAGAAATGCATCTCGCCCGTACGCGGATCGAATTTCGGATGCGCCGTCATCGGGCCCGAATATTTGCCCTCGAAAGTCCATGAGCCCTGCGTTGTGAGCGTGTCTCCATCCATCGCAACCGGCGAGTTGCCCTCATCGAGCGCGAAGAGCTTTCCCGCATGCCAGACGACATTCGTGTTCGCGACATTGCGCTTCACATTCTCCGCGCCCGGCAGCGCCGCGCCGCCGAAGGATGTCGGCACCAGCCGCTCGCCCGCCTGGCGCTGCACGTCATACTGCTCCGTGCGCACCCAACGGTTGCGGTAGCTCGCCTTGCCGTCCTCGACATGAATCGCATGGATCATGCCCTCGCCGAGAAACCAGTGATGCTGATTTTCGAGCGGCGGAAACATCGGGTTCGGTCCGTTGCGGTAAAGCGTGCCCGCGAGATCGCGCGGCAACTCGCCTTCCGTGACGACGAGGTCCGGCGCGTCGCACTCCGCCATCACGGGTGCGAAATTGCCTGCAAAGAAGGGATTGTCGGGAAAGGGCTTCGACATGGGCGTGCGTCCTCTGGGCTGGCTCACTGCTTATAACAGTGTTATGAGATACCTTAGATATCGCTGGACACATCGTCAAGCCTGTTCGATAGAGGGCGAATGAGCACCGCTGCCCCCGACACCGCCACGGAAACGGCCGCCGGAAAACGGCGCAACGCACAGCGCGAGGCGTTACTCGATGCTGCGAGCGAGATGCTCGTGCATGGCGGTCCGGATGCGATCTCGCTCAGGAAGCTCGCCGCCCGCGTGGGCACGTCGACAATGGCGGTCTACACGGCCTTTGGCGGCAAGGACGGCCTCATCGCTGCCCTGTTCGAGGAGGCCTTCGACCGGCTCGCCGCCGCCGAAGCCGCCGCACTGAAGCACGACGAGCCGCTGCTCTGGCTGAGCGAGCTCGCCCGCGCCTATCGCCGCTTCGCGCTTGCAAATCCGTCCTACTACGCCCTGATGATCAGTGGCACGCTGCCTATTCCGGATGCGTTGCGCCACGCGAAAACGGACGAGCCCGCCGCCCGCGGCGTCTCGCAACATGCCTCATATCAAATCATGAGAAGCGCGGTCGAAGCCTGCATTGCGGATGGCAGCTTCCCGGCGGACGCCGAGCCCGACGAACTTGCCGGCGCCATGTGGGCCGCCGTTCACGGCCATTGCAGCCTGGAGCTTGCGGGCTTTCACGAAAATGCGGTGGCTGCGGAGAAACGCTTCCACATGACGACAAGCGCTATTCTCCGCGGCCTGCTTACGCCGAACGGTCTCGAGAAGCTCGAGAAATTCACTCGGGGCTAGTCACCGAGGGAAACCGGCCGAGCGGAAACGGCTTCTCGTCGCGTGCGAACACCACGAAGGCGAGGCATTCCCAGACATACTGGATGAGATTACGGCTGAAGCCGCGAAGCTCCTCATTCTTGCTGCCCGTGATGAGCACCACCACGAATTGCAGCGCGCCGAGAAAGATCGCGACGGAGAACGCGATATTGCCGAGGAACCAGTAGCCGATCATGTAGAGCAGCCTGATCCACAATTCCTTCCGGCCTGCGGACGCGTCGTCGCTAAACCCGCCTTGCTCGCCGGAATGTGCGCCGGAGCCCGCCGAAGTGTCGCTCATGAAGTCCTCCTCCTGAAAAGGGCCTTTAGCTTATGTGGTTTGCCGCCGCCTCAATTCAATAAGCGCCCTCACTCTCGCGGGTCTTCTCCCAGCCACTCCCCATAGCCCACATTGCCCGGCCCGCCGGAAGGCGACCAGCGCAGCGGATCGAAAAGCCCGAAGGCGAAAAGCCCCATCAGGAAGCCGCCGAGATGCGCCTCCCAGGCGACCTGCGAGGTCACCCCAAGCGCACCGCTGAGCGCGGTCGCCCCGAACAGGAAATTGAGGCCGATCCAGACGCCCACGAAAATCAGCACCCGCCGGTCGCTGAGCGCGGCAATGATGCCGGCCCGCCGCCGCGGCGCTCCGGGCAGACTCCCTCCCCGGCCGCCGAGCGCGCCGAGCGGTCCATCCGCCAGAAACACGAACCGCGCCGCGCCGCCCATGAGCCCCGAAATCGCCGCCGAGGCGCCCACCACCGGAATGTCCGACGAGGGATAGAGGGCGACATGGAGGAAGGCCCCCGCCGCACCGCACAGGAAATAGAAGAGAAAGAACCGCACCGCCCCGAAACGCCGCGCCAGCGGCGAGCCGAAAGCGAGCAACCAGATGGAATTGACGAAGAGATGCTCCCACCCGCCATGAAGGAATGTGTAGGTGACGGGTGTCCAGAGTTCGGCGCCGAAACCGCCCGGCAGCAGATGCGCGATCTGGCTTCCTTCCGGGAAGTAGCGCGACGGGAAAAGCGCGAACCAGATCAGCACCTGTTCGCGCATCGGCCAGTCGCTCCATGAAAGAAGGACATGGATCGCGACAATCGCAAGAAGAAGCAGAAGCACCGGACCGGGCACATTGAAGGCGGGCGGCTCGCGGCGCGGCGGCAACTCGCCGCTCAGGGGATCAGCCATTCTGGAGCGCGGCCTCCACCAGCGGCAGCCGGTCATTGCCGAAATACATGTCCTTCTCGTTCACGAACATGGTCGGCGAACCGAACCCGCCACGCGCAATCAGCTCTTCGGTATTGGCGCGCAGCCGCCCCTTCACATCCTCCGTCTTTATAAGAGAACTCACCTCGTCCCAATCGAGCCCGACCGAGGCGCAGATATCCTCCAGCACCTCCGGCTGGCTGATATCCTTGAGCTCTCCCCAATAGGCGCGGAATGTCGCCCAGGAGAATTCCGGCAGCTTACCCTGGTCGAGCGCCACGATGGCCGCGCGCATCGCATCGACCGAGCGGACCGGAAAGACCGGCGGCTTGCCGATCTCGATGCCGCAATAACGGGCCCAGTCCTTGAGGTCCTTGTTGTAATAGCGGCTCTTCACCGGATGCGGATTGGCGCGCGCTTCGTAGACGCTTTCGTTAACGGCATTGAACACACCGCCGACCAGGACCGGCCTCCACACCATCTCCGCCCTTGTGCGTTTCACCAGATCCTCGATCCGGCTGAAGGCGAGATAGGTCCAGGGGCTGGAGCAGTCGTAGAAAAACTCGAGTTTGGCCAAGGCGAAGTCCCGCATCTCTGTCTGTTAACGATTGGACGCGGAGTGTCGCCCGCGCCGGTCCGCATCGCAACCGGCTTGTCGGGCGGCCCGGACCCGCCTGTCGCAAGGCGAGACAGGCTTAAGGAAAGTTTGGCGCGTCAAATCGGGACGCGCCATGCCGCAGCCGATCCGGCACGTGCCGCTAACCATACCGCCTCCCCTCCGCTTTTCCGTCTCCTCGCAAAAACCGCGGATTTCCATGGTTCTTAACGAGACCTTACCGCTGGCACACCGGTTGCAATCCACCGGTCAACCGAAGCCCCGGCGGCCAAGGTGGCAGAATCCAAAAAACAGGGATCGCCAGACAAACCGCCGATGAGCTGACCATCAGGAGGCCAAAGTGTTCAATAAGGTTGTGTCGATCGCGGCGAAGAACGGAATGCCCAAGCGGACGCTGGGCGCTCTCGCCATGGCAGTTGCGCTCACGGGTTGCGTCAGCGCGAATGCGGGCTCCGACGGGCGTTACACCGCACCCATCGGCAACGCCCCGGTCGTCACCAATGAAACGCCCTACTCGAATGCGCTTCGCTGCCTTGCGCGCCATGTGCCTGCCAGCACGACGGCCACGCGCATCGCGGTCGGCAATATCCGCGACTACACCGGCAAGGCGGAAGCGGACGGCACCGGCATGAAGCTCACCCAGGGCGCCTCGCTCATGGCCATGTCCGCTCTCGGCAAGGCTGGCGTGCCGCTCGTCGAGCGCTATGACACCTCCATCACCGAACTCGAGCTGAAGTACACCAACAACAAGCTCATCGGCGACGGCGCGGAAGACGACTACCGCAAGATCTATGCGGGCGAAATCCGCGGCTCCGACTATTACCTCGTCGGCGGCATCACCGAACTCAACTTCAACATCCGCTCGGGCGGCCTCAATGCGGGCTTTGCCGAAGGCGGAGATATGGGCGCGGCGGCCAATGCATCGGCTTCCACCTATGTCATGAACATCGGCCTCGACCTGCGCCTGGTGAACAGCCGCACGCTCGAAGTGGTGGACTACGTTTCCTACCAGAAGCAGATCGTCGGCCGCGAAATCCGCGCCGGTGTGTTCGATTTCTTCGGCGGCAACCTCTTCTCCATCGGCGCGGGCACCAGCGCGCAGGAGCCGATCCAGCTCGCCGTCCGCTCGGTCATCGAACGCGCCGTGCTCAAGATGCTCGTGCCGCTCTATGGCGCAAACCAGGCCGACTGCTCGCGCTTCAAGGACCCGATGGGCGAGATCGACTACCGCCAGGCCAATCCCGGCGCCAAGGCGAAGCCCGCCCAGCGCGTCGCAGAAGCGCCGGCCGAGACGCCCGCCCGCAAGGCCGAGCGCGAGCCCTACGCCTACTACTCCGAACCCGTCTTCGAGACCGGCGGGCTGCGCGGCGGCACCTACTAAGCACCATCCTTCCAGAGAATTACCGGCGATACCGGAGACAGAAATGACAAAACGTATCGCCGGTTCACACCCTCATTGCGTCCAGGCGGGTCGGCCTCCAGCCGGACCATGAGAGCCGAGGCGGAGCTTGTCCGCCGATCCCTGACCGGATTTCACAAGTTTCCTTTGTCCGGTCAGGAATACCAACTGGGGAGGGCTTCGCGCCCTCCCCTTTTTTATCCATCCACGAATTTCAGCATGGCAACGCCCGCGACGATGGTCGCAATGGCGGCGAGCCTCGCCGGCGCCATGCTCTCGCCGAGAACCGTAACGCCGATGATCGCGGCGCCCGCCACGCCTATTCCGGTCCACACGGCATAGGCGGTGCCGAGCGGCAATTCGCGCATCGCCTGCACAAGAAACCAGACCGCAACCAGCATCGCCGCGATATTCACCGCGACGATGCGCGGCTTCGTGAAGCCGTCGCTCGCCTTGAGTGTGAACGCCCAGACGATTTCGGCGCCGCTGGCAATGAGAAGATAGATCCAGGCCATCTGCCTCTCCTGTCGAAGAAGCGAGGCCGTCCCCGCGATCGGGATAGTGACGGAATTCCGCCGCAGGGCCGTCCCTGCAGGGGCATGGATAGCAAATCGGAGACGGACTTGCATCTTTTGCCATAGTCCTCTATATTGGCAGTGAAAATGCCAATATATTTCGGGAGGATGAAATGACACTCGGCAGACTGATGAATTTCATCGGGGCAGCAGTCCTCGCCTCTGCTTTCGCAAGCGCCGCCTTGGCGGACGCCTCCTCGCCGGTCGGCAAGTGGCGCACTTTCGACCCCGACACCGGCGCGCCCAAGACGGTCGTCGAAATCACCGAGGCCGGAGGCTCGCTGACCGGCACCATCGTCGAGCTACTCGACAATGGCGAAACCACCTGCGCGAAATGCGATGGCGCGCGAAAGAACCAGCCGCTGGTCGGCATGGTTATCCTCTGGGATTTGACGCCGAAAGGCAGCGGCTGGGCCGGCGGCACGATCCTCCGCCCTGCCAACGGCAAGACCGCCAATGCAAGCATCGAACTCACCGATGGCGGCTCGAAACTCGACGTCACCGGCTCGCGCGGTATCGGCAGCCGCACGCAAACCTGGGAACGGGTGGAATAGCGCGCCGCTAGGCCCTGTCGCGCCGGAAGAGATGCGCGCCGGGGCCTTGCTTCGCGAGAATGTCGTCGGGATTGCGCAGCGGGCATGCGGCAACCGAGAGGCAGCCGCAGCCGATACAGCCGTCGAGATGATCGCGCAGCGCTACGAGACCCGCAATTCTCTCGTCGAGCTCAGCCTTCCAGCGTGCCGAGAGCCGTTTCCAGTCCGCCGCATTCGGCGTCCGTCCATCGGGTAACGAACTCAGCGCCTCGGCAATCGCCGCAAGCGGAATGCCGAGGCGCTGCGCCGCCTTGATGACCGCAACATGCCGCAGCACACCGCGCGCATAGCGCCGCTGGTTGCCCTCGGAGCGCATGCTGTCGATCAGCCCCTTGCTCTCGTAGAAATGCAGCGTCGAAACGGCAACGCCGGCGCGTGCCGCAACTTCGCCAACGCTCAGCAATTGCGCCGGATTCTTCTTCATTCGCATCATGCCGATTTGTCCTTGACCTAAACCTTACTTGAGGTTTTATAACACGGGCTCCTCGTTCGATGCGTAAAAAGGAGCACGTCATGAAACAGATCTATCCCGACCTCTGGCAGACCGCGCCGGAACAGCCGATCCCTTCGGTGCCGACGCTCGTCACCCATGCCTTTCTGCTGACACGGGAAGACGGCAACGTGCTGTTCTACAGTTCGGGCCTGCCCGCCGAGCACCGCCGCATCGGGGAACTGGGCGGCCTCAGACGCCAATATCTCAGTCACCAGGATGAAGTCGGACCGGCATTGCGCGCGATCAAGGCGGAGTTCCGCTCGGAGCTTTTCAGCCACGCCGCCGAGAAGGACGAGGTAAGCCAAATCCTCATACCCGATCGCACCTTCGACGGCCCGGAAACTCATCTCGGCAATATCGATGTGATCCCCACCCCGGGCCACACGCCGGGCAGCACCTGCTTCCTCGTCCGCTCGCCGCATGAACGGACATATCTCTTCACCGGCGACACGATCTTCATGAACGGCGAGGGCTTGTGGCGCGCCGGCTATATCGAAGGCATGAGTGACAGGAAAAAGTTGAAGCAGAGCCTGGAGCTGCTGCGCGAACTCGCGCCCGACGTCGTGATATCGAGCGCCGCGCCGGACGGAAAACATCCTGTCAACGAAGTGACGTCCGAGAGCTGGCGCGCTGCAGTCGATGACGCGCTGCACGGCCTGTCGCTGAAGGCCTTCGCCTGACAGTGCGGGAAGGGCGGCCGGCCCTTCCCGCCGGTTTTTGCGGTTGCGACAGTTTGAAGCAGCGCCCTGACGGCACATCGCATCTAAAGTCCGCGCATGGGGGATTCCAGTGCAGCCGCGATGAAATCGGTGAGCGCCCGCTTGGCGTTTTGCGCCCTGCTGGCCGCGATGACGCTGCGCGCGCTGGTGCCTGCGGGCTGGATGCCCGCGAGCGATCCTTCATCCGGCGGCGCCTACATCGTCATCTGCACATCCAGCGGCATGAAGACGATCCATGTCGACGGCAACGGCGTGCCGGTCGAACACGACGGCGAAAGCACCTCCACGCCTGACGGCTGCGCCTTTGGTAACACGGTCGCCTTCGGCCTTGCCGCCGCGCTGCCGGCAGCTGCCGCCTTGGCATCCGTCGACGCAGCCCCCGCCGAAGCGCTGCAGCGCCTCGACGGCACATCCGCCGGCTTCCGCCGCGTCCGCGACCCCCCTGTTCCAGCCTGAAGTGCCCGAAATGACTGACGGCATCTGCCAGATGCCGTCCCGTTTTCTTCTGCTGAACAGGAAAATCAAATGCTTTCGAAAACCCACCTGCGGGCGGGCGCAAGCGCCATTGCGCTTGGCCTCGCACTTTCTTCCGCCGCCCTCGCGGACGACAAGACCTCGTCCAATCTCGGCTTCGTCCTGCCGCCTCTGGTCGTAACGGCCGACCGGCCTGCAACCTATCCCCAGCCTGGCGCAACGACGACGCTCACCGAATTCGACCTTGAGCGCCGCGACGCCTACCGCGCATCCGAAGCCCTCGATTCCATTCCCGGCCTCCATTTCCAGCCCGGCAATCGTGGCGGCGGGCGCAACGAAGCGTCGGCCTATATTCGCGGTTTCGATCTGTCGCGTGTGCCGGTGCTGCTCGACGGCATCCCGATCTATGTGCCCTATGACGGTTACATCGATCTCAACCGCCTTCTCACCTTCGATCTCGCCGCCGTTGAAGTCGCGCGCGGCTACACCTCCGTTCTCTACGGCCCCAACGCAATGGCTGGCGCGATCAATCTCGTCACGCGCCGCCCCTCGCAGGGTCTCAGCGGCCGCCTCACGACACGTCTCGACTTCAGCGACGATTTCGACCGCAGCGGCACCCGTCTGAACGGCATCGCCTCCTATGGAACGCCGGACTGGTATCTGCAGGCGGCAGCCTCGTGGCTGGATCAGAAGTTCACGACGCTGCCCGATGATTTCCAGCCGGGCACCTTCCAGCCGTCAGGCAAGCGCCTGCGCTCGGCAGCGGACGACAGGGTTCTGAACCTCAAGGGCGCATTCACACCGGGCAATGACGAATACGCGCTGACCGTGCAGATCCAGGAGGGACAGAAAGGCGCCCCGCCCTTCGCCGGTCAGGTTCCGCCCGGATCGGCCACGTTCTTCGACTGGCCTTACTACGACAAGACCAGCGTCTACCTGAACACGCTGACGAACTTCACAAGCGGCTATGCGCTGAAGACGCGTCTCTACTACGACTCTTTCGAGAACCAGCTGAAGCGATACGACAATGTGAACTACAACACGCAGTTCCTGCCCTTCGCCTTCACCAGCAGCTATGATGACGACACATGGGGCGGCTCGGCGGAACTTTCTGTGCCGGCCATCGAAAATGGCGAACTGAAATTCGCCACCTTCGCCAAGCTCGACACGCATCGCGAAACGCCGCTCAACGGACCGACCAGCAAGATGCAGGATTTGACGACCTCCGTCGCCGCCTCGATCCGCGTGCCTCTCGCCACCCGTCTCACAGGCACCGCCGGCATCTCCTATGACCGCCGCGACGCGCGGCGCGCGGACGATCCCGCTTTTGGCGGCGCCGTTGCCTTCCAGGTGTCGGATCAGGATGCCTTCAACTGGCAGTTCGGCGCCGAATACGACCTGACGAACAGGATCCAGTTCTACTCGGGCGTTTCGCAGAAGACGCGTTTCGCCACCATGTTCGAGCGCTATTCCTATCGCCTCGGCAATGGCATTCCCAATCCGCAGCTTGAGCCGGAAGAGCTGCTGACGATCGAAGCCGGTATCCGCGGCAGTTTCACGAACTGGCTTTCGGGTTCGGCGGGAATTTTCTGGGGCGAAGCGGATAACTACATTCAGTCCGTCACCGTCGGCATCAATCCGCTGCCGCCTTTCAACCCGATCACGCAGAACCAGAATGTCGGCAAGGTCGAACTCTCCGGCTTCGAAACCGATCTGCGCGTGAAGCAGGACTGGTTCACCGGCCGCCTCGCCTACACCTATCTCGACCGCGAACTGACGCGCGGCCCCGGCGGCGTCTTCCTCTTCGGCACACCCGACCACAAGATCGACCTCGAACTCGGCGCAACAATCGCGGAGGATTTCTACACCCTCCTCACCTATGGCTACCGCTCCGACAAGATGACAACCGACACCGGCACCGGAAATCCCGTCGGAAGCTATTCGCTTGTCGGACTGAAAGCCGGCTGGGACATCACCGACAGCCACACCGTGGAGATCGCCGCGCAAAACCTGTTCGACAAGCTCTATGAATTCGACAACGGCTATCCCGGCGCGGGCAGATCGTTCTCCGTCACCTTCCGCTACGAATTCTGAGGAGCTGAAAATGCGAAATCGGATTGCCGCAATAGCTGGCGCTGTTGGTCTCACCCTCTGGGCCGTCTGCACAAGCATGGCAGATGAACATGCCCTGCACCCGCGCCCCATGGAAGAAATGCAGGGCGACTGCAGCAACTACCAGTGGGACATGTCTGAGGAGTTCCGCCTCTGGGAAACGGAAGCGTCGCATGTCGCCGCCTCCGCCACCGCCGATGAAGCACCCGCGATCGGGCTTGCCACGCGCTACACCGTGACGCTTCACCCTCATGACAGCGTCACCTTCGTCGCAACGCCTGAAAAGGACCGCGGCGGCGAAGACAGGTTCTCGGGCTTGCTGAAGCTGGAGATTCCCGAAGACGGTCTCTACCGCATTTCCGCTTCCAGCGGCGTCTGGATCGACGCTGTCGTGGATGGCAAGGTCGTCAAGAGCACAAGCTTCGAGATGCAGACGAAATGCAACACCGTCTTCAAGAGCGTTGCCTACCGCCTCTCCGGCGGCAACACGGCGCTCCTGCAGTTCAACGGCAGCCGCAGCGGCACCGTGGACATCGCCATCACGATGCCGCACGAACACTGACAAAAGAAAACGGGGAGGACTTTCGTCCTCCCCGTCTCGCCCGGTTTTGCGAAAGGCGGGATGAAGCCGCAGCCTTCCGCGCCCCTCGTCAGTAACCCACGCCGCCGGAGAAGAAGGCCCCGCCGGTCGCAGCGACTTCCTCGCCGCGCTCGTTCTTGCGGATGAAGACTTCCGCATAAGCCACGCGCGATGCGGGCGGTACAGTGCTCTGCCCGAATTTCTGCTGCGGCACACAGGCGAGCATGCCGTTCGAACCGTGGCGCAGCGCCTCGCCCGGGCGGCACTCGATCACATAGCCGCCCATATAATCCGGCGCCGCCGCGTCGCCCTTGCCCGCCATGCGGCCGATCGTGGCAACGAGCATGTCGCCCGCCGTGCAGTGGAAGAGTTCCACGTCGTCGGTCGGATTGATCTCGCTCACATTCGTGCTCATCCGCGCGGCTTCTTCAAGTCCCTTCGCGCTGACGCAGATGCCCTTCACCGGCTTCACCACGCGCGCCGTGCGCACGATGACGTTCAGCGCGCCCATCGGGGCCGCCTGCGGCGCCGAGACGTAATAGCTCGAACCACCGCCGCCATAGCCGCCGCCGCTGCCATTGCCGATGCCGACCGCGCTGTCGCGCCCCATCGACTGCGAGGCGCTGTCCGCCGCCGCATTGGCATTGGCGATCGCCGAGGCCGAGGCCGAGGCATTGGCGTTTACATTCACATGAACGTTGATGTTGTTCTCGTTGTGATTGTTGTTGATGTTCGTATTGGTGTTCTTGTTGATGTTGGTGTTTTCGTTGTGGTTGTAGTTGTAGTTCTTGTTGTAGTTCGAACCACCGCCCTTGCCGCCGCCATGGCCGCCGCCGCACCCGCCGCAATTTGTCGGCGGAGGCGTGCAGCCCGTGTTGCAGCCGCCGCCACCATACGAACCGGCGCCCGCGGGCGTTGCAAAGGCAAAAAGGAACAGCGCGGCACCGAACGCCAGCGCACCGAGAACCGGAACCCGGTTCGAATTGATAAGAGACATCTGCTTCATCCTGACACTCCCGGCCCGTAAGGGCGCGTTGGCCTGCGTCGTTTGGAAACCCGTTCGGGCTCTTGGGCGGGGCAATGCAGAAGCCGTGCCGAAATCCGGGCTGGCATGAATCGCAACGGCCGATGGTTAATGGCGCGGCGATCTGCACCGCAATGACGCAGCCCGCCTTGCGCGTTAACGATCAGGCATGCGCGCCATCCCGCCCTGCGAATATCAGGCCATTGATTTGATTGAAAAAAATTCGTCGGCGCCCGCCCCTTACTCGCCGTCGCACCGCTGCCGTTAACATCTGGCACGCTTTCTGCTCCTGCCCTCTCATCCGGGCCCGCCGTCACCAACAGCCGTTCCGGATCGGCACCGGAAAAGACCTCCGGGGCCGGATTTGGGAAAGACGAACCGAAACGGGACGTCATTCCCGGAATGGGTTAGGATTTCGCCGGGCAATTGGGGGCTTCCCCGCCGGGCGGACAGCACGACGGGGTCGAGGGCTATGAAGCACAGGAACAACCAGATTCTGTTCGATTACTGGAACGAGCTGCGCGCAGGCCGGCCTGCGCCGCGCCGCGCCGAGATCGAGCCGGGCGATATCCGCCGCGTCCTGCCTTACGTCTTCATCCTTGAGCGCAAGGACCGCGACACCTGGCGCTTCCGCCTCGCAGGCACCGGCCTCTGCAGCACATACGGCATGGAATTCCGCGGCCACAACATGATCTCCATGTGGGCCGATGACTGCGCCGGTACGCTCAAGGACACGCTCGAGGATGTGACGGTGAATGCCACAATCTCGGTCGTCGAATACACCGCCGCCACCAATGATGGCCGCGAAGCCACCTTTGAAATGATCCTTCTCCCGCTCGCGCATGAGGACGGCTCGATGAGCCGCGTGCTCGGTGCCGCCGTCCCGGTCGACCGCTTTCCCTGGATCGGCGACCGCATGTTCGCGCGCCAGTGGATCGACCGCCTCCGCCGCCTCGACCCGGAGCGCATGCGCACGCCGCAGCACGATGCGGAAGCGGTCGCCCGCCGCATCCTCTCGGAAAAACCACCCGTTGCCGTCGCCAGCATTGCGAGCCACGCAAGCCGCAGCCGCGCGCCGCTCCGCAGCGAGCGCTCCTATCTCCGCCTGGTGAAAGCGCCTGCCCAGGGCAAGGAAGAACTGGGCTAGGCGGAAGCGATTCAGCCGACAAAAAAGCCGGTGTCTCGCGACACCGGCTTTTGTCTTGTCCCGAGCGGCGATCAGGCCGCGTGGCCGACGCGGTCTTCCGCGATGGTCACATGTTCGGCCGGCAGCGGCGCCTTGCCCAGCATGTCGTCGGAAATCTTTTCCGCGATCATGATGGTCGGCGCATTCGTGTTGCCGCCCACCAGCGTCGGCATCACCGAAGCATCGACCACGCGCAGGCCCTGCAGCCCCTGCACACGGCATTTCGCATCGACCACCGCCATCGGATCGTTACCCATCTTCGCCGTGCCGACGGGGTGATAGATCGTCTCCGCCGTCTCGCGGATCCAGGCGTCGATCTCGGCATCGGACTGCTTGCCCGCACCCGGCCAGAACTCCGGCCCGCGATAGGGGTCCATCGCACGCTGCGAAATGATGTTCCGCACCATGCGCACGCCGTCGCGCATCACCTTCCGGTCATATTCGGACTCGAGATAGTTCGGCTGGATGAGCGCATGATCGGCCGGGTTGGTCGACTTGAGCGCGATATAGCCGCGGCTTTCCGGGCGCAGCTGGCAGATATGCACAGTAAAGCCATGACGGTCGGACTTGATCCGCGCATGATCGCGCATCATCGCCGCCACGAAGTGCAGCTGGATGTCGGGGATTTCGAGCTCCGGCCGCGTCTTCAGGAAGGCGCCGCTCTCAAGACCGTTCGAGGTCGCAAGCCCTGTCTTGAAGAAAGTGTACTGCATGCCCGTCATGATCTGCTTCAGCGGGTTGCTCACCGTGCTGTGCAGCGTGATCGGCTGCGTGCATTCATTGATGACCACGCAATCGAGATGGTCCTGCAGGTTCTGGCCAACGCCGGGCAGGTCCGCCACCACGTCGATGCCGAACTTGCGGAGATATTCGCCCTTGCCGATGCCAGACAGAAGCAGGATCTGCGGCGTGTTCACGGCGCCGCCCGACACCACGATCTCCTTGCCGGCTTTCGCGACCTTCGTCTCGCCCTTCTGCGTGTATTCGACGCCGACGGCCTTCTTGCCGTCGAAGAGAATGCGCGAAGTCAGCGCCTCCACCTCGATGGTCAGGTTCGGGCGATTGAGCGCCGGAACGAGATAGCCCTTGGCCGCGCTGCAGCGCTGGCCGTTCTTGATGGTGAGCTGGTAGGGGCCGACGCCTTCCTGCTGCGGGCCGTTGAAATCTTCCGTATAGGGATGGCCGGCTTGCTTGCCCGCTTCCACGAAAGCCTCGAACAGCACGTTCGTCTTGCGGGGATTGCTGACGCCGAGCGGTCCTTCGCCGCCATGGAAGGCGCTGTTGCCGTTCTCGTTGCCTTCCGAGCGCCGGAAATAGGGCAGCACATCGGCAAAGCCCCAGCCTTCAAGGCCGAGCTGGCGCCACATGTCGTAATCGCGCGCATGGCCGCGAATATAGATCATGCCGTTGATGGAGGACGAGCCGCCGAGCACCTTGCCGCGCGGCCAGTAGAGCTTGCGGTTGTTGAGGAAGGGCTGCCCCTCCGTGTCGTAGCACCAGTTCGCGAGGTCGGTGCCGATCAGCTTGCCGACGCCGGCCGGCATATGAATCATGAAGTTCGAGTCCTTCGCACCGGCCTCGAGCAGCAGGACCTTGTTGGAAGGATTTTCGGAGAGGCGGTTGGCCAGCACGCAGCCCGCGCTTCCGGCGCCGATGATGATGTAGTCGAATTCGCTCATTACGCTGTTCCCGGTCCCTGTTGCCGGCCCGTCCCGAATGCGGGAGCGGCCGTCCGCCTGCGATAATGCAATGGCGTTCGGCCCATGTCTCTGGCCGTTGCTTGCCCGATTCCACTGTTGGTCGGATTTTGACCGATTGTCGGGAATCGCCGAAGCTGACGCAAGCGTCATTTTGGAGTGAATGCCGGGATTCCGCACTATCCGGAGCAAATATTCGCCCGTAAACATGGCGTGAGTAGAATTTCATTAACTCTGTTGGCCTTATCCTGAGGTCACCAGATTTGGGCGCTTCCGCGCCGCCGTCTCTTTGCAGGCAAACTGATGCAGTCCGACCAAGACGAACGCCGCAAATATCCTCGTGTCGCCTTTCAGGCCAAGGGCCGTTTCCTTGCCCCTGACGGGTCGGAGCACACTTGCGCCATTCGCGACATGTCGCTCGGCGGCATCGCGCTCACGACGGACGTCGCGCTCGAGCTCGGGGATCAGGTCATCGTCTATCTCGACGATTACGGCCGCTTCGAGGGCAAGGTCGTGCGCGCCTATGAAGGCGGCTTCGCAATTGAAACCTCCATCGCCGGCCCCCGCCGCGAACGGCTGCGTCAGCGCCTCGAAGCGCTTGCCCGTGGCGAGAAGCTGGAAATCTCGGCCCGCCGCGCCTTTGCGCGCTATGCGCCGGGCGAAGCGGGGCTTGAGGAAAGCTCGGTGCTCACCCTTGCGGACGGCGCTTCCATGCCCTGCCGCATCATCGACATGTCGCTCGGCGGGGCCCAGGTCGCGGTCGAGAACCGCCCGCCCATCGGCACCGAAGTGTCGATTGGCCGCATGTCGGGCCGCGTCGTCCGCCATACGGAGGAAGGCGTCGGTATCCAGTTCACCAATATTCCGGAACGCGCTTCGGCCCTTTCACGCCCCTTCGGCTGACGAAAGCCCCGCGCCGCACTAGACTGCCCCGAAACATCGGGGGGAAGTCATGTCCGGACCGCTCAATATCGCCATCGACAACGAAATCGCCATTCTCACCATGGATGACGGCCGCGCCAATGCGCTCGGCCATGCCATGATCGATGCGCTGAATGGGGCGCTCGACGAGGCCGAAGGCAAGGCGAAGGCGGTGCTGATCGCAGGCCGCGAAAAGCGCTTCTGTGCGGGATTCGACCTCGATGTCATGGGCTCAGGGCCGGAAAACGTCCGCAAGCTCGTGACCGCGGGCGCCGATCTCCTCATGCGCCTCTATGAATATCCCTTGCCCGTCATTCTGGCCTGCACAGGCCATGCGCTCGCGGCGGGCGGCCTGCTCCTCCTTGCGGGCGATACCCGCATCGGCACGGAGGGCGATTTCCGCATCGGCCTGCCGGAGGTTGCGATCGGCATGACCATGCCGGTCTTCGGCATCGAACTCGCCCGCGACCGCCTGGCCCGCAACCGCTTCACGGAAGCCGTGACCCAGGCGCGCATCTATGGCCCCGCCGATGCCGTCGCTGTCGGCTATCTCGACGAGGCTGTGTCACCTGCTGCCCTCATGGAAACCGCAAAAGCGCGCGCTGCAGCGCTTGCCGCCCTCCAGCAGCCGGCCTTCGCAAACACCAAGCGCAAGGAGCGCAAGGCAACGATCGAGCTCATCCGGAGCACGCTGAAGGCCGATTCCGGCACCTTCGACGGCGCAAATTCACGCTAAAGAAACCTTGATGCACGTTAGCCATTTTGAGGCGCCTCGCCGCATTTGACAGGAAATGCGTCATTCGGCCTTTGGCTTCGTTCCGCCCCGGCTATTTCTCCGTGCACCGATAATCGTTGAAAATAAAGGGCTTTTCGTGTGTCTCACGCGCGGCCAATTTTAGTCAAATGCAACTCATTCAAATTTTAGGAAAACCCGCCTCAAACTTGATCTTCATTTGCGTCAATTTGCTCCCGTCCATTTAAATCGGCGCAAATTCGAGCCTGTCATGGTCTGCCCACGCGTTCGAAAGTTGGGTGAGTATCATGGTTTGGCGCATCAGATTGGCCGTAATGGCCGCAACATTGGCGATACTGACGGGGTGTCAGTCGCCGGACTACGTCGGCAGCATCAGCAGCTCGGCCTTTGTGCCGCAGGACAGCGGCGTGAAGCTCATCGCCGCAAACATGCAGACCTATCAGCAGGTCGCGCCGCCCTTCGGCTATATCGGCTTCTGCGTCCGCAATCCGGATGAATGTGCGGGCGGCACGGACATGCCCCGTCCCGCCGCCATGTCGCCGGAAAAGTGGCTCGAGCTGACCCAGGTCAATGATTATGTGAACCGCAACGTCCGTCAGGTCGAGGACTACGACCTCTATGGCCGCGCCGAATGGTGGGCATTCCCCGATGAGCGCGGCGGCGATTGCGAGGATCTCGCGCTCGAAAAGCGCCGCCTCCTCATCAAGCGCGGCTGGGCGCCGGAGAACCTGCTCATCTCCGTCGTGCGCGAATGGAATGGCGACGGCCATGCCGTGCTGCTCGTGAAGACGGATCGCGGCGAGTTCGTGCTCGACAACAAGAACTGGGAAGTCGCCATCTGGTCGGACACGCCCTACCAGTGGATCAAGCGTCAGTCCGAAGAGCGTCCCTATATCTGGGTCAATCTCGACGCGAAGGCAGCGCGCATCGCCTCGGCGAGCCAGCTCCCGCCCGTCGGCGAAAAAGCGCCCTTCCTTGCGGCGCTTGAGAAGAAATCGCCCGAACCCGCCTTGCGGCCGGGCATTGAAGAAGGTCGGACCGCGGCAACCATGGCATCCAAGGAGGAACCCACCGCCGCGATCCATTGACCAGCCGGCCGGACTCCGCCGCCCCCCAACTCGGAGTTCGGCCCTGTCGAGGCCGGCTCTGCCGCTCCCCCCGCGGCAGGGCCGGTACTTTTTCGGAGCTTACTTGCCCTTCCAGACAGGCTTGCGCTTTTCCGCGAAGGCACGAGGCCCTTCGATCAGATCCTCGCTCTTGAAGAGTGCGGCGACGGCGGGATACTTGCCCTCGACTGCCGATTTCAGGTTGGCCTCGTCGAGCCCCTTGTAGACCGACTCCTTCGACGCGCGGATCGACATGGGCGAGCATTCCTCGATCATCTTCGCCCAGCGCTTCGCCGCGGCCATGAGTTCGCCGGCCGGCACCACCTCGTTCACGAAGCCGAGTTCCTTGCCTTCCTTTGCAGGCACCTGGCGGCCGGTCAGGATCATCCCCATCGCCTGCTTCACGCCGATCTGGCGCGGCAGCCGGTGCAGGCCGCCCGCAAGCGCCGCAAGGCCGACCTTGGGCTCCGGCAGCGCGAAGACGGCATTTTCGGACGCGATGATGAGGTCGCAGGCCAGCGCGATTTCGAATCCGCCGCCCATGGCGACGCCGTTCACCGCGGCGATCACCGGCTTGTTGAGGTCGTAGCGCGCGGTCAGGCCCGCGAAGCCCGTCTTCGGCACTTCGATCTTGTTGCCTTCCGCCTGCCAGCGCAGGTCGTTGCCCGCGCTGAAGGCCCGGTCGCCCGCGCCCGTCACGATCGCGACCCAGAGATCGTCATCCTTCGCGAATTCGTCGAACACCTTTTCGAGTTCGAAATTCGACGGCGGATGAAGCGCGTTCATGCGCTCCGGGCGGTTGATGGTGACGACGAGGATATGGCCGTCGCGTTCGGTGCTGCAGAATTCGGTCATTGGCGCTTCCCGTTCATTTCAGGTTAACCGTTTATTTCGCGGTTTCCCGCGCTTGGACGCGACTTTGCCCGCTCCCCCGGGTCGCATCAAGCGCTCTCGCGTTGACCTTGCGGTAACCAAAAGCCGGTAAAAATCTCTGGAATTGCGTTCATCCCGAATGTCGGCAAGGCCGCGGCGAAGCACAACATGGCGTATCCACTCGAAGCATCCACCGGCGCAGACGCGCAAAACGGCGCCTCGGCAGCGGCGCAGCACCGCTGGGTGCTGAAATATGGCGACAAGGTCTATGGCCCTTACTCCTTCGATGCCATGAAAGCCTATGTCGCCGAAGGTCGCGTCGCCGAGCACAGTCTGCTTGCGCCCGAAGGCACGCCTGCCGGCGCCACCATGTGGCAATACGCAGCCGACATTCCGGTTTTTGCCGAGCTCTTTGCGAGCCTCGCAAGCGGGACGGCTGAAACTCCCGCGGATCAGAACAATTCGGAACCCGCAACGGTCGACCAGCATGACACTGCCACCGAGCAGGACATGGATGGCGAGGCCGGGGATGCCGGAGCGGCGGATGTACCCGCCCGGCAACCCGCAGCCCGGCAGACCGATGCCGCATCCGAACCGGCCGCCGCGCAGCCGGCCGCCGAAGGTCAACGCCCGGCCTATGGCCCAGGCAAAGGCCAGATCGACCGCCGCCGCCAGCCGGACACGGCGAACTTCCTCATCGTCATGGATATCAAGGCGCGCTTCACCGGCCCGCTTGAACAGGCGATCATGTCGCTCGGGCCGGCCTACAAGCTCGCGCCGAATGTCTGGTGCGTGAACACGGATGCGACCGCCGCCGGCCTCCTCAACGATCTCAGCCAGCATATCGGCCGCACCGACAGCATGTTCATCGCCGACACGACGCGCGATCGCACCGCCTGGAGCTCGATGGGTCCGGAAGTCGACGCGAAGATTCGCCGCGTCTGGCGCCGCACCTACTGAAACCGGGATTAATTGCCCTCAGGCGGTGGCCATCCCCGGATCGGGGTGCTAACGTGATGTACAGGATGAATAAGGGGTCTTCGGCTGCAACGCCTGAAGGCCCTTTTTCGTTTTGAACAAAGGCGAATAGCTCGGAAAGGCAAGACTATGGCTGCGAAGAATGGCGACAAGGTGCGCGTGCACTACACCGGCACGCTGAATGACGGCACCGTTTTCGATACGAGCCGCGAACGCGAGCCCATCGAATTCGCGATCGGCACGCATATGGTGATCGCAGGATTCGAGAATGCCGTTCTCGGCATGGAACCGGGCGACACCAAGAGCTTCACCGTCGCTTCCGCCGAAGCCTATGGCGAGCACGACCCGCGCCTCGTGCAGGATGTGCCGCGCAGCGAACTTCCCCAGGAACTCGATCCGCGGCCCGGCATGCGCCTCACCGCGACCGGCAGCGACGGCCGCGAGATCGGCCTCGTGATTACGGAAGTGAGCGAAGCGGCGATCCGCCTCGATGCGAACCACCCGCTCGCAGGCGAAGACCTCACCTTCGAGATCGAACTCGTCGAAATCGCCGCCTGACCGTCACGGCCGCGGCAGCGGCAGCCCGTGTGCCCGGATCGTCTCGATGGAGAGCGTCGAGACGTCGGGCCCGAAGTCGGAAACGCTCTCCTCATCCGCACCTGGCCGCCTGAGCGGCAGGGGAGCGCTCTTCCCGGCGGCAACCGGCGCCGGGGACGTCATCTCTTCCGCCGGCGCGGCCTCGGCCTCGGGAACTTCCGGCCCGGCCTCATCCACAACAGGCGCCATGGTCTCCGTAACCGGAACCTCTGCGCCGCCGGCTCGCGCGAGATCGATCATGATCGCATCCGCCCGCCGCCATCTAAGCACCAGCGGCGAGGCGAGCGCACTCACATCCGCGCAACGTGCCGCCGGTGTCTCGCCCCTGTCGCAAAGCGTTGTCGCCCGCGCGAGTTCGAGCTGGAACAGCGAGCGGCGCAGGAATTCCGCGAAGAGACCGCCTTTCTGCGCCGCCTCGACCATGGGCAGATAGGCCGCGCAGCCGATCTGCTGCCGGTCCTGCATTTCGGCGAGGCGCGTCGCCTCGACCGTTCCTTCCATGGGCCCCGCCTCGCAGAGACGCCACATGAGTTCCGCCGTCGCATGATCGTAGAGAAGCAGGAGCCCGCGCTCCTTGCCGGAAAGCCCTGCATAGTGCCGCGCGATGTCTTGAGGGCTCCAGTTCCTGAATCCGTCGATGAAAACGACGATATCCACCGGCTCCTCGGGCGACGTCTTGTACTTGCGTTCCATCTCCTGCGGCACGGTCGGCCGCACGCCGCGCTTGAGGAAGGAATATTCGCGCCCCGCCGCAAGATCGGGCGTGCCATCGCCCCGCGCCGGAATGAAAAGGAACTGCAGGCCGAGCGGCCGTTCCTCCATATGGAAGAAGGCGCCGTCTTCGCCGCCCGCCACGCGGAGCGCGCCTTGCGCATCGCCCTCGCCCGGCTTCGCCCGCTCGCCATTCAGTGCATAGGAAGTGCCGGAAGGGAGCGTGAGTCGGCCGACGACGCGCCGCTCCGCTTCGGTCAGCGTGAGCGCAATGCCCGCCGCCTCGCCGATACCATCATAGCTGCCTGAAAAATCCGCTGCCTGAAGCCCCGGCGCGCCCGGCAGAACCAGGGCAGCAAACAGGAATAGCGCGAACCGGGTTCGCGCCATTCCCATCATCGCCGCTGCCGCGCTTCGCACGGCATGCCCCCAGTCCATTTGCCCCGTCGCTCCGCATCAGGCGAAGCAGCTCACCGGCCCTTGAAGGTCGGCGTCCGCTTCTCCACGAAGGCCATCATGCCTTCCTTCACGTCTTCCGTCCGCATCAGCGGCAGAAGCTGCAGATATACATGATGCACATGTTCGGGAAACGGCTCGTTAAGGCCCATCCGCATCATTCGCTTGGCGGCCTTCACAGCGAGCGGCGCATTGCCTGCGATTTCCGCAGCCACCGCCCGCGCCCGCGCCATCAGCTCCTCGTTCTCCACCACTTCCGAGGCGAGCCCCCAGGCAACGCTCTCTTCGGCGGTAAGTGTGCGGCCCGTGAAGATGAGTTCCGCCGCTTTCGACCAGCCGATGAGGCGCGGCAGATACCAGGTGCCGCCCGACTCCGGCACGAGGCCGCGCTTGCAGAACGCGGCGGCGAGCTTCGCCGAACGGGCCATGATGCGAATGTCGCAGCCAAGCGCCGTATCCATGCCATAGCCGGCCGCGCCGCCATTCAGCGCGCAGATGGTCGGTGTTTCCATTTCCTGCAACACCGTGGGCGGTGTGTTCTTCAGGTCGAGCGTGGTCGAGGTGACGCCGCCGCTCGAGCCGATCGAAAGTCCGTTGCCCTGCGTCTGGGCGCGCAGGTCGAGTCCGGCGCAAAAGGCCCTGCCCGCGCCGGTGAGGATCACGCAGCGAACATCCGGGTCGGCATCCGCCTGCTGAAGGCGCTTCGTCAGCTGGTCGAGCATCGGCCCGGAGATCGTGTTCATGCGATCCGGCGCATTGAGCGTGATCGTCGCGATATGCTCGGAGACTTCGTAGAGAACTTCATCCGCGGTCTGCGGCGCTGCCTTTGCCTGGCTCATGGTTTCCTCGTGCCTTCCTGTTTTTCCGGAATTTATTTGCCTGCATCCTAGCCGATAAACTCAGTCGCAAGTAGCCCGCCCGTTCTCGCCGAACCAGGGGTGCCGGAAGAAATCCCCCTCCTCGATCCCGAGACGCTGCGTCAGCCCGCCATTCACCTCGAAGACACCGTTCACCTCCTCGCCACTCTCATGGATGTCGAGCGTCTGCGGCACGGTCATCCGGGCAATACGGACGATCCGCCCATCCGCCGCGATGAAGATCATGTCGAGCGGCAGATAGGTGTTTCGCATCCAGAAGCTCGCCCGCGCGCAGGCCGGATAGAAGAACAGCATGCCCGCATCCTCGGCGAGTTCCTGCCGGTACATGAGGCCTCTTTGCTGCTCCTCGGGCGTGAGCGCGAGTTCGACCGAAAAGCCATGCGCCGTTCCCGCCCGCGTCTCGATCCGCGCCTGGCGCGCTTCTTCCATCTCCTCGCAGCCGGAGAGGAGAGGAATCACGAGAAGCGCGAGAAGGACAAGGCGGCGCATCAATCGATCCGCTTCAGCCCGGCCGCATATTTCTTCCAGTTCTCGACATAGTGATCGGCGGAAAGCTTCAGCGCTGCCGCCGTTTCATCGTCGAGCGTCCGGATGATCTTGCCGGGCGAGCCGAGCACCATCGAGTGGTCGGGAATCTCCTTGCCCTCGGCAATCAGCGTATTTGCCCCGATGAGGCAGCCCTTCCCGATCTTCGCGCCGTTGAGAATGATGCTGCCGATGCCGACAAGGCTTCCCTCGCCGATGGTGCAGCCATGCAGCATCACCATGTGGCCGATGGTCACGTCCCGCCCGATCGTGAGTGGCGAGCCGGGATCGGTATGCAGAACCGATCCATCCTGCACATTCGAATTCTCGCCGATGGTGATGAGCTCGTTGTCGCCGCGCAGCACCGCGCCGAACCAGACGCTCGCATTCTTCTCAAGCTTCACATTGCCCATGACTTCCGCATTGGGCGCGATCCAGTAATCGCCCTCCGCGGGCAGAATCGGCTTCGTTTCACCGATGGCATAGACGGGCATGGGGCTCCTCCTTGTCGGGCCGTTGCTTTGGCCGGGACTATGGCATGGCCCGGGCTGCGAGACGAGGCTTGCAAAACTATTGTCATGAGCCGGTCAAACCTGTCTCCTAGTGTCGCGAGGTACGAAACGGGGGCGGCCATGAGCGAGAAGAAATCCTTCGGCGAGGAATTCGAGGAACTGGACGACCGTCCCGCTGCGCGCAGCACCGCCCCATCGCTTGCCGACCTCTGGAACCGCCGCATCGCCCGCCGGGGCTTCCTCACCGGCATCGGCAAGGCCGCGCTCCTCGCCTCCGCCTCGCCTGCAATCCTGTCGCTCGCCGCCTGCGACGAGACGCCGAAAGCGGCGCCAGACGATATTTTCGGCTTCGAGCCTGTGCCGCATGGCGTCGACGGAGATCATCATGTGCCCGCCGATCACCTTTCCGAAATCCTCATCCGCTGGGGCGACCCGATCCTGAGGGATGCGCCGGACTTCGATGTCCGGAACCAGAGCGCCGCCGCCCAGCTCGCCCAGTTCGGCTACAACAACGACTTCATCGGCTTCGTCCCCCTGCCGTTCGGCTCCCATGCGAGCGACAGGGGCCTCCTCTGCGTCCACCACGAATATACGAACGACGATCTGATGCATCCCGGCTACCCGGCGGAAAATCCGGCGAGCTTCTATACGCAGGAGATCGTGGACATCGCCATGGCGGCTCATGGCGGCTCCATCGTGGAAGTGGCGCGCGGAGAGGACGGCAAGTGGCAGGTCGTGCGCGAAAGCGAGTACAATCGCCGCCTCACGCCGCTTGCAACGGAGATGACGCTGTCCGGCCCCGCCGCCGGCCATCCGCGCCTGCAGACGAATGAAGACCCGACCGGCCGCCGCGTCATGGGTACGTTCAACAACTGCGCCGGTGGCATCACCCCCTGGGGCACCTGGCTCATGTCGGAAGAGAATTTCAATTTCTACTTCCTCGGAGAGAACTCGGACGAGGCGGAAAAGGAAAACCACAAGCGCCTCGGTGTCCCCGGCAGCCGCTCCTACCCCTGGGGCTATTTTCACAAACGCTTCAACCTTGCCGCCGAGCCGCGCGAGCCGAACCGATATGGCTGGGTGGTCGAGGTCGATCCGCTCGATCCCGCTTCGACGCCCGTGAAGCGCACCGCACTTGGCCGCTTCAAGCGCGAGGGTTGCGAGAATGCACTGACGAAAGATGACCGCCTCGCCATCTATATGGGCGACGATCAGGCCTTCGAATATCTCTACAAGTTCGTGACCGCCGGCAAGGTTTCGGCAATGCGCGCGGAGAATGCTTCGCTGCTGGACGAAGGCACACTTTATGTCGCTCGCTTCTCGGACGACGGCACCGGCACATGGCTGCCGCTCACATTCGGCGAGAACGGTCTCGATGAGAGCAACGGCTTCGCCTCTCAGGCCGACGTGCTGATCGAAACGCGCCGCGCCGCCGATCTGCTTGGCGCAACGCCTCTCGACCGTCCGGAGGATGTGACGCCCAATCCCGCGACCGGCCGCGTTTATGTCGCGCTCACCAATTCAAAGGAGCGCACGGAAACCAACGCCGTCAATCCGCGCCCCGGAAATCTCTGGGGCCAGATTGTGGAGATCGAACCGCAAGGCGGCGACCACGCCTCCACCGGTTTCGCATGGAACCTGATCGTGAAATGCGGCGATCCCGCTTCGCCCGAGATCGGTGCCGCGTGGAACGCCGATACAGGTGCCGATGGCTGGTTCGCCTGCCCCGACAATTTCACAACCGATGCCAAGGGCCGCCTCTGGGTCGCGACCGATCAGGGCTCCGGCTGGCACGCTGCATCGGGTTCCGCAGACGGGCTCTATGCGCTCGCAACGGTGGGAGGAAAGCGCGGTACGGCCCGTCAGATTTTCCGCGCACCTGTCGGCGCCGAAGTCTGCGGCCCCTGCTTCACGCCGGACGGCACCACGCTCTTCGTCGCCGTACAGCATCCCGCCGCCGACGGCACGGCGAACTATCAAGGCTTCGAACGGGCCTCCACATTCGACGATCCGGCGACCCACTGGCCGGATTTCAAGCCGGATATGCCGCCGCGCCCCTCCATCGTCGTCATCACCGCGAGGAACGGCGGACCCGTGGGCGGATGATCGACGCGGGTTGCGCATCGCCGCCCGATGGACCAAGCTTCTCCTGCGGCATGAGCGGCCGGGGCTTCCGCCCCGCCGGAGCGACAAGGTTCAGTGAATGCGCTTTCTTTTCAGCCTCATCTTCTTCCTGCTCGCCCTGCCGCTCCTCTTCATGTTCGCCTTCGAACGCGGCCTGCTCGACGAGTATGTGGCCGAAGACGCCATTCCCGATGAGCCGTTCATCCGCGCCGAACTCGCATACCGCACCAGCGTCGAGGACCTGAGCCGCCGCGTCGACGAGGCTCTGGCGGCACGTGCCTGGGACGATGCGGCCATGTATGCCGAAATCGCGGCCTATATGGATATGCCGCTCAATCCCGATACGCAGGTTCGTCTTGAGGCTGAAAATGCCTTCGCCCGCCGCGCCGCGCGCAACACCGGCAGTTTCGTCACCGGCTTCGTCACAGGCTCGGGCGACGACACGCCGGCCTTCATGGGTGCCGTCGCCTCGGACCTCACCGTTGTCGGCGACGTTCGCGACATCGGTTCGGAAGGCACGAAGCTCGTGCGCGGCGAGGAATACTCCAAGGTGATCCTTGGCCTCTCCGTGGTCGGCCTTGCCGCCACCACGGCAACGGTCGCGACCGGCGGCGGCGGACTGCCCGCGCGGATCGGCGTCTCCGTGCTGAAGGTCGCCCGCAAGGCGGGAACGATCACCGCAGGCCTCGCCCGCGACGTGACGCGCATCCTGCAGGAGGCGGTGAATTTCGACCGGTTGGGCGACACGCTCCGCGCCGTCGATCTCGCCGACACGGCGGCCACGCGCCGCGCCCTCACCTCTTATGCCGAGGGCGTCTCGCTCGCGAAGGTCACGCCGCTCCTCGACGATGTCGCCGCGATAGAACGCGCGGCAGGTCCCGCCGAAACCGTCCGCCTGATGAAATATGTGGATAGCAGTGCCGACCTCACGCGTGTCGGCAAGATGACCGGCAAATACGGAACCAAGACCCGCGGTATCATCGAGATCACCGGCAAGACCAGCCTTCGCGCCTTCAAGACGGCGTGGAACCTGCTCCTGCTCGCGCTGGAATGGATCTGGGCCATTGTCGGCGGCATCGGTGCGCTTTTCGCGACGGCGCTTGGCCGCCGCGTCACGCGCCGCAGAAGGGCCTGATCAGGCCGAGAGCATCACGCCAAGCAGGAAGATGCCCGAAAGGAAGCTCCAGAAGGTTGCGATGCAGCCGGAAAGCAGCATCCATAGGGGCGGACGGTTCTCGAACACCTGCGCCCGGAGCGCATTGCGCAGGATCACGGTCGGTCCGGCAAAGATCAGCGTGAAGACACCGGCAATCTGGCCGAGCGTCGATTCCGACGTGAGCTGGAAGCTCGGCGGCTTTCGGGTGACGAGCCGGTAAAAGCTGCTCGTGAGTCCGGCCGCAACGAAGCCGGTCGCGATGGCGAAAAACAATGTCAAAAACTCGTGCATGTGCCCCTGATTGCCCCTGCTCGTCGTCCGGCCATCAGCGGCGGCCGGTTTCGACCCCCTCGATGATGTGATGCGCGAAGATGGCGATCTGCTTCTCGGCGGCCGCCACCGCGAAATCCGGAACGACCTGTTCGTCGAGCAATTCGATGAGCGCCGGATCGGCAAGGCTCATCCGCAGCGCCGCGGCGGCATCCCCGCGCGGGAGCCCCTCCGGCAGCGGCAGATGCCCCCCGAAAAACAGGAAGGCACCTGCGATCATCAGCGATTTGAAAACGAAACGGGTCATGCCCGCCTGTCCGCAAGCTGCGGGCCAAAGCGGCGAGGGGCGCCCCCCTGCCCCGCCAGATTTGAAATGATCTTTTAATTTCAGCAGGTTATAAGTTAGGGGCTGAATTGGCCGGTGCAGTTCCGGTGGCCGCCCCGCATCCGGCGTGCCGGATTGCGCCGCGGCCGTTTCAATTCGGAACAGGCATCCGGGGACGAGAGGGCGGATTGGCGCGAGGCAGGCAGACGAATGACGAACTGGTCCGGGAGCGCCCAGCCTGGATCATCCCGGTATTGGTGCTGCTCGGCGTTCTGACCTTTTCCGGCGCCTTTCTCTATTATTATTTCGGCCCCACCCCCACCGAGCTTCTCGGCCTCGATCCCCGCGCGAGCAGCGGCACAACCAGCATCGAGGCGATCGTCGCCGACCAGCGCTTCGTCATCCCGGAGAACTACACCCGCTACCCGGGCCAGCGCATCGGCGGCCGCATGAACGGTATCGACATGCACGCCCTCCTGCCGGACCTGCAGCCCTATTCGGCCGACCTCCAGGAAAGCTTTGGGGATAATTCCGCCCGCTCCGACGTCATCTACATGTCGCTTGTCCAGCGGGAGGCCGCGCTCAACTCCTCGCGCCGCCTGAAGGATGTCTATTCGAAATATCTTGAATCCGCCGAGCCCGCCGAAGGGCCCGAAGAGCTGCAACTCTTCCGTTTCCGCGACGACACGGGCTATGCCAATCAGGATCTGCTGGTCGGCAGGGACGCGGAAGACCGCATCCTTCTGCTTCTATGCGACCGGCGCACCGCGACCATTGACAGCCCCAATTGCTTCCGCACGCTGCTGCTGGGGCCCCGCCTCGAACTCACCTACCGCTTCAAGCGGCATCATCTCGGCAAATGGCGCGAGATCGACAGGTCGGTCATGTCGCTGGTCGACAGGTTCGCCGCGATCGAACCCATGGACGATCTCCAGGGCCCGATTCTCGACTGACTATTCGAGGTCGATTTCGAGGATCGCCATGTTGAAGGCGTAGGACACCTCGCCCTCGTCCACATCCCGGAAAAGCACGCCGATGAATTCGTCGCCGATATGGACTTCGGCCGAATCGTCTTTCTGGGGCCGCTGCCGCACGACGATCGAGGGAAGCTGGAACTTCTCGCGCAGATACTTCTCGATCCGCTGGATTTCGGATTTGTTCACAAAGCTCTCCCGTCGCCGCTGCAATGACCGCGGCCGTTTCCGGCCCGCGTCCCGAGGTTTTAACGGCTTGGGCCCGGGGGCGCAAACCGCTATCCCCTTGCCCCTGCGGCGCTTGGTCCGATGGCGGGCCCAACAGGCCCCATGCCAGACTTTCCGCCGGGAATGGGGGAGCGGATGGCAGCATGCGGCGCGGCACTCGCAGATTTCTGACTTTTGTGGCGGTGGCGCTTACGGTCGCGGCAGCGATCAGCCTTGCCCAGTCGCTCGCTCCGGCCGAGTCCGGCGCGGAGCAGCGGGCGCTGCTCCTGCCAAGCCCGCGTTAAGCGCCTAGCGGCACGTGTAGCCGCCATCCACCACGACTTCCGAGCCCGTCATGAAGCTCGACTCGTCGCTCGCGAGGAAGAGGACCGCATTGGCGATTTCCATGTCGATGCCAAGCCGCCCGATCGGATGCAACAGGGTCAGCAATTCGCGCATCTCGTTCGGGCCGACGGCCTGCCCGCTCACCACACCGCGATTGAGCGCATCCTGCACCATCGGCGTATCGATATAGCCCGGATGCACGGAGTTCACGCGGATATTGTAACCCGCCTCCGCGCATTCGAGCGCCACCGACTTAGTCATCAGCCTGACGCCGCCTTTCGCCGCATTGTAGTCGCTCGCATTCGGCTGGCCGACAAGGCCGAGGATCGATGAGAGGTTGATGATCGAACCGCCCATGCCGCCCTTCGACGTGTATTTCTTGATCGTGCGGATACCGTGCTTGCAGCCGAGAAACACGCTGTCGAGATCGATTTCGATGGTGCGCCGCCAGGAGGCGAGCGTCTTCTCCTCGATGGGCCCGCCCTCCGGCGCGATGCCCGCATTGTTGACCAGCACATGCAGCCCGCCGAAGCGGTCCTCCGCGAGCTTCACCGCCGCTTCCCACTGCGCCTCGTCCACCACATCATGGCGCAGGAAGGCCGCCTCGCCTCCCTCATTGGCAATGGCATCGGCCACCGCAAGTCCGCCCTTCTCGTCGAGATCGGTGCAGAGAACCTTGGCGCCCTCGCGCGCCAGCACTTTTGCCGTCGCCGCGCCGAGCCCCTTCGCCGCGCCCGTCACCAATGCAACCTTGCCCTTTACCCGCGCCATTGCCCTTCACTCCCTGAATTTATGGTTTGTTTTGTGCCATTCTGCCGTGCCCCCGTGCTGCGGCAAAGCGCGAAAGCGCCGCACCCGCGGCTTGTGCTATAGAACGCCACGAGCAAGACAGAAGACCCCGCCGGAACGGGCGGGCCGATCAAGGAGCAGAAATGGCTATCGCCCTCAGGATTACCTTCGAAACCTCGCAGGCAGATCACATCCTCACCCAGCTCCGCGCCTACAAGGAGCGCGAATTCGACCGCAATCCGCCACGCGGCTTCATCGGCTCGCGCATCGAGGAAGTGGATGGCAAGGTGGTCTTCCAGAGCGACTGGGAAAACGAGGACGCGCTGGAATACACGCTGGACAGCGCCCCCTTCGAGGCCTGTCTCGACCTCTGCGATATCTATGCGGACGATCGCAGGGACGAGAAGATCGAGCTCTGATCCATGCCCTGGCCCGCCTCATACTACGCTGCCACCGCAAATGATGCGCCGGCGGTCCTCCCGCTGGAGGGCGACATTCGCGCCGATGTCTGCGTGGTGGGTGCGGGCTATACCGGCCTCTCCGCCGCGCTTCACCTTGCCGAACGCGGCTTCTCCGTCGTCGTGCTGGAGGCCGAGCGCATCGGCTGGGGCGCCTCGGGCCGCAATGGCGGCCAGCTCGGCATCGGCCAGCGCAAGGACCAGCGTTCGCTTGAGGAGCGTCTTGGCAGGGAATGGGCGCACCGCCTCTGGGATCTCGGCGTCGAAAGCAATGCGCTCGTAAAGGAGCTGATCGCGCGGCACGCGATCGACTGCGACCTGAAGCCGGGTCTCATTCAGGCAGGCTGGAAGAAGAGCTGCGCCGACTGGCTCCGCTCCGAGGTCGATCACATGGCCGCGGAATATGGCTATACGAAAATGCGCTACCTCTCGCGCGAGGAAATGCACGAGACCATCGCGACCGAATGCTATCACGGCGGCATTCATGACGAAGACGGTGCCCATCTCCATCCGCTGAATTACGCGCTCGGTCTCGCCCGCGCCGCCCGCGCCAACGGCGTCGTCATCCATGAGGAAAGCCGCGTCACGGATATCTCACGCACGGACCCCGCCACGGTGAAAACCGCAAAGGGCTCCGTCCGCGCCGCCCATGTCGTTCTCGCCTGCAATGCCTATCTGCGCTCGCTCGAGCCGCGCGTCGCCGGCGCCATCATGCCGATCAACAATTTCATCATCGCAACCGAACCGCTGGGCGATGAAGCGCGCACGCTCATCCGCAACGATGCCTGCGTGCAGGACACGAAATTCGTCATCGACTATTACCGCCTCTCGGCAGACGGCCGCCTGCTCTTCGGTGGCGGCGAAAGCTATTCGCCAAACCTGCCGAAAGACCTCGCCGCTTTCGTGCGCAAGCCCATGCTCCGCGTCTTCCCGCAACTGGAAAAGAAGCGCATCGACTATGCTTGGTCGGGTTCGGTCGCCATCACGCTGAAGCGCATGCCGCATTTCGGCCGCCTCGAGCCGAACATCGTCTTCGCGCATGGCTATTCGGGACAGGGCATCAACATCGCAACGCTGGGCGGCAAGCTCGTCGCCGAAGCCGTCGCCGGCCAGGCCGAACGCTTCGACGTGATGGCAAAGCTCGACACGCCGAAATTTCCCGGCGGCACATGGCTGCGCTATCCGGGGCTTGTCGCCGGCATGATCTTCTATGCAATGAAGGATCGCCTGCCCTGAGGCGAGCTCGTCAGATGCTCTCGCCGTCTTCGCCCTGGATCATCTGATCCATTGCATGGGCGGGCTTGTCGCAACCTGCACAACCGACGATCTTCGCCGGCACGCCAACCGCCGTGCAATGCGGCGGCACGTTCTGCAGCACCACGCTGCCCGCGCCGATACGGCTGTATTCGCCGATCTCGATATTGCCGAGCACCTTGGAGCCGACAGAGATCAGCACGCCCCGGCGCACCTTCGGGTGCCGGTCGCCCTTTTCCTTGCCGGTGCCGCCCAGCGTCACGCCATGCAGCATCGACACGTCGTCTTCCACCACCGCCGTCTCGCCGATCACGATGCCGGTCGCATGATCGATGAAGACGCCGCGGCCGATCTTCGCCGCCGGGTGGATGTCTACCGCGAAGAGATCGGAAATCCGGTTCTGGATGTAGAGCGCCAGCGCCTTGCGCCCCTGCCCCCACAGCCAATGCGCCACGCGGTAAGCCTGCAGCGCGTGGAAGCCTTTGAAGAACAGGAAGGGCTGCACATAGGAATGGCAGGCCGGGTCGCGCTCGTAATAGGCGACGATGTCGGCGCGGCTCGCCTCGCCGATTTCCGGCGCCGCTTCCAGCGCCTCGTCCAGCAACTCGCGAAGCTGCATCGCGCGCATCTCCGGATGCGCGAGCTTCTGCGCCAGATGATAGGAAAGCGCACTGTCGAAATCGCGATGATTGAGGATCGTCACATAGAGGAAGCTCGCAAGCACGGGCTCGCCCGCCGCCATTTCTTCCGCTTCCTTGCGCAGGCGCTCCCACACGGGATCGCAGACCGACAAGGGCTGATTGCGTTCGACCGGCTTCGACATGTCTCTCTCCTCGCCCTCTGTCTGGAGCCGGTCTGTCCCACCGGACCGGCCTCCAGGGCGGAAAACCACCCTTCATGCTGACGGGCGGCGGTTTCCGGAAGCCTAACACATGGGCCGCTCCTGAGCGAGTTCAATGGGGGAACTCACTTTTCCCCGTGTTAACCTCCGCCGGATTCGAAATTTGACGAGGGTGAGGGGCCAATGCCGGTCATCGCTGCAGGCGGCATCGACATTTATTATGAGCGCGTGGGCGGCGGCCCCCGCCTTCTCTTCATTTCCGGGACCGGCGGCGACCTCCGGCTGCGGCCTAACGTACTGGATGGCCCCTTCCCCAAACATTTCGACATGCTGGCCTATGACCAGCGCGGTCTTGGGCAGACCGCGAAGCCCGATTGTGCCTATACAATGTCGGACTATGCCGAGGATGCGGTGAACCTCATGGCCGCGATCGGCTGGGGTTCGGCCCTCGTCGTCGGCGTGTCCTTCGGGGGCATGGTCGCGCAGGAACTCGCCATCAATCATCCCCATGTCGTGGAAGGGCTGGTGCTCGCCTGCACCTCGCCCGGCGGCGCGGGCGGTGCCTCCTATCCCCTGCACACGCTGATCGGCATGAACCGCGAGCAGCGCGCCCGCCACATGATCCCGATTTCCGATACGCGCCACGATGCTGCCTGGGCCGCCATGAATCCGGAAGCCTATGAGCAACTCGTGGCCTTCGCCGCGAACGATCCCTATGCGGATGAACCGGGGCGCGAAATGGGCGCCCGCCGCCAGCTCGAGGCCCGCGCCGCGCACGACACATGGGACAGGCTCGGCGAGATCCGCTGTCCCACCCTCATCTGCGCAGGGAAATATGACGGCATCGCGCTGCCCGAAACGCAGGAGAAGATGGCCTCGCGCATCCGCGGCGCCGAACTCCGCTTCTTCGAAGGCGGCCACCTCTTCATGCTGCAGGACCGGGCGGCGCTCCCCGCCATGATCTCGTTCCTGAAGGGCGAGGATGCAGGCTGATCCATTTCGGCACAGTCACCGAAGGAAGAATTAACCCCTGCCGCCTAACCTGAACGCGAATCCTTCGTATCGCGTCCAGGGTATCCATGTCCGTATCGAGTATCGCGTCGGCTGCCGTTGCGGCCAATCAGAGCCAGATCGCCCAGGCCATGCAGATGGCCATGCTCCGCGCCGGCCATGAGCAGGAACAGGCGCTGGTCGACATGCTGGCCGAAGCCTCGCAAGCCGCCACCAAGGCCACGCCGCCTACCGGACTAGGTTCACGCCTCGATATCAGCGTCTGACGCAGGCCCGCCGATGATGGGCCGCATCGTTCCTTTCGAAACGCCGCGCCAGCACCGCGTGAGGCGCCCCGGCCGGACACCGCGCTTTCCTGCGCGTCGCCTCCCGCGCCATCTCCGCCGCTCGCTCGGCTTCGCCCTCTTCCTCGCCGCGCTCGTCCTCTTCGCGATTTTCGATGACGAGACGTCGCCGGAAACGGCCATCGCCGCTACGCAGCCGTCCGCCGCTCAGGTGCACGGCGAGACG
>JAHBYL010000080.1 GCA_019635955.1 Parvibaculum sp.
ACAAGCTCCGCGGATTCGTTCCGCGACAGACCGACTTCCTGATAGACCGCCTCGCTCAGATGCGCGCGTGTGATCGTGTCCCCCATGGCCTCCACCTCTGAAGTTGTATCCGAAGCCTATTGCCCGCCCCGAAACCCGTCAATATCAATGGGATGGCTTACTTCTCTCAGGTGAGAGATTCAGGACTGCCGCTAATTTTTGGCTGAGGCGCGGGCCCCAATTCTCCTAAAATCTGAAGAGAAGCGAACCCCAGGTGAAACCGCCGCCCATCGCTTCCAGCAGAACGAGATCGTTTTTCTTGATTCTGCCGTCCTTCACCGCCTTGTCGAGCGCAAGCGGCACCGAAGCGGCAGACGTATTGCCCTGCTCGCCCACGGTCATCACCACTTTCTCGGGCGGCAGACCGATGCGCCTGGCCGTGCCGTCGAGAATCCGCTTGTTCGCCTGATGCGGCACGAACCAGTCGATATCGTCGGCCTTGAGGCCCGTCGCTTCCAGCGATTCGTTGATCGCCTCGGCGATGTTCACGACCGCATGGCGGAAGACCTCGCGCCCCTCCATCCGGACATGGCCGGTGGACTGGGTAGAGGACGGCCCGCCATCCACATAGAGCTTGTCCTTGTAGCGCCCGTCGGAATGGAGATGGGCGGTCAGGATGCCCCGGTCGGCATTGGTGCCCTCGCCCGTCTCGCCGCGCACGACGACGGCGCCGGCGCCATCGCCGAACAGCACGCAGGTCGTCCGGTCTGTCCAGTCGAGCAGGCGCGAGAAGGTCTCGGCGCCGATCACCAGCGCCACCTTCGACTGGCCGGTCTTCACGAAAGTGTCGGCGATGGTGAGCGCATAGACGAAGCCGGAGCAGACGGCCTGAACGTCGAAGGCGGCACCGTGGTGAAGCCCGAGTTCCGCCTGCACCGTGGTCGCCGTGGCCGGGAAGGTATAGTCCGGCGTGGTCGTCGCCAGGATGATCGTGTCGATCTCCTGCACGTCGATACCGGCATCCGCGATCGCCTCGCGCGCCGCCGCCAGCGCGAGGTGCGAGGTCATCTCGCCTTCGGCCGCGATATGGCGCTGATGAATGCCGGTGCGCTCGACGATCCACTCATCGGTCGTATCGACGATCTTCGACATGTCGTCATTGGTCACCACGCGGGCGGGCAGATAGCTGCCGACCCCGGCGACGACGGTACGGATTACACTCACGACAGAACAGCCTCGGATTCTTGTATCTGGATTTCTTCACTGCCGTTCAGCACGGCAAGCTCCTTGAGCCGCTCCATATCGGCCATGATCCTTGCCACGAGATCTGCCGATGCGACTTCGACGGCGACGTCGATGGCGGCTGCAAAGCCGACATCGTCCGTACCGCCATGGCTTTTCACGACGAGGCCGTTAAGGCCGAGAAAGACCGCGCCGTTCGAGGCGCGCGGATCGAGCTTGCTCTGCAGCGTCTTGAAAGCGCCGCTCGCCAGCAGATAGCCGAGCTTCGACGTCCACGAACTTGCCATCGCCTCGCGCAGAAAGCCGATGATGAGCCGCGCCATGCCTTCCGCCGTCTTGAGAGCGATATTGCCGGTATAGCCGTCCGTCACGACGACATCGACAGTGCCCTTGGAAATGTCGTCACCCTCGACGAAGCCGTGGAAGCGCATCGGCAGTTTCGTGTCGCGCAGCATCTGCGCCGCCGCCTTCACCTCTTCCGTGCCCTTCACTTCCTCTTCGCCGATATTGAGCAATCCGACGGTCGGCCGCTCGAGATTGAAGATCACGCGCGCAAAGGCTTCGCCCATGGTAGCGAACTGAACCAACTGGCGCGCGTCCGCGCCAACCGTCGCGCCGAGATCGAGCGCGACGCTTTCGCCCCGCGCGGTCGGCCAGAGCGCAGCAAGCGCCGGGCGCTCGACATTCGGGATCATCTTCAGGATGACCTTGGCCATCGCCATGAGCGCGCCGGTATTGCCCGCCGATACGGCGGCCTGCGCCTGCCCGTTCTTCACCGCGTCGATGGCGCACCACATGCTGCTGACCTTGCGGCCGCGCCGGAGCGCCTGACTCGGCTTGTCATGCATGGAAATGGCGACTTCGGTGTGCACGACCTCGCAGGCGGAAGCGACGCGGGGATATTTTGCGAGCCAGGGACGGAGCGCCGCTTCATCGCCGAAAATCACGAAGCGGATTTGCGGATGGCGGACGAGCGCGATATCGGCGCCGCCCATGACCGTTGCCGGGCCGTGATCGCCACCCATTCCATCCAGCGCTATCGTCAGAACTCGCGTCACTCGTCAGACCCCCTGAGCATTGCCGGTCCCCGCGCCCGGCCGCGCCGCGCGCGCCCCGAAGATACAGCCTTGAGGCACGCAAACAATAGGCGCGATTGCTCTCGAATCAGGCCAACTCAATAATTTTTCTTGAGTTTTTCCAGCGCCGCGAAGGGATTTGGGCGGCTTTCCGAAGCGTCACCCGCCTCTTCGGGCGGGCGGTCGAAGCTCACCCCCGGCTTTCTCGGATAGGGATCGAGGGCAAGCGCCAGCCGCTCTGCAACCGCCTCGCCAATGTCGATGCCGCCCGCCTCCAGCGGCTCTGGCGCATCCTCCGCGTCGATATCCACGGCGACCTCGCGTTGAGTCTCCGCCGCTTTCGATGCCGGAAGGTCGAGCTGCGTCTCGGGCAGATAACGCTGGCGGAACGTCTCGTCGATCTGCTCTTCCACCGGCTCGAGCGTGACGACGCAACTCTGCACCGCTTCCGCCTCGAAGCGGCAATCGAGCGTCAGCCCTTCCTTCCGGTAGGGCTTCACATTCGCGACGCCCGAAAGGCGGCGCAGTTCGACGATACCCATGCGCTCGGCGAGCCGCTTCCTCGCTGCCTCGTCCGCCTCGAAGCGCAGTTCCTTGCCCGCGGGGGGAACCTCCGCGAAGGCGATGCGCAGGCTGAATTCAGACTGTCCCTCGCGCTTCATCACTGGGCTCCTTGCTCCGCCTCGGGCGCGGCGAGAAGCGGCGGCGCGAAAACGACGCGCCCTGCCAGAATTTCTTCCACCGGCTGATCCTGAAGCGACTTGTCCGCCGCCCGCATATAGGCGGCAAGCGCCGCGGCGTGGACCGCCGCACCGTCCGCATCGCCATAGACGTTCCGCGCCAGCGCCGCAGCGAGGCCGGGCCCCTCGGCATCCTTGAAGCCCTCGTCATAGGCCTGGAGCCGGCCATAGAAGGACGATGCGAGCGACTTGATCTTCTTGCCGACCGAGAGATCGCCCACGCCCATTTCGCGCAGCGTCTGGTCCATGTCGTCGAACAGGATGTCGAAGACCTTCTGGCCCATCTCCTTGCCCTCGGCCCCGGCCTGGCGAAGCCGCCGGAGCACCAGACAGGCATGGATGGCGACCATTTCGAATCGGCCCTCGACCGTGTCCGGCACGCCGCCCTCGAGATAGAATGCGGGAAGGCGCGCCTGCCGCACGGCCGCGCCGTAAAGCGCCAGGGGCACTTCATTCCGGGCAGAATTGCCGAAAATTCTTTTCCATATCATGGCTTCGCTCCGGCCCGCAGTGTAGCTTGGATGCCCTGCCGCACATGCCGATTGAATTTAGCTGGCGACAAGGGTAGGTCAACGATTGAACTTTTCCGGTCCGAGGAGACCCGCACCATGACGACGTTCCGCCCGCACCGCCCTGCACGGCTGTTGCTGACCGCAGCGGCCCTCTCGGTCGCCACGGCGCTGGCAAGCTGCGCGCCACTGGTCCAGCCGGTGGTGGAAGATCGCGGCTACGTCTTCGATCCGAACGATCTTGCCAAGCTGCAGACGGGTGCCTCGAAGGAACAGGTCCGCACCGTCATGGGCTCCCCCTCGACCGTTTCCACGGTGGATGGAGAGGCCTGGTACTACATCTCCAGCCGCTTCGAGACAACGATGTTCTACCGCCCGAAGGAAATCGAGCGGACAGTCGCGGCGATCTATTTCGACAAGACCGAAGCCGTGCAGGAAATCGCCTATTACGGGCTCGAGGACGGTCAGATCGTGAACTTCGCGGACCGCGCGACGCCGACCCGCGGCAAGGAACTCACGATCCTCGGCCAGCTCTTCGGCAATCTCGGCCGCTTCAACAATCCGGGCGCGGGCATCCCGTCCGTCGGCACGGGCGATCCGACGCAGCGGCGCTGATCCGGCACCAGTCGAGCCCGGCCGCGCTCACGCCGCCGGGCGGCGGCCGGACCAGGCAAGCACGTCGCATTCTGCATCGCGCAGGATCGCATTCGCGACGCTCCCGAGCAGCAGGCTCTTCAGGGAGGAGTTCCCTCTCGTGCCAAGCACGACGAGCTGCGGACGGGCGACGGACATGGCCTCCTTGATGACGCCGATAGCGGCACCTTCCGTCACTTCGATCCGTGCGTCGACCTCGCCGGAGGGCACCGCCTCCAGGACATGATCCAGTGCGCCGCGCGCCTCATCCGCGAGCGAGCCGGAATATTCGTCGATGCGGTTCTCGCCGACATCGGCATAGCGCATCATCCCGCCGGCGAGCGACAGGAAGGCGTGCAGCAACGTGACCTCCCGGCATCCGAGGAACGAGACGCCCGACGCGAAACGGAAGGCATCGAGCGAGGGCTGGGAAAGATCGATGGCGGCAATCGCCGTTCGGTAGCTTTCGTCCCCGTCGAGCCGTGCAACGAGTACCGGCTGGCCGCTGGTGCGTATGACGCGTTCCACGGTGGTGCCGGTGAAGACATCGCGCAATATCTGCCTCCGATGGGCGCCGAGCACCAGCAGATCGGCGTCGATCTCGTCGGCTGCAAGACGGATCGCCTCGGATTCGATGCCGCGGAGAATCCGGACCTCGGGCTGAATGCCGAATCTTACGGCGAGCGGCGCCAGCATTTCGTTCAGCAGGGCGGCGGACCTTTCCGCCTCGACATCGACGAGGGAGGGTGGCTGGTCGTCATCCACCGCATGGACGACAACCGCCCTGGCACCGAACCGCGCGGCGAGAGAAAGCCCACGCACCACGGCCTTCTCCGACCGGCCGGACAGATCCGTCGCGATCAGTATGTTGCGGAGCCCGGCAAGGCGGTCCGCCGTTTCGCCCGCACTCATCAGGCGCTCCTTTCGACTTCCGAAGCCGGCAATGAATCAGCTTCCGTTGAAAGCCCGATACCGAAGATGCGCTCCATCGCCCGCTCGGCGGCATCGGCAAACGGGCTGAGCACGATATCCGTTCCTTTCGCTCGCAAGAGGGCAAGGTCGGCCTCGCTCCGGGCGATGGCCGCGATCTGCCCCCTGAAATGACCGGCGCGGAGCGCCGCGATGAGCGAGCCGCGCGGATCGTCATGTGTGACGCCGATCTCGTGCGGCGGCACGGCGATGATCGCAAGACGCACTCCCTCCATGGGCAGGGTCTCGCACATGTCGGGGTCCTGAAGATCGCCATAGATGGCGTCCCCGCCTGCCTTGCGCCATTGCCGGATGACATCCGGATCGAAATCTACGCCCAGCACGCGAAGCCCATGTTCGGAGAATTTCGAGTGCAGCGCGCGTCCATAGCGGCCGAGGCCGAAGAGAAGCACGTCGTATTTCTCGCCCTCGGTGCTTTCGGTGATGTCGCCTTCCCGATGGGGAATGCGCCGTTCGAAAATGCCGAGATATTTCTCGATCAGCGCATAGAGAGGCTGCGAATAAAGGATCATGTAGGTCGACATCGCAATGGTGATGATGCCGACCAGCGTAACAAGGCCGGCCGCCTCGACGCTGACATGGCCGAGCGTGACGCCCATGGCGACGAAGATGAGCGAGAACTCGCTGATCTGCGCGACCGTCAGCCCGGCGAGGAAGCCCGTGCGCTTGCGGTAGCCCATCGCGCCCATGATGACCATGACGATGATCGGATTGCCGATCAGCACGAAGGCCGAAAGGATGAGCGCCTCGCCGACGGCATCGCCCACGAGCCGCAGATCGAGATGTGCGCCGAGCGATATGAAGAAGAAGACGAGAAGGAAGTCCCGGAGGCTCGCAAGCCGCGAGGCGATGGACTCCCGGAACGGGGTGGACGCAAGCGCGACGCCTGCGACGAGACCGCCGAGCTCCTTGCTGAAGCCGAGATAGTCGCCTAGCGCCGCAAAGGCCGCGGCGAGGCCGAGCGCGAACACGATCAGAAGTTCGGGCGCCTTGGCGATACTGTCGAGAACCCGCGTGGCGATCTTCGAAACGAAGAGCCAAAGCAGCAGGAACGGCACGGCGCCGGCCGCAAGGCCGACCAGAGCGCCGCCGAGCCCATCTCCGCCAGCCGCCCCCGCCGTGATGGCCGACATGACGGCCATGGCGACGACGACCGCGAGATCCTGCACGATCAGGAAGCCGAGCGCGATCCGCCCATGCAGCGCATCGAGCTCGCGCTTGTCCGAGAGCAGCTTCACGATGATGATCGTGCTCGAGAAGGTGATCGCGACCGCAACATAGACGGATGCCAGCGGCGGCATGCCGAGCGCAAGGCAGATCAGGAAGCCGATCACCGATGTGAAGACGATCTGACCGAGACCGGTATTGAGGGCCACGGCGCCGAGCGTACGGACGAGATTGAGGTCGAGCTTCAGCCCGACGAGAAACAGGAGGAGCGTGACGCCGAGCTCCGACAGGAGCTCCAGATTGTCGGTGGAGCGCACGATATCGAAGCCGGCCGGCCCGGCGAGCATGCCCACCAGAATGAAGCTGACGATGACGGGTTGCTTGAGCTTCAGCCCCAGGGCACCGGCGACCGATGCCAGAAGAAGCAAGGCCGCCACTTCATAAAAGGCTGAAAACTCCCCCACTACGCACGCCTCCTGAGAATTACGGAAACAGTCTTCATTCGAACGGCGAGCGCGTCAATCGCGACAGTGCCGCAGACAGAAAAAAGCCCCGCGGATCGCTCCGCGGGGCTTCGTATTGCAAGAGGCTGCCTTAGTGCGCGAGCACGGCGAGCAGCAGCAGGGCCACGATGTTCGTGATCTTGATCATCGGGTTCACGGCGGGGCCGGCGGTGTCCTTGTAGGGATCGCCGACGGTGTCGCCCGTCACGGCAGCCTTGTGGGCTTCAGAGCCCTTGCCGCCGAAATTGCCGTCTTCGATGTACTTCTTCGCATTGTCCCATGCGCCGCCGCCGGACGTCATGGAGATCGCGACGAAAAGACCCGTCACGATGACGCCGAGCAGCATCGCACCGACCGCCGAGAAGGCCGCCGACTTGTCGGCGATGGCGAGAACGGCGAAGTAGAGGACGATCGGCGAGAGGACCGGCAGAAGCGACGGGATGATCATTTCCTTGATCGCCGCCTTGGTCAGCATGTCGACCGCGCGCGCATAGTCGGGCTTCGAGGTGCCCGCCATGATGCCCGGATCGGCCTTGAACTGACGCCGGACTTCCTCGACCACCGAACCGGCAGCACGGCCAACCGCCGTCATGCCCATCGAGCCGAAGAGGTAAGGCAGCAGGCCGCCGATGAAGAGGCCGATCACCACGAAGGGGTTCGACAGCGAGAAGTTCGGGCTCACGCCGGCGAAGTAACCATAGGTGTCGGCATTGTTAGCGAAGAACTCGAGGTCGGCCGTGTAGGCCGCGAAGAGCACCAGCGCGCCGAGACCGGCCGAACCGATGGCATAGCCCTTGGTCACGGCCTTGGTCGTGTTGCCGACGGCGTCGAGCGCGTCCGTCGTCTTGCGAACGTCAGCCGGCAGGTCCGCCATTTCGGCGATGCCGCCCGCATTGTCGGTCACCGGACCGAAGGCGTCGAGCGCGACCACCATGCCGGCAAGCGCCAGCATCGTCGTGACCGCGATGGCGATGCCGAAGAGGCCGGCAAGGCCGTAGGTGACGAGAATGCCCACCACGATGACGAGCGCCGGCAGCGCCGTCGCCTCCATCGAGATGGCGAGGCCCTGGATGACGTTCGTGCCATGGCCCGTCGCCGAGGCGGCGGCCACCGACTTCACGGGGCGGAAGTTCACGCCCGTGTAGTATTCCGTGATCCAGATGATGAGACCCGTCACGACGAGACCGGCCACACCGCAGAGGTAGAGATCCATGCCCGTGAAGGTCAGGGCACCGATGGAATAGGTGTTGCCGAGACCGATCATGTAGTCGGTGACGAAATAAAGTGCACCGAGCGACAGCACCGCCGAGGCGATGAAGCCCTTGTAGAGCGCGCCCATGATGCTCTGGCTCTTGCCGAGGCGCACGAAGAAGGTGCCGATGATCGAGGTGACGATACAGGCAGCGCCGATCGCCAGCGGATAGACCATCATCGCAGGCGCCACATCGGCCGCGAAGAAGATCGAGGCGAGAACCATGGTGGCGACGACCGTCACCGCATAGGTTTCGAAAAGGTCCGCCGCCATGCCAGCGCAGTCGCCGACATTGTCGCCGACGTTATCGGCGATGGTCGCCGGGTTGCGGGGATCGTCTTCCGGAATGCCGGCTTCAACCTTGCCCACGAGGTCGCCGCCCACGTCGGCACCCTTGGTGAAGATGCCGCCGCCGAGACGGGCGAAGATCGAGATGAGCGAGGCGCCGAAGCCGAGCGCGACCAGCGCGTCGATGACTTCGCGCGAGCCGGGCGCATACCCGAGATACGTGGTGAGGATCGAGTAGTAGACCGCGACCGCGAGCAGCGCGAGGCCGGCAACGAGCATGCCTGTCACGGCGCCGGACTTGAAGGCGACGCTGAGGCCCGCCGCGAGGCTGACGCTGGAGGCCTGCGTGGTGCGCACATTCGCCCGCACCGAGACCAGCATGCCGATATAGCCGGCAGCGCCCGAAAGCGTCGCGCCGACCAGGAAGCCGACCGCGACCTTGAGTGTCAGCAGGTACCAGACCACGGCGAAGATGACCGCGCCGACGATGGCGATGGTCGTGTACTGGCGCGCGAGATAGGCGCTTGCCCCTTCCTGGATCGCCGCAGCGATCTCCTGCATGCGCGCATTGCCTGCGTCCAGCGACAGCACCGAGCGCACGGCCCAGATGCCATAAAGGATCGCAAGCACGCCGCAGCCGATAATAGCCCACAAAGCAGTGCTCATTGTTTTTTCCTTGGTTTCCTTGACGGATTGACCGGCGGGAATAGCCACTCAGCTTCCGGTAAATGACGCCGGAAGTCCTCCCCCTGCCGACTGCAGAAATCGCGCGGAAAGATGCCAAATACCCGGTTGGAAAGCAACCGGCAGGGCCTAAAAGTGACGATATCCCAACTGCTTGAGGGGCATCTCCCGGCCCGTTTCATCGAACGCGGCAACACCCTTTTCGGCGGGAAGAAGCGTACCGATTCGAGTGACCCGGAGGCCGCTTTCCGCTGCCGCTGCGGCAACCGGGCCGGCCTCGGCAGGCGACGCCGCGAAAAGGATTTCATAGTCGTCCCCGCCGCCGGCGACGAGTCCCCTCAACTCCGGCTTGAGGCCGAGCGCGGCCTCCCCCGCCGGAGAAAGCGGCAGCCGGTGAAACTCGACCCGGGCGCCGACCCCGGATGCCGAACAGAGATGCCCCAGATCGGCCATCAGCCCGTCCGAGACATCGAGCGCCGCATGGGCGATGCCCGGCAGCTTCCGGCCGAAGGCAGTCCGGGGCTCCGGCTCCCGGTAGCGGGAGGCGAGGAAGGCCGCGTGGCTTTCGCCCAGCCCGGCAATCTCGTCTTTCAACACGGCAAGCCCGAGCGCCGCATCGCCCAGCGTGCCGGTGACATAGAGATCGTCGCCTGCTCGCGCGCCGCCGCGCCGGACGATCCGGCCCTCGGGCACCTCGCCAATGGCCGTGAGCGAGAGCGTGAGCGGGCCCGGCGTCTTCACCGTGTCGCCGCCCCAGAGGGAAACGCCGTAGCGGGCCTGGTCTCCGGCCAGTCCATCGGCAAAGCGTCTTATCCACTCGATATCGATATCGGCCGGAAAAGCGGTGACCAGAAGATAGCCGCGCGGGACGGCCCCCTTGGCGGCGAGATCGGAAAGGTTCACGCGGAGAAGCTTCTTCGCAATGCTCTCGGGCGGATCGTCCGGCATGAAATGAACGCCGGCGACCATCGCGTCGACGGTCAGCACCGTCTCGAAGCCCGCCGAGGGATGGAAGAGCGCAGCGTCGTCCTTCAGGCCCCAGGCGCCGGGGGCGCCTGCCGCAAGGGGCGCAAATATCTCGCCGATGATCTCGAACTCGCCGGGTCTGTCGCGCCCGTCAGCTCCGGCCGGCGGCGTCATTGCCCGCTCCCGCGCCCTTGCGGTTTTCAGGGCGGATTTCCTGCCCGAGACGATCGAGCACCGCATTCACGACGCCCGGCTCGTCGCCTTCGAAGAAGGCATGCGCCACATCGACATATTCGTTGATGACGACCTTGACCGGAATGTCCTTGCAGCGGCGGATTTCGTAAGTGCCGCAGCGCAGGATGGCGCGCAGCGTGGAGTCGATGCGCGAGAGCGACCAGCCCTTTGCCAGCGCCCCGTTCACCTGCTTGTCGAGTTCGCGCTGCTCGCGCACGACGCCGCGTACGATGTCCTCGAAATGCGCGGCATCCGCCTCGACGATGCCCACACCCTCGATGTCCTGCCCGAGCCTGTGCTCGACGAACTCCTCGATCACATCGTCAAGCGGTGTCGCTGCGACATCCATCTGATAGAGCGCCTGCACGGCGGCGAGCCGCGCGGCGCCACGCGCCTTCGGATCGAGGCGGCCATCGGAAGCAGGTTCGGCGGGAATGGATGACATAAGCGACTGCGGACTCCGGTATCACGATGCGCCGAAATGGCGTTTCAGA
>JAHBYL010000081.1 GCA_019635955.1 Parvibaculum sp.
ACGGATCGGGACGGAGGCTCCTCATTTCTGCTTTGCGGGGCACACGGATGTCGTGCCTGTGGGCGAGACGAGCGCGTGGACCGTCGATCCCTTCGCGGCGGAGATAAAGGGCGGACGTCTTTACGGGCGCGGCGCGGCGGACATGAAGAGCGCGGTTGCGAGTTTTGCGGCGGCGGCTGAGCGGATCGTTCGGGCCGGCTTCAAGGGTTCGATCAGCCTGCTCATCACGGGCGACGAGGAAGGCCCGAGCATCAACGGCACGGTGAAGATGCTGCAAGCGCTTGCCGAGCGGGGCGAGACCATCGACCATTGCATTGTCGGCGAGCCGACCAGCGTGGAGCGCCTTGGCGACATGGCGAAGATCGGACGGCGCGGCAGCATAAACGGCTGGCTGACGGTGACGGGCACACAAGGCCATGTCGCCTATCCGCATCTTGCCGACAATCCGGTGCCGCGGCTTCTCGAGATGCTACGGCGGCTCGACGCCCATGTTCTCGACGAAGGGACGGATCATTTTCAGCCTTCGAATTTCGAGATCACCTCCGTCGATGTGGGCAATCAGGCGACGAATGTCATTCCCGGCAGCGCGCGGGCGGTTTTCAACATCCGCTTCAACGATCTTCATACCGGCGCCTCGCTCGACCAATGGATGCGCTCCATCTGCGACGCGGTAACGGCGGAGACGGGGGGCAGCTACACGCTGAAGACGGTGACGAGCGGTGAGGCCTTTCTCACCCCGCCCGGCGATTTCTCGGCGCTCATTGCCCGCTCGATCGAGAAGGTGACCGGGATTGCGCCCGAGCTTTCGACGACGGGCGGCACATCCGATGCGCGCTTCATTCGCGCCTATGCGCCGGTGGTGGAATTCGGCCTGCCCAACGCCACCATGCACAAGGCGGACGAGAATGCGGATGTGAACGAGATTTCGCGGCTCGCCGATATCTATGAAGAAATATTGCGCGGCTATTTCGGCGAGATGACGGCGTGAACGGAAACGAACTCATCCGCGCGATGACGGGCGCCTTCTATCTTCTCATCGGCGACGAGCGGGCGCGCGGCTGCTTCGATCTCTCGCAAGCCGGCGCGCTCAGGAGCTTCACGGGGCTTCTGCTTTCGCTCCCCATTCTCTTCTTCTCGTCAACGGCTGCCTGGCGGCTTGCCATGGAGAACGAGAATTTCCCCTTCACCATTCCCTTCGGACCGTTTGTCACGGCAGAGATGCTCGGCAGCATCGCCTTCTGGGCAGCCTTCCTCTATGCCATGTCGCGCATTTCGCGCGCGCTCGGCCTGGGCCACGCCTATCTCCCCTATGTCATCACCTTCAATTGGGGAATGCTTTTCACCAATCTTGTTTTCGCGGCGGCGCTCGTGCCCTATTCGCTCGGGCTTTATGGCGGTGGGACCGCGATCTTCTTCATGCTGCCGTCGCTTGTCGTGCTCTTTCTCTATCACTGGCGGATTGCACGGGACGTACTTGGCGCGGAAGGCGGGCGCGCCATCGCCATCGTGCTTTTCGCGGCGCTGCTCAGTTTTTCCATCGACCAGATTTTCGGCTTCCTGCTGATCCCCGCCGGAGGTGCCGCCGGATGAGCGACGATCGCCCTATCGGCGTGTTCGACAGCGGCATCGGCGGCATCACGGTGCTGAAGGCGCTGCGCGCGGCGCTGCCGCATGAAGACCTCGTCTATCTCGGCGATACGGCGCGGCTGCCCTATGGCACGAAAAGCGCGGAGACGGTGACCGCCTACGCGACGCAGGCGACGAAGCATCTTCTCGGCCATGATGTGAAGATGGTGGTGATCGCCTGCAATACGGCATCCGCCGTGGCGCTCGAACTGCTGAAGACGGCACTCGCGCCCATCCCGGTGATTGGCGTGATCGAGCCGGGCGCGAAAGCAGGCACGCGCGCAACGAAGACGGGCCGTATCGGCGTCATCGCCACCGAGGCGACGGTGAAGGGCGGGGCTTACGTTCGCGCGATCCATGCGGCGATGCCCGGCGCGGAAGTGACGCAGGCGCCATGCGGATTGTTCGTGACGCTTGCCGAAGAAGGCTGGGTGAAGGGCGATGTGGCGGAAGCCGCAGCGAAACGCTATCTCGCACCGCTCTTCAAGGGGCGGAACGCGCCCGACACGCTGGTGCTTGGCTGCACGCATTTTCCCGTGCTGGCGCGCACCATTGCGAAGGTCGTCGGCAGGCAAGTGAAGCTCGTCGACTCGGCGGCAACGACGGCGAAGGCTGTGACGGAAGCGCTCGCCGAGCGGGGCCTGGCCGCGAAGCGGAAGGGCAAGGGCAAGACGCGCTTTCTTGCGACCGACAGCACGGAACGTTTTGCGCGTGTCGGCGGGATTTTCTTCGGCGAGGAGATCCGCGCGAGAGACGTGGAACTCGTGGACATCATGCCCGGGTGAGGCGTCGCGCCCACCCGCTACTCGTAGTCCACCTGCAGCAGATAGAGACCGTCCGGCGGGGCGACGGGACCGCAGGCGGCGCGGTCCTTCGCGGCGAGCGCCTTTTCGACGTCGCGCTTCGTCCATTTACCTTCGCCCACCTGTTTCAGCGTGCCGACAAAGGAGCGCACCTGATTGTGCAGGAAGCTCCGCGCACGGCAGGTGATCTCGATTTCCTCCGCATAGCGGGCGACGGAAATTTCATCCACCGTTTTCACCGGCGACTTCGCCTGACACTGGACGGAGCGGAAGGTGGTGAAATCATGTTTGCCGACAAGCGCCTGCGCAGCGGCGTGCATGGCATCTGCGTCGAGCGGGCGGTTGACGAGCCAGGCCTGTCCGCGATCGAGCGTGAGCGGCGCGCGACGATTGACGATACGGTACATGTAGTGGCGGCGGATGGCGGAGAAGCGCGCCTCGAAAGTGTCCGGCACTTCCTCCGCCTCGATGATCGCGACGGGATGGGGCCGCATATGCGCATTCACGGCATCGCGCAGCGTGTCGCAGGCGACTTGCTTTTCGAGATCGACATGGGCGACCTGGCCGAGCGCGTGGACGCCGGCATCGGTGCGACCCGCGCCATTCACCTTCACGTCTTCGCCGCAGAAGCCCTTGAAGCCTGCTTCCAGCACATGCTGAACGGAGAGCCCGTTTGCCTGCGCCTGCCAGCCGACGAAAGGTGCGCCGTCATATTCGATGGTGAGCTTGTAGCGCGGCATCAGCCGACGACCTCGCCGGGTTCGAGCGGGTAGCCGCGCAGGAAATCGCGCGCGAACATGGGCGCCTTGCCGGCGCGCTGCAGCTCGGAAATTTCGAGCGCGCCCTGGCCGCAGGCGATGACGATCGTATCGAGCGCGGAGAGAACTTCGCCCGGCTTGCCGGATTTCGCGACGGGCTTCACGCGCAGGAGCTTGATGCGCGTGACCTCGCGGCCGCGAGCGATCTCGAAAAAGGCGCCGGGGAACGGCGTGAGGCCGCGAATGTGGCAGTCGAGTTCCCTTGCCGGGCGCGACCAGTCGATGCGGGCTTCGGCCTTCTCGATCTTCTTTGCGTAGGTGACGCCTTCGGCCGCCTGAGGCCGCGCTTCAAGCGCGCCACGCGAGAGAGCGGCAAGGGCGCGCACCATGAGCGAGGCACCTATATGCGACAAGCGGTCGTGGAGGCTGCCCGCTGTTTCATCCGGTGCGATGGCGACGCGCTCGGCGAGCAGGACGGGGCCGGTGTCGAGGCCTTCTTCCATCTGCATCACCATGACGCCGGTTTCGGCATCGCCCGCCATGATGGCGCGCTGGATGGGCGCGGCACCGCGCCAGCGCGGCAGCAGCGAGGCATGAAGATTGAGGCAGCCGAGACGCGGCGCATCGAGCACGGGCTTCGGCAGGAGGAGGCCATAGGCGACAACCACCGCCGCATCGAGATCGAGCGCGGCGAAGGCCTGCTGTTCGGCCTCGCCCTTCAGCGAGACGGGGGTGAAGACGGGGATGCCGTGCTCTTCGGCAAAGCGGTGCACGGGCGAGGGTTGCTCGGCCATGCCACGGCCGGCCTTGCGCGGCGGCTGCGAGTAGACGGCAACGACTTCATGACCGGCGGCGAGAATTTCCGCGAGAACGGGAACCGAAAAATCCGGCGTTCCCATGAATGCGAGCCTCAAGCTCAAGCCGTCTCCTGCAGCTTCTTCTGCTTCATGAGCTTCTTCAGCATCATGGAGCGCTTCACGCGCGAGAGATGGTCGATGAAGAGCACGCCCTTCAGATGGTCCATCTCGTGCTGGAGGCAGGTGGCGAGAAGTTCGTCGCACTCCTCCTCGCGAATCTCGCCCTGATAATCGAGATAGCGCACGCGGCAGCGGGCCGGACGCTCGACCTCCTCGTAGAGATCGGGAACGGAGAGGCAGCCCTCCTCGTAGACGGCGGTATCTTCCGAGGTCCAGATGATTTCCGGGTTCACGAAATAGCGCGGCGCGGGCTTCTCGCCCTCGCGGGCGAGGTCCATCACGATCACCTGTTTCGGGACGCCGATCTGGATTGCGGCCAGGCCGATGCCCGGCGCGTCGTACATCGTCTCCAGCATGTCGTCCATCAGGGCGCGCAGCTCGTCATCCACCCGGTCAACGGGTTTGGAGACCTCCTTCAGCCGGGGGTCGGGCGCGGTGATGATTTCTCGTATGGCCATGGGCCTGAAATAAGCCCGGGGCGGAAGCCGGTCAAGCCAGCCCGCCCCGGAGCCACGGGATTCCCCCGATTTTCGAGGAATCAGGCCCTCACTGGTCGCACATGGCGACGCAGACCTGGCTCTCGTTGATCTGACCGCCGCAGGAGCGGTAGCACATCTGGTAGTCGACCGTGCACTGGTTCGACTGCTGGCAGGCGCTGTAATTGGCGCTGCGGCCCGGTTCCGAGGGGAGGCCATATTTGTCCGGCGCCGCGGCGTGGAGCTTCAGATCGTTGATGTATTTGTCGCGGGCCTTCTCATAGGCGATGTCGGCATCCCGGTCGGCCTTCTGGCGGCAAGACATGATCCGGTCCTGCTCGGCCTTCTGGCAGGAAGTCTGCTGCGACTGGCAATTCTGCACGCATTTCATGCCCGCGTCGCTTGCCGGCGGCACGAAATCGTAGCGCGTTTCCATGACCGGCCCGCAAGCCGCAACCAGAAGGGCGGCCAGAACCGCCGCAAAACCCAAACGCATGGGAGCCCCCACCAATATATCCGCCCCGAAGGGCCACAAACCCGGGGCGATGATAGGCAAATCACACAAGGCGGTTAAGCCCAAAATGGGACAACGCCCGGGGAGGGACGGGAATCGGCTTATAGTCCGGGGCGTGCCTTCCGGAGACCAGACATGACCGAAACCGCCCTCTTCATTGCCGTGGCGCTTCTCGCCGCCGCCCTTGGCGCGCTTGCCGCGCTGCTCCTGCGGGGGAAGCGCGAGACCGCCGACCCGCAAGTGAGCGAGCTTGCGAGGCAGCAGACCGAACTTCTCGGCCGGCTTGCGGCCATGGCGGAGGCACAGGCGCAGACGCGGGCGGAGATCACCTCCACCCTCAACGAGCGGCTGGAACATGTGAGCCAGCGGATGGGCGTGAGCCTCGAGGCGAGCGCGCAGAAGACCGCCGAGACGCTTGGCACGCTGACGGCGCGGCTCAACGTGATCGACGAGGCGCAGAAGAACATCACCGAGCTTTCGACGCAGGTCGTCGGGCTGCAGGATATTCTCGCGAACCGGCAAGCGCGCGGCGCCTTTGGCGAGGTGCAGCTCATCGACATCGTGACGAACGCGCTGCCGCCATCGGCCTACAGTTTCCAGACGACGCTCGGCAATGGCACGCGGGCGGACTGCCTGATCCGCCTGCCGAACCCGCCCGGCCCCATCGCCATCGATGCGAAGTTTCCGCTGGATGCTTATCACGCGCTTCGCAATGCGAAGGACGAAGCGGAGAAAACGGCTGCGGCGCGGCAGTTCCGTTCCGATCTCACCAAGCATGTAACGGCGATTGCCGAGAAATACATCATTCCAGGCGAGACGGCGGAATCGGCACTCATGTTCCTGCCGTCGGAGGCGGTCTATGCCGAACTTCATGCAAATTTCGGCGATGTGGTGAGCCGCTCCTATCAGGCGCGAGTCTGGATCGTTTCGCCGACGACGCTGATGGCGACGCTCAACACGGTGCGCGCGGTGCTGAAAGATGTCGAGATGCGCAAGCAGGCGGGCGTCATTCAGAAATATGTCGGCCTGCTGCTCGGCGATGTGGGGAGGCTCAACGACCGGGTGGGCAGCCTCGAGCGGCATTTCCAGCAGGCAGGAAAAGATATCGGCGATATTCGAAAGTCCGCAGACGCGATCTCGAGCCGCGGCGAAAAGATCGAAGCGGTGGAAATGGGCGAAGGCGATTCCACCGAGCCCCTGCCCACGCCGCCGCAGCAGAACCGCCTCGCACCCAGCTGACCTTTGGCCAATGCGGGTAAAAAACGGGCTCGCCGCGCCCTCATTCTTTGCTAGTCTCGCCCGAGGCAAATGGGGACAGGCAGCGCCGCGGGCGGGCCGCAAGGTTCTGGGGTTTCAGGGGGCAGCTACATGGAAGCGATCGAGGGTTTCGTCTCGGCGGCGAACGATTTTCTCTGGGGCCCCTGGATGCTGGGAGCGCTGGCGCTGACCGGCGTGTTCCTCACCATCGGACTACGCTTCATGCCCTGGCGGAAGCTGCCGGAAGGGCTGAAGCTCTCGGTGCGCCCGTCGAGAGGCGCGGGCGACATCTCCCCCTTCCAGGCGCTGATGACGGCGCTCGCGGCGACCGTCGGTACCGGCAATATCGCAGGCGTCGCCACTGCGATCTATTTCGGCGGGCCCGGCGCACTCTTCTACATGTGGGTGATCGCGCTTGTCGGCATGGCGACGAAATACTCCGAATCCGTGCTCGCCGTCGCCTATCGCGAGGTCGACGAGCTCGGCAATCATGTCGGCGGGCCGATGTATTACATCAAGAACGGCATCGGGCCGAAATTTCCGATGCTGGCGCTCGTACTCGCGCCGGCCTTCGCGATCTTCACTGCGCTCGCCGGCTTCGGCATCGGCAACAGCGTCCAGGCGAACTCCGTCGCGCATGCGCTGAGCGAGAGCTTCGGCATTCCGGCCGCCGCAACCGGCGTTGCGCTGATGGCGATCGTCGGGCTCGTTCTCATCGGAGGCATCAAGCGCATCGCTGAAGTCGCAAGCGCGCTGGTGCCGACCATGATCATCATCTATATCGGCGGCGCGCTGCTGATCCTCGCGCTCAACTATGCCGCGATCCCCGGCGCCTTCGCACTCATCTTCCAATATGCGTTCACGCCGGAGGCCGCCGAAGGCGGCGCGATCGGCGGCGCGATCCTGCTTGCGATCCGCTGGGGCTTTGCCCGCGGCATCTTCTCGAACGAGGCCGGGCTCGGCTCGGCCGCCATCGCCCATGCGGCGGCGAAGACGGACGATCCGATCCAGCAGGGGCTTGTGGGCATGGTCGGCGTTTTCATCGATACGCTTATCGTCTGCACGCTGACGGGCCTCGTCATCATCACGTCGGGGCTGTGGGGCGGCGAGATCAACGGCGCGGCACTCACAAGCGCCGCCTTCGCGAATACGCTGCCCTGGGGTGCGACGCTCGTATCCGTTTCGCTCGCGCTCTTCGCCTTCACGACCCTGCTCGGCTGGAGCTATTACGGCGAGCGGGCGGTGGAGTTCCTGTTCGGCGTGAAGGCGATCTGGCCCTATCGCGTGCTCTGGGTACTGGCGATCCCGGTGGGGGCGACGGTGAGCCTCGACCTCGTCTGGAACATGGCCGATGCGCTCAACGCCATGATGGCGATCCCGAACCTGATCGCGCTCATCATTCTTGCGCCCGCCGTTTTCGCGATGACGCGGAATTACTGGGGTGCGAAGGAGAAGTAGAGCGGCTCAGAACGGGCGGCGGGACTTCATGGCGGCGGCGAGCGTGCCGTCGTCGAGATAATCGAGTTCGCCACCCACGGGCACGCCATGGGCAAGCCGCGATACCGCGATGCCAATGCCGGAGACGCGGTCGGTGATGTAATGCGCCGTCGTCTGGCCGTCCACGGTTGCATTCATGGCGAGCACGATTTCCTTCACCTCGCCGGATGAAAGCCGCTCGACGAGCCTGCCGATATTGAGATCGTCAGGTCCGACGCCGTCGAGCGCGGAAAGGACGCCGCCCAGCACGTGATAGCGGCCCTTGTGCGCGCCTGCCCGCTCCAGCGCCCAGAGATCGCCCACTTCTTCCACGACGCAGAGAACCGATGGGTCGCGCGCTGCGTCCGTGCAGATGGCGCAGGGGTCCTGCGTGTCGACATTTCCGCAAGCCGAGCAGATGCGCGCCTTCTCCGCCGCGTCGGCCATAGCGGCGGCAAGCGGCACGAGCAGGGTTTCCTTTTTCTTGATGAGCTGGAGGACGGCGCGGCGCGCGGAGCGGGGCCCGAGGCCCGGCAGCTTCGCAAGCAGCGCGATCAGGCGCTCGATCTCCGGCCCGGTGACGGCCATGCGCTAGAGCCCGAGGCCCGGCGGCAGCGGCAGGCCGCCCGCGACCGATTTCATTTTCTCGGCGGCGAGCTGTTCGGCTTTCGACTTCGCGTCGGCGCAGGCGGCGGCGATGAGATCCTCAAGGATTTCGCGCTCGTCTTCCTTCATCAGCGAAGGGTCGATGGACACCTTCTTCACCTCGCCCTTGCCCGACATGAGGATCGTCACCATGCCGCCGCCGGCGCGGCCCTCGACCTCGGCTGCTTCCAGTTCCTGCTGCATGCTTGCCATGCGGGACTGAAGCTGCTGGGCCTGCTTCATGATGTCGAACATATTCTTCACGCGTCTGGCTCCCTGTTGTCGTATTCGGCGGCGAAGGCATCGGGATCGATGCCGGGATCGTCGGGATCGGCCGGCATCACCTCCTCGCCTTGCGGCAATTCGAGGCCGGGCTCGCGCACATCGACGATTTCAGCACCGGGAAACAGCGCAAGCGCCGCCTTTACCAGAGGGTCTTCCTTCGCGCGGTCCTTCGCGGCTTCCTCGCGCGACTTCGCCTGTTCGCGAAGCGTGGGCGCGGGCGCGACGGCGCCGCGTGCAATGGAAACGAACCAGCGCGCGCCGGTGGCCCTGGACAGCGCCTCGGACAATTCGCTTGCGACCGAAGGGGGCGTGCCCTCAAGCGGGCTGATTTCGATGCGGCCCGCCTCGAAACTCACGACGCGTACACCTGCCTCGAGAATGCCCTTGAGCTTCACCTCGCGGCGCTCGGCGAGGAGCTTCAGCACATCCTCGATGCTGGAGAGCATCAGCGCGGGCGCTGCCTGAACGGGCGCGGGGCGCGGCTCGGTGCGGAGACTCGAGACGGCGCGGAGCTGCGCGCGCGGGCCATCGGATGGCGGCGCCGAGGCGCGCGACGGCGCGGGCCCGCCTGTGCCGCCGGTCGTTTTCAGCTGTTCCAGCAATTCCTCAGGTCCCGGTCCGTCCGCGACATAGGCGAGGCGCACCAGCACCATTTCGGCCGCCGCGATGGGCCGCGCGGAGGCTTGCACTTCGGTCAGCCCCTTCAGGAGCATCTGCCATGTGCGGGAGAGGACGCGGATCGGCAGCGCCTTCGCCATTTCGGCGCCGCGGCGGCGCTCCGTTTCCGACATGGCGACATCGTCGCTCGCGCTTTCAACGAGTTTCAGGCGCGTCAGCCAATGGGTGAGTTCGGCGAGATCGGAGAGGACAACGGCGGGGTCGGCGCCGACGTCATATTGTGCGCGAAGCTCGGTCAGCGCGCCGCCGATATCGCCCTTCATCAGCAGGTCGAAGAGATCGAAAATGCGGGCACGGTCGGCAAGGCCGAGCATGTCGCGAACATCGGCCTCGCGGACGCCATTCTCGCCATGGGCGATGGCGCGGTCGAGCAGCGAGAGCGAATCGCGCGCCGAGCCGTCCGCCGCGCGGGCGATGAGTTTGAGCGCCGCCTCTTCCGCCTCGACATTTTCCTGCTGCGAGACCTTGCCGAGCAGACCCGCCAGTTCATCGACGGAAAGACGGCGGAGATCGAAACGCTGGCAGCGCGAGAGGACCGTGACCGGCACTTTACGGATTTCGGTCGTCGCGAAGATGAACTTCACATGGGCGGGCGGCTCTTCCAGCGTTTTCAAGAGGCCGTTGAAGGCCTGCTTCGAGAGCATGTGCACTTCGTCGATGATGTAGACCTTGTAGCGCGCCGAGACTGGCAGGTAGCGCACGCTGTCGATGATCTCGCGGATATCGTCGATGCCGGTGCGGGAGGCGGCGTCCATTTCCATCACGTCGACATGGCGCGATTCCATGATCGCGTCGCAATGGATACCCGGCCCATCCATATGGATGGTGGGCTTGTCGACGCCCGGCTTCTCGTAGTTCAGGGCGCGGGCGAGGATGCGGGCGGTCGTCGTCTTGCCGACGCCGCGGACGCCCGTGAGCATGAAGGCGTGGGCGACGCGGCCCGTCTCGAAGGCATTGCGGAGCGTGCGGACCATCGCCTCCTGGCCGACGAGATCCTCGAAAACGGTGGGGCGGTATTTGCGCGCGAGAACCTGATAACCCGCCGGCGCGGCAGCTTTCACCGGCGCGGGCGCATCGCCCAGATCGAAACCCGGTTCGGTCGCGGGGTCGGGCCTGTGGGGCGCCTCATCGTCATGGGCCGCGAGATTTTCCACGCCGTCATCCATGGAAATCGCGGGCTCCTTCTCGAGGCAAATGGCTGGAAACA
>JAHBYL010000082.1 GCA_019635955.1 Parvibaculum sp.
TTTCGCCGCCGAGGGCGCTAGGGTTGCGCTCGCGGCGCGCGGCGAAGCATCGCTCGATGAGGCGCACAAGGCGCTGATTGCGGAAGGCGTCAAGCCTGAAAATCTCTTCACCGTCGCGGGCGACATGACCGCCTCGGCGGAAATCGCCGCCGCGCTCGATGCAGCGGATGCGGCACTGGGCCCGCTTCACTGCGCGGTCGCGAATGTCGGCCTGTCGCGCGCGCCATTGGGCTTCGATGTATCGGACGAGGATTGGGACGCCGACATGAAGCAGAACCTCTTCGGTTCCGTCTATCTCGCGCGCGAGGCCGCACGCCGCATCCTGAAGCGCCCGCGCGAGGCGCGCGAACATGCAAGCCTCATCCTGATCTCATCCATCGCGGGCGTCGATGCACTGGGCACCTCGCTCACCTATGCCGCCTCGAAGGCGGGCATCAATCATCTGACGCGCCAGCTTGCGAAATTCACCGGCAAGGAAGGATTGCGCGTCAACGCCATCGCGCCTGGCAACATCCTCTTTGAAGGCGGAGTCTGGGACAAGAACACCAAGGAGCGGCCCGAAGCCTGGGACCGCTGGATCAAGCGTGAAGTGGCCCTCCGCCGCTTCGGCACCGTCGAGGAAATCGCGGACGCCGCCCTCTTCCTCGCAAGCCCCCGCGCCAGCTTCATCACCGGCGAAGTGCTCGTCGTTGATGGCGGACAGGTGCGGTAGCGTCAGTCCTTCGCGATCGGCCCACCGGCCCTCTACGCCGCGATCTCGAGAAAATCCGTCATGCGGTCGTCATTGGGCGTGACGCCATTCTTCTGCAGGAGAACGCCTGCATTGCCGCGGTGATAGGTCCCATGCAGGCAGACATGCATGATGATCTCGCCGCGCTTCATGCGCGCGGGCTTCCCGCTGGTGAAGACGAAGTCGACGGTCCGCTCGAAATCCTGCTCGTCCAGATTGTCGACATATGACCGGTACCATTCGTTGGTCGCCATCGCTTTTTCGCTGAGCATATCGAGCTCCGGCAGCGCCTCCGAGCGCGGCGCGTGAAAGCCATGGGAGCGTTCCTGAAGGTGGTTCTGGAAGATGCTGTCCACCACTTGCATGTGGTCGAGAATGAGCATCACGACCGTCAGATCCTGCGGGTCCATCCTGTCGAGATTTCTCCTGACCACATCGTAGAGGCCGCGATCGGCCCATTGCTTGTAGCGAACCAGTTGCGAGAAAGAATGCCGTTTCATGTGTAATGTACCGCCTCTTGATGTGAAGAAAGCATTGCCCGCCTTCAACCCGATGGGCGGATAACGTTCCGCTCCCTGGTTCGCATTCTACGAAGGGCGCCCGGCAACGGATACTCGCATTGAGAAACGGCGGCGCGGGCCCGCGTCCCGTGCCGGGATACGGGCATTCGCGGCGGCTTGGTGTCCAGCCTTGATCCGCGAGCGACCTGAACCGCTCGCATTTTCCGTTCCCGCTCCCGGCCGGATTTATCGCGCGCGGGAAGCCTTGTTCGGCTTGCGGGCGCGCGCCGGCGTTTGCAGATAGCCGAGAACGAGCTGCGTTACTTCATCCACGAACTCGGCCGCCTTCTCGCCGGTGAGAACATCGGGGCGATGCAGGACCGCGGAATGGGTGAGCGCCTCTACCGTCGTGACGAGAATGAAGGCCGCGAGATCGAGATCGGCGATGCCGATCTCGCCTCGATGAGCCTCGAGATAGTCTCTGAGAAGGAGCCGCGCCTGCTTCTCCACGGCATCGATGTTCTCGAGCCGCCCGACCCGCGGCACCTGTTCGGCGAGAACGCAATGAAGTTTCGGATCGACGCCATGCGCGTCGATGGCGACGCCGACCAGTTCCCGGACCGCGGCCTCAAGGGGGCTCGTCAGGACACGCGCCAGCGCGGCCTGGATCACATCCGACAATTGCCGCGTATGGCGCTCGATCACCGCCGCAACCAGCGCCTCCTTGCTCGGAAAATATTGATAGAGCGAGCCGATGCTGACGCCCGCAACGGCCGCGATCCTGTTGGTGCTGGCCTTGTCATAACCCTCGCGGACCAGAATGCGAGCGGTCGCTTCGATCAATGCATCTACGGTGATCTGCGAGCGCCGCTGCGAGGCCGATTTTCTTGGTCTGGTTTGCGGTTTCCGCGCCATGAGGGTGCCGTTGGAATGCGAGTATGGAATGTGAGCGATAGCTTATATTCTTGCGCGATGGAAACAAGCTCCCCCTCCGCTGCGCGGTGAGGATGGCGCGCGGAATGGGGAGAGGCCGGTGAATCGCTGGATCGTTGCATTGGCGGCAGGGCTCGCGATCATTGTGGCGGCGGTAGCGCTGGCATGGACGCCAGATCGGCCTGCCGATCTTCTTCGGGCGCGCTGGGCGCCCGCGCCGTCGAAATTCGTGAAGATCGCAGGCATGGATATCCATCTGCGCGATGAAGGCCGGCGGAATGCCCCTCCCCTTGTGCTGATCCATGGCACGGCCTCGAGCCTCCACACTTGGGAGCCATGGGCCGCCGCGCTGAACGGCCGCTATCGTGTCGTGAGTTTCGACCTGCCGGGAGCGGGCCTGAGCGATGCCTTCCCGGATGACGACTACCGCGTGGAGAACTATGTGCGCTTCGTGACGGCGCTCCTCGACCATCTAGAAATCGGGCGCGCGACGCTCATCGGAAGCTCAAAGGGTGGCCGCATCGCCTGGGCGACGGCAGCGGCGGCGCCGGACCGCGTCGAGCGTCTCGTCTTGATCGATGCGCGCGGGTATCCCGCCAAGGGGGACGAGAGTTCCCTCCTGCTCTCGCTCGCGCGGATTCCCGTTCTCCGCTCCGTGATCGAACGCATCACGTCGCGCAGCTTTATCGAAAAAGGCCTCATGGAAGCATATGGCGATCCGGCCAGGGTGACGCCGGAACTTGTCGATCGCTACTACGAGCTCCATCTGCATCCGGGAAACCGCCGCGCGCTGCTTCTGCAGACCGAACAGGAATCCTACGCCGACTGGAAGAGGATTGGATCGGTTGCTGTCCCGACCCTGATCATGTGGGGAAGGCTGGACCGCCGTGTCCCGGTCGAGGACGCCGAGCGTTTCCATCGGGATATCGCGGGCAGCCGGCTCCTGGTGTTCGACCGGCTCGGTCATCTCCCACATGAAGAAGACCCGGGCGGCACCATGAGCGCGTTACGGGATTTTCTGGCACCTTAGAGCTGTGTGCGTCTCTCAATCCTTCGCGATAGGCCCATCCTTGAAGAGCCGCGCGCGCAATTCCTTGTCGAAGACCGGATGATTGCGCCGCAGCCATTCGAGCACCATCACCGCGTGCTCGATTTCCTCGTCGCGGTTGTGAATGAGGATCTTGCGAAGATCCTCATCCGTCGCCCCTTCCGCGCGCTGGTTGTACCAGTCGACCGCCTCGAGCTCTTCCATCAGCGACACGATGGCGCGATGCAGGTTCAGCGCCTCGTGGGAAAGCTTCGCGATCGGTTCGTGCAGACCTTCGCTCGACATGGTGTCTCCTTCGGGTTTCGCTGGCTGCTCTCTCGTCTCCGCCTCGCCGGGCAGCGCGGGCCTTCCGCGGCGCCGGGCAAAAAGACGGGAGAGAAAGCTGCTATCGCTCATTCAAGAACCAGACGGAACTGGCGCCTCGTCAGGCGCGGAAAGGCAGGGAACGAAAGAAGCTCGCCGCCACCTGCCTTCTCTAGCATGGAAATCGCCTTCTCGCGCTGTTCTCCGTGCAACGTCGCGAGGAAATCGAGTCCGCGTTGCAGCATCCAGAGATCGAAAGGGAAGATCGCGCGTGTACCCGTCGCGCCTTCAAGCGTGAACTCGTGTTGGCCGATGGCCCGGGGCACAGGCTCCTTGCCGGCGATGAGTTGCGGGTTCGCCTCCACATGCGCCTTCAGCGCGATTGCCGTATTTTTCAGCACCGGCAGGAACTCCCGCATCATCCGCGCGAGGACGGGAATGACCGTCTCCGGCACTTCGTCATTCACAAGAAAGGCGCCGCCCTTCGGGGCTGGCGGCTTCGTCATGCGCTGCACCCATTTCACGACATTCGGCGCAAGCTTCTTCATGATCTCGCCGGATGCCGGGTCGCGGAACTGATGCGCATAGAGCGGCCCGTAGAGACCGAAATCGGCGATCGAGGGCCGCGTGCCGAACAGAAACTCATGCTTTGCGAAATGCGCATCGAGTTCGGTGAGCAATCCCTCATAGGATTTTTCGATGGCAGCGCCCGTCGCCTCGGAAACGCCGAGGAAAGGCAGCGCGCCCGCGAAAGGCTTCGCCGTTTCCTCGCCCACCGCGCGCTGGCCGGCCGCGTCGAGATCGGGCCGCGACAGCCGCCCGAATTCGGAAATCGCGAAGTCGCGGTTCTTCGTCCAGCGGTAGTGCATGGCCGGCAGCTTCAGCCATTCGTCGGCATAGGCCTCGATCAGGAGCGCCGCAAGCTTCTGCCGCGCGCCTTCGGGATAGATCGGCGCATCGGGAAACCGCGCCTCGAAATTGTCGATGATCTCGGATGAATCCTGCCAGGTCTCGTCCTCCGGCGTCACCACGACGGGGATCACCGGCCAGCCGACACGGGCGAGGATCACATTGCGGTAGATGTCGCGCGTCGGCGTGATCTCGGAAAAGGGAATGCGCTTGTAGCGCAGATAGGCGCGCACCTTGCCCGAGAAGTAGCTCACTTCCGCGCCGTAGAAATCATATCCCCTGGTCATCGTTGTCCGCCCTTGTTTCCGCCGCCCCGGCGTGAGGCGTCGGCGTTTCTATATATCGGCACTTATTGTGTCAATTTATGACGGGGCCGGTCAACGGCCAAGCGCGTCCCGCGCCTCGTCGCCGCTCAATACGTCGAGGTGAAGGGCCTGCGCGCATTGATCGAGGCAGGCGATGATGCGCGTGGGTCTTTCCCCGACGCGATAGAAGAACAGGTTGTATCGCGCCCCGCCCGCATTCGAGAGCGCATCGAGCTGCCAGATTTCGCGATAGTCCGGCAGCGTTTCGCTTCCATTCGTGGCAAGCCGCAGGAGGTCGAGCGCGCGCTCCCGTCTTTCGTCCTGCGTTTCGCCGCCGGTCAGGGCGAGAAAGCGGATGTCGTAACGCGGATCGAAGCCGGGCCCGTGCGACGGCGGTGTGCCTCCTGGCGGCAGGGCGAAAATGGAAACGGGATCGGCCGAGCCATGTGCCACCCAGACTTCGCCCATCACCGGCACAAGCGCTTGCCCCTCCTGTGTGCAGACGAGAACGAGCCAGCGGTCGAAAGGAGGAGGCACCCGAACGGCTTTGCCCACCGGGGCGCGGCTGCAGAGAAAATCCTCCGGATCCTCCGCCACGCTGAGCGCCGGCGGCCTTTCGGATATGGGCGGTGGTGCGGGCGGCACCGCGGCGTCGCTGGACGAAGTAACAACGCCGGTTTCGGGCGTCAGCACGCGTGGCGGCGGCGTGGGCAGGCGGTTCTCCCGCGGGCCCGTGTCTTCGGGAAAGTCCATGCCCGCGGGGACAGGATCGCCCGGTTCCCAAACCTGCGCATCGACGGCGAAGAAGATTGTCAGTGGCAGGAAGAACAGGGCGGTGGCAAGAATCGCAATTCGCTTTGTCGGTCTGTGCATCGGTCGAGCGCCCTGTTTCTGTCGCTCTTAACCATACCGGCCTTTGCACGCCGCCGGAAGCGTGTGGGACCCACACTGATCGACAAATCTGAACATAACCCTCGTTGAGCGCGAAGCTCCCCGGGCACAATCTCCTCGCCAGAAGGGCAGCAATCCTCAAGGGCAGGGCCCGCAGATGGAGTGCAGGACATGACGGACATTCTCGCTCACGGTCACACCGTTCTCGACCGGCGTTTTCATCCCGAACCCGCAGGCCGTGCCTCGGCCGGCGCCTTTGGCCGCCGCAGCTTCGGTCGCGCCTCGCCGCCGCCCGCAACCGAATTTGAAGTTGAACGCATCCTTTCACGTTGCCGCGCCCGGCGCGTGGAAGTGAACCCGGGCCGCAACGAAGGCGCGCAGCCGCGCTCGAGCGAATTGCGCGTCTATGCCGCCGCAGCCGCCAGCCTTCTCGCCTTCTGCGTTCTGTCCGTGCTGCCTGTTTTCTGAAAGCCATTCGAACGATCGGTGGCGGATTTCCAAACCCCCCCAGAAATTCGCTCCGGCCTGGCCCGTGTTCTTCGGAACACGGGCCGTTCCTTTTGTGGTCAGGCTTTCCGCATCGCGCAGACGAGGCTGAGAACCGGCTGCCGCTTTTCCATGCGTAGCGTCTCCGTGCCGAGCTTGCGGATCGCAAAGCCGTGCCGCGCCGCCAGGGCCGCGAGATAGCCCTCCGTATGCCGGAAGCGGCGTGAAGGTCCCATTTCGAAGCCGCGTTCCAGGGCTTCCTGCGAAAGCCCGTCCGATCTTTCGGTCGAAAAGATGAACCAGCCGCCGGGTAGAAGCGCCTTGTCGAGCGCGCCGAACAGCGGCTCCAGGTCGCCGAGATAGATAATCGTGTCGCAGGCAATGGCAAGGCCGAAGGCTCGCGGCGCGGCGCCGAGCGCGCTGAGCAGGTCGCCCGCCGTCACCTTCGTGTAGAAACCCGAGGCTTCAGCCGCCGCGCACATGCGCGGAGAAAGGTCCACGCCCTCGAGGCTCCGGCAGTGCTTCGCAAAGGCCTTTCCGGAGAGCCCGGTGCCGCAGCCGAGATCGACCGCGTCGTAAGGAGCTCCGCTGCAAAAGCCATCGGCCGCTTCTGCCGCTTCAAGAAGAAGCTCCGGCCCGCGATAGCGCAGCGCCTCCACCATGTGCCCGTCATAGCGGGGCGCATAGCCGTCGAATAGCGCCCGCACATAGGCGGCGCTCGCTCTTGCCGGCGCCGGCTGCGCGTCGAGTTCGGCAAGGCGAATGGCCGCGCCGCGCCGGTCCGCCGCGTCTTCGGCCTGTGAGTTGTGGAAATGGCGTGCGGCCCGCGCGCGTTCGTCGAGCGCCGTCCATATTTCGCCGAGCCGGAAATGCGCTTCCGCCCGCTGATCCGCCTCGCGCCCATTGTCGCCGGTCGCGACGCGAAGCACGCGCTCGAAATCGGCGACGGCGCGCGCCATGTCTTCCGCCGCAATCCGAGCTGCTCCGAGCGCAAGCAGAACCTCTGCCGAGCGCCCATCGAGAAAGCTCGCCTCGTTCAGAACGTCGAGCGCCTCCTGATGGCGTTCGGCAAGGCTGAAAGCCCGCGCCAGCACCAGCATGGCGCGCGCATTGGCTTCGCCGGATTGCATCAGCTCTTCGAGAAGGACGCCCGCGCGCACCGGCTCGCCGAGATCGATCAGGCAATGCGCCAGCGACGCGACGAGCCCTGCCGGCCAGCCTTCTTGCTTTCGCGCTGCGGCGATAGTTTCCGCATGGGCGATCGCGCCCTCGCGGTCGCCTTCGGCAATGAACCTTTCCATCCGCGATAGAGGGTCCTCGCCCTCCGTGTCGCCGGGGCGCAGATTATCTGTAAACGGAGGGTTTGCGGTAAGCCCGGGGGGCAGCGCATCGTCGCGGGACATGCGGGGATCACATGAAAAAAGCCGGGCGGTGGTCCCGCCCGGCTCGATTTATCTCTTTCCTGCCTCCCCGCGCAAGGGGCTCGCAAGGGCGGCCCGATCAGGCCTTCAAGGTGCACTTGCCGTTGTTGATGACCACTGCGTCGCGATCCTTCACCCGGGCCCGGAATGAAATGACGCCTTTATCCTTCCAGATGTCGACCGTCACCGTGTCGCCGGGGAAGACCGGCGCCGAGAAACGCACATCGAACCCCGTGATCTGCGTCGGGTCGTAGCCGAGCGCGCCTGTGATGATCGCCCGGCAGCAGGTGCCATAGGTGCACAGCCCGTGCAGGATCGGCTTCGGAAAGCCCACGGCCTTCGCGAATTCGGGATCGGAGTGAAGCGGATTCCGGTCGCCCGACAGGCGATAGAGCAGCGCCTGGTCCGGCCGCGTCTCCGCGTCCACGCTCATGTCCGGCTCGCGGTCCGGCAACTTGTGCGGTTCCGGTGCGCCCTCGCGCGGGCCACCAAAGCCGCCATCGCCGCGCGCAAAAATGGTCGAGGTGAGCGTGCAGAGCTTGTCGCCGCCCTTCTCCTTCAGGTCCGTCTCGGTCACGATGATCGCGCCCTTGCCTTCGCCCTTGTCCCAGGCGCCGACGACGCGGCTGTCCGCCAGAAGCTTCGCCGCCACCGGCAGCGGGCGATGGAGTGTCAGCCGCTGCTCGCCATGCACCACCATCGCATAATTGATGCCGCTGTCGCCGATCGCGCCGGCGCCCCAGGCGATCACCGTCGCAAGCGTCGGCACGGTCTTGAGGTTCTTTTCATAGACGAAGGGCAGTTCCTTCTCGTCCAGCGGGTCGCGCCCGAAGCCGATGCCCAGCGCATAAAGCATGGTCTCGCGGTCGCCATAGCTGAATTCCTGGCCTTCCGCCTTCAGCGCCATCAGTTTGTCGTAGTTGATCGCCATCTCGGGCCTCCCTTGCTCATGGCCGGTGTTTCTTGGCGCCTAGGAAAGCGGTTCCGTACCGGCCGCGCAAGTCTGCGCTACCGCTCGCCGAGAACTTTCCAGAGGCTCGTCGCCGTCATCATGTCCTCGTCCCCGACATTGAAGCGGCCGGAAACGAATATGATGGCCCGGGTCTTCCGCTCGACCCGCATGTGGCACTCGACGAACTCGCCCGTTCTCGCAGGCCTCAGGAAGCTCGCCTGCATGCTGAGTGTGACGCAGCCTTTCTCGGCGGCGCGGTTCGCCGCATGGCCAAGAAAGGCGTCGGCGAAGGTGAGCATCATGCCTTCATGCGCGTCGCCTTCTTCGTTCACATGCCGCTCATCCACGATGAAGCCGAAAATGCGCTCGCCCTCGTCGCTATCCCGCGTGAACAGGGGGCCCACATGCGCCTCGAAGGGATCGTGCAGCTCGACCGCCCGCCAGCCGGCGGGCGCGGCAACGTCGCGCGGCGAGGGAAGCGGCCTTCTCACCTGGTCCCCGCATCCTTGATCGAATAGACGCCGGTCGCCGTCATCAGAATGCGGCCCGAGGCGCGAAGCTCGCCGGAAATGAAGAGCACCGTCCGCGTCGCCCTCGTCACTTCCGTCACCCCATCCACGATGTCGCCCTTCTCGCCGGCGCTCACGAAATCGCAGTTGAGCGACAGCGCGCTCACTTTCGCGCCCGGCTGCTTTTCCGCCGCCGCTTCCCGCGCGGCATCGGCCAGCATGATGGCCGCGAGCGTCATCATCATGCCGCCATGGAGCCGGTCGTCGGCGTTCAGGTGATGCGCCGCGATTTCAAACCGGTAGCTGTGGCCGTCCCGCAGCACCGGCCCGGCATAGGTGCCGAAGCCGCTCGTATCGACCTGTCTGGTACTCATGGGGGGACTTCCGGGAGGAGTGATAAGGCGAGGCCTTATCTAGACGCTGCCGCCGTCCGAGACAAGAAAGGGCCCGCCGGTAAGGGCGGGCCGAGTATCGCGAGGAATATCTGAGGTGAAGAACCCGGCGCCATCCCTGGGGTGGGGGGACCTATGAGGGGTGGGATGACGCCGGGTCTTTCGAGGATCGCAGGGATGCCGGGGGGAGGCATCGCTGCAAGTCAGTACCCTTTAAACGTCCGGACCCGGATTCGGTTGCACGGCAATCCATTTTTCCGGGACGCCGAATTTTTCCAGCGAAGCCGCGACAGCGACAACCCGCGCCTCGGTGTCGCGTTCCACCGCCATATCGGGGGTGAGGCTCGCCGATTCGGAGGGAACCACTCGGATATCGCGAAGGCCCCGATAGGTGATTTCCTCGGCGACCGCGCGAAGCATGGTTTCGGCCTCATCGGAAGGCGTGGTCAGGCCGGCCGGGAAATAGACGGGAAAAACGACGCGTTTGCTATCGTTTACGCCATAGCCCGGTGAATAGGGCGCTTCGGGATCGACGGCCGAGATAAAGACCGTCCGTTCCGCAAGGCCCGGGGCAGGCTCATCGAAGGCCGCATCCATGAGGGCCGGCCGCGGCAGGGGAAGCGGATCGGACGCCGATGCCGTCTGTGCGGCCAGCGCCGCTCCAATGGCGGTGGTGAGGCTCAGGGCCGTAACGATCGTCAGATGCTTCTTCATCTTCGTTCCCCTTTTCCGGGTCGCCTTGCGGGCTTTGGCCGGCACGAGGCCGGTCTTCCATGCTGACAAGATGGGGGGCGAATGTGACCCGATGCGGGTCACCAACGGGCGGTTACGGGGAAATTTCAGGGCAAGATTGCGGCATTCCACAGCCCCGGATTTGTGCCGTCCCCTGTTCAAATCCGTTCAGCGAGCTCGCCCCTCCGCTACGGAATTGGACCGAGATTCCGCTTTGTCCGGGCAGGGCCTGCGTTTAAGGTGCGGCCCAAAGTGCCGGGGGCCCGTTGGGTAAAGGTGGTGAACGCCGCGCCGGACACGAACCAACCGGGCATTAAAAAGCCAGTTTTC
>JAHBYL010000083.1 GCA_019635955.1 Parvibaculum sp.
CAAAGCCCACTGGATATCCGGTGGGCTTTTTTCGTTTGTGCCCGCTCCCGAGTGTGCCCGGATCGGCTGCATTGCTTCTCATTTGCCGGGGGGCTAGCGTCTGAGCGCCGGTATTCGGCGGATTTGCAGGAGGGTGACTATGCCTATGCGTAAAGCTCTTCGATCAATGATAGCAGGCACGACATTAATTGCCCTATGGGCCGCGCCCGCACTGGCTGAAAGTGCCAAGGTTCCCGCGCCCGGCGGTGCTCCGGGCGGATTGCGTGTCTCCAGCGACGTTTCAACTATACGCGTCCAGAACTACGTCAAGGCGAACAAAGATAAGCAAACGCCGGCAAATTCGAATACCGAGAGTACACCTGTGAATGGCATCGGGGGCACGGGAGGCGGGCGGCTGAACTTGGAGGATTCTGAGGCTTCGGAAGCCGCCGCCGGATCGGATTTTGTGAATGTCGAATCCAGCAACCGGGATCACATCGATCAGGATGCCCAAACCGATATCAAGAAATAGCCCGCCGACAGTGGACTCCCAGAGATTCAGAACCCGCCATGCTTTTGCATGGCGGGTTTTTGCGTTTTGCGCTGCCGTTCCGCCTCAGGCCTTTCGGGCGGCGCTGTGGCGGTCGATCGCGAAGGTGCCGCGGACATTGTCGATATAGGCGAGCATGCGGGCGAAGCCGTCATCCGTCAGGTCGACAAAGACGCGGCGGCCGTCGTTCTCGTCGCGGACGCGGGTTGCAAGTCCCTCGGCGACGAGATCGCCGATGCGTCGGAGCGCCGTCGTCGCCGGCACGCGCGATGCGATGCAGAGGCTCGAGACCGAGACGCGCTTGCCGGCGAGGCGTGCGTAAGTCAGATCGAGGAGCATGTCCCAGGCGGGATCGGAGAAGAGCCCGTCGGGAAAGAAGTTCTGCCGCGACGAGCAGAGTTCGATCATGGTCCGCACCCAGTTGCGCCCGGCTTCTTCCGGCGTCAGGAAATCCTGGTCCGCGGCGCTCCGGCTGCGTTGCGGCGCGGGTGCCGCTGCGCGTTGCGCGGGCGCGATGGGCGCCGCTTCGGGTTGCCCGGCGCCGCCGCTCATCCTGTCCGCAATGCTGACGAGATTGCCGAGCGCGGCGGGCGTGCCGGCATTCTGCAGCGCGCCGACGATATTGCGCGTCCGGATCAGCAGGTCTTCCGCCTCCGCGCGGATGGCGGTGGAGAGCATGGCAAGGCGGTGCTGGTCCGCCGCCTTGGCGGCCGCCTCCAGGACGATTTCGGAAAGCTCGTCCGCGCGGCAGGGAAGCGCGAGGATCGACCAGGACGCGAAGTGGCGGAGCTGCGCGAGGAGCGGCGGCGCCACCCGGTCCCCGGTCACGAGGACGACGTGCATCCAGGCGCGGCCGCACAGGCTGTCGATGTTGCGCACGAGGTCGCGGAGCAGCGGGTCCGTTTCGGAATTGGCGGCAATCAGGACGATGCGCACCGTGTCCTCCTTGAGCAGCCTGTCCTTGACCGCGCCACGGGAGCTTGCGACCTGCCAGGCGAGCTTCGTGTCCGAAGGCGGGGGCGGGGCAAGGTCGCTGTGTCTCAACAGGGCGGCGCAGTCCGGATCGACCAGCGCAGTGAAGGGGGGCGTTTCGAGATTCTGCGTAATCGAGATCATTGATATAGACCTTTATAATTAGGCGAATCAGATTGCGTACAACCAATATGATGCACGCAAATAGTTTTATGCAACCTTAAATATATAAGGCTAGTCTTTTAGGTGTAAGCCCCCGTTCCGGTGCGAAAGAGGATGTACTTTCATCGTCACGGAAAATCTCTATGTTCTCCGGCAAACGCGGATCGAAACGGGGAAAGTTGTGGAAATGCATGGCTCTAGGCCGCCCATTCTGGATTTTGCCGAAGCCGCCCGAGGGGTCATCGAGATGGCCCGGTTTGCCGGCGCGCGGGGCTGGGTGCCCGCCACGAGCGGCAATTTTTCGGTCAGAATGGATGAAAAACGCGCCGCGCTGACGGCCACCGGCGCGAACAAGGCGGCGCTGGACGAGGCCGGGGTGATCGAGGCGGAAATCGCCGGGGCGAAGCATCCGCGGGCCTCCGCCGAGGCGCCGCTCCATCTGCGGCGCTATGCAGCCGCGCCGGAGATCGGTGCGATCTCCCATATGCATTCCATGGCCGCGACTGTGCTCTCCCGCCGTCATGCGCAGGCCGGCTTCCTGCGGCTCGAGGGCTGGGAGCTCCTGAAGGCCTTTTCCGGCGTCACGACGCACGAGACCGCACTCGACATCCCTATCGTGCCGAACGACCAGGACACGGAGCGGCTTGCATCGCTCGTCGAGGAAAAACTCGCCGCCGCGGCGCCCGTCCACGGTTACCTCATCGCCGGCCATGGCCTATATGTATGGGGACGAACGGCGGCGGATACGATCCGCCACATGGAAGCCTTCGATTTTCTTCTGACCGCACAATTGCATGAGGAGGGCGCGAGATGACGCATCTCACGGTTTATCCCGACACCGACCCCGCCACCGTTCTTCTGGAAACCGGGGACGGCGCGCGCATTGCCGAAGAGCTTGCGGCGATCGGCGTCGCTTTCGAGCGATGGGCCGCGCCGCATGCGCTTGCCGATGATGCGGACCAGGAGGCGGTGCTCGCCGCCTATGAAAGCGATGTCGCTCGCATCATGCGCGAGGGCGGATATCAAAGCGTCGATGTCGTGCGCGTGAAGCCCGACAATCCGAACAAGGCCGAGCTTCGCCAGAAATTTCTCGCCGAGCACACGCATGATGATGACGAGGTCCGCTTCTTCGTCGATGGCGCGGGCGCCTTCTATCTCCGCAAGGAGGGCAAGGTCTATCGCGTGATCTGCGAACGCAGCGATCTCATCAGCGTGCCGGCCGGCATCACGCATTGGTTCGACACGGGCCCCGCGCCGGATTTCTGCGCGATCCGCATCTTCACCACGCCCGAAGGCTGGGTGGGTCATTTCACGGGCGACGACATCGCCACGCGCTTTCCGAAGTTCGAGCGCGAAGCGGCATGAGCGGCATTCGTGCCGTCGTGACCGATATCGAGGGAACGACGACGCCGCTCGCCTTCGTGCATGAGGTTCTGTTTCCCTATGCGCGGCAGCGGCTTTCCGCCTTTCTGAAAGACCGGGAGGAGGATCCCGAGGTCGCGGCGGCGCTTGCCGATGCGCGCGCGCTTGGCGGCGTGCCGGATGCCACGCTCGAGGAGACGATCTCCTTGCTTCACGCCTGGATGGATGAGGACCGCAAGGCCGGGCCGCTGAAGCTCCTGCAAGGCCTGATCTGGCGGCAGGGCTATGAGGAAGGTGTGCTCAAGGGCGAGGTCTATGAGGATGCGGCGGCGCGGTTGCGCGATTGGCGGCAGCGCGGCCTCCGCCTCTTCGTCTATTCCTCAGGCTCGGAAGACGCGCAGAAACTCATTTTCGGATTTTCCGACAAGGGCGATCTCGCCGTGCTGTTCGACGGATTTTTCGATACTCGGATCGGCGCGAAGGTCGAGACCCGATCCTACCGCGCCATCGCGGAAGCGGCGGGGCTTCCCGCCCATGCCATGCTCTTTCTTTCAGACCATGCAGGCGAGATCGCGGCCGCGCGCGGTGCAGGCATGCAGACCGTGCGGATCGACCGGGCGCTGCCCGCCGGGAGCTGGGCGGAAGAGAGCGCCGGTCCCGTCGCCGGCTCGTTCGACGCGGTCGAGGCGCATATCTTCTTCCGCGTATGAAAAAGGCCCGGCGCATGCGCCGGGCCTTTCGCTTTCGCCGAGCTCATTCCGCTCAGCAATTTCCTTCCTTCTTGCAGGCTGTGTAGGCGCCGGCCGCCGCGCCCACGGCGCCGCCGACGATCAGACCCGCCGCAATGCTCGATCCCGCAATCGCCGTCGCAGCAGCGCCGACACCGGCGCCGATAGCGCCGCCCGACAGCGCGCCTTCTTCCGTCCTGCTGAGATTGGTGCAGCCCGTGGTGAGAAAGAGGGCGGCAACCGCCAATGCCGTTGCTGACTTTTTCACAATGGTCTCCATCTTCCGTGAATCGACACGGAAAGATTTTTCCGGCGCAACGCGGCCTCAGAATGGCGGAAATGGGGCTATTCCCGCCGTCCTTGCCCAAATCGATCAACGTCCCAGTGTGAAACGGTAGGCCAGTGCGCCTGCGATCATCGAGAGGACGAAGATTGCCGCCTGTCCGGGCACGAGCGCGAGAGCGGCAAGCGCAGGTCCGGGGCAGAAACCGGCAATGCCCCAGCCGATTCCGAAAAGCGCCGCGCCGGCGAGGAGGCGCGGATCTATATCCGTGCGGTCGGGCAGCGACCATTTCTCGGCGAAGAGCGGTTGGGCGCGGCGCTTCGCGAACTGGAATGCGGGAAAGGCGACAATAATCGCGCCGCCCATGACGAAAACCAGCGTCGGGTCCCAGTTTCCTGCAATGTCGAGAAAGCCGAGAACCTTTGCCGGGTTCGCCATGCCGGAAATCACGAGGCCAAGGCCGAAAATCGCGCCGGCGGCGAAGGCGGCAAGAATCGTCTTTACGTTCATGTCAGCCTCCGATCGCATGGCGCGCGATGAACACCGTGAGGAAACCGAACGCCATGAAGGTGACGGTCGCCACGATGGAGCGCATGGAAAGACGCGAGATGCCGCAGACGCCATGGCCGCTGGTGCAGCCGCTGCCGAGCCGCGTGCCGAAGCCGACAAGAAGCCCGGCGGCGATCAGGAGCGGCACCGATGCCTCGACCTCGATGCTGACGGGCGCGAACAGCGCATAGGCCGCCGGCGCGCCGACGAGACCGGCCAGGAAGGCATAGCGCCAGGCGCCTGCCGCCGATGCTTCTTCCAGCGCGCCGCCGAGAATGCCGCTGATGCCGGCAATGCGGCCGGTGAGGAGCAGGAAGAGCGCCGATGCCGCGCCGATCAGCAGGCCGCCCGCAAGGCCGGACAAGGGTGTGAAGTTTTCCATGTGTGTTCCTCAGCCTGCCTTGCGGATGGGCGTTTTCAGATAGATCGAGCCGTTTTCTTCCGGCTCCGGCAGATGACCGCCGCGAATATTCACCTGCAGCGAGGGATAGAGAAGGCGCGGCGAGGCAAGCGTCGCGTTGCGTTCCTCGCGCAGCTTCACGAAGTCGTTCTCGCTCACGCCGTCATGAATGTGCTTGTTCGACTTGCGCTGCTCCGCCACGCTCGACTCCCAGCGGACGTCGCTGCGCGATTCAGGCAGATAATCGTGCCCCACGAAGATGCGCGTCTCGGCGGGGAGGGCGAGAATTTTCCGGATCGAGGCATAAAGCGTATGCGCATTGCCGCCGGGAAAATCCGTCCGCGCCGTGCCGTAGTCGGGCATGAAAAGCGTATCGCCCACAAAGGCCGTATCGCCCGCGACATAGGTCACGTCCGCGGCCGTGTGTCCCGGCGTATGGATGACCTTCACCGTGAGCTCGCCGATTGCGAAGTTCTCGCCATCGGCAAACAGCCGGTCATAGGGCGTGCCGTCCGCAGCGACATAGGGCATGTGGAAGACATTACGCCAATAGGACTGGATGTCGGTGATGTGCTCGCCGATGCCGCTTTTCGCCTTGAGTTTCTCGCGCAATACCGCGGTGCCGGTCAGGTGGTCGGCATGGGCATGCGTGTCGAGCACCCATTCCACCGTCAGGCCCTTCTCCTTTACGAAGGCGGCAACGCGGTCGAGATTTTCATGGGAGAGGCGGCCCGAGGCGGGGTCGTAGTCGAGTACGGGGTCGATCACCGCCGCCTTCGACGTGCGGGGATCGGCGACGACATAGGTGACCGTCGAGGTCGCCTTGTCGAAAAATCCGGTGACGTCCGGTTTTATGGCCTGGGTCATGGTGTCGGCTCCATTCTCTTGCGGGCAAGGGCCCCGATATTTGGACCGATATAATGACCAATTATCCAGACTTTAAGTGTGATATTGTGCCGCATTTATGGAAATGGATGAGGGCGGGCAAGAAAAAGGCCCGGAGCGGAACTCCGGGCCTTCGGTCGGGAACTTCTTGCTGCGGCTCAGCACTTGCCTTCTTCGCGGCAGCCCTTGTAGGCACCGCCCGCAGCGCCAACCGCGCCGCCGATCACCGCGCCGGTGGTGGCGGAACCGCCGGTAATCGCACCCGCCGCCGCGCCCACGCCTGCGCCGATGGCGCCGCCGGACAATGCGCCGGATTCCGTCCTGTTCAAGTCGGTGCAGCCAGCCGTAAAGAGAAAGGCGGCTGCGGCCATGCCAATCGCTGTCTTGGTCATCACGCTTTCCTCCATGGTTGCTGATTTGAAAACGAATGAGCGTCCGCCGCGTTCCCCCGGGAAATCGCCGTCTTGCCCCGGCGGGAGGCGCGAAAAGCCTTGTGCCGCCGGGGCAGGCTGCGGATGATCCCGCCGACATGAAATACGATGTGACACCGCAGGGGCCGGGCGGCGACCGGATGAAAATGGAACCGGATGCCGAGCCCAGGGGGCCCCGGTCCGTTCCGCATCTCGTCGCGCTTTATGCCGCGCGTTTTGTGCTCTTCCTCTTTGTCGCGCCCGCCCTCGTCATCCTTCTCTATGCGGTGGTGCCGCCGCCCGTCACGCCGCTCATGCTGATCCGCGTTGTGGAAGGCCACGGTCTCTCGAAGGACTGGGTGCCGCTCTCCGAAATATCGCCCAATCTCCAGCGCGCGGTGATCGCCGCCGAAGACGGGAAGTTCTGCACCCATGGCGGCTTCGACTGGGAAGCCGTCGACACCGCCATGCAAAGGATGCGGCGCGGCGGCTCGCTGCACGGGGCGAGCACGATCAGCATGCAGACGGCAAAGAATCTCTTTCTCTGGCCGCAGCGCACCTTCTTCCGCAAGGGCGCGGAGGCCTATATCACCGTCTGGCTGGAAACGCTGCTCGGCAAGAAGCGGATTCTCGAACTCTATCTCAATGTGATCGAGCTCGGCCCCGGCATCTATGGCGCGGAAGCGGCGGCGCGGCATTATTTCGGCGTGAGTGCGAAGGAACTGACGCGGACGCAAGCCGCACAGCTTGCCTCCGTGCTGCCCGCGCCGCTTACGCGGCGGCCCGGCCCGAGCGGCTATGCGGGCACGATCGCGGCGCGCATGAACCATGTGGTGCTGGGCGAGAATGGCCCCTGCACCTGACGGTCAGCCATGTGCTTCATCATGCCCGTTGCCGGGCGCATCGCTGTCTTCGGTGCGAAGCGCGATGGCGGCAAGGACGCAGAGGCTGCCTTCCGTCTGCGAGAGATGCCACTCGGCAATCGACACGGTGCGTGCGGCGGCGTAGTCGGCGCGGACCGCAGCGGCGAGCGCGCGATGCGTGTCTTCCACGCTCATGCCCGGCGACCAGCCTTCGGCGCGCAGCGCTTCGGCGAGCCGCCTCTCATGGATGATGGCGCTTTCGGGCGCGCCGCCTTCGGCAATGAAGCGGCGGCCGAGATAGGCGGCGCTTTCGGGGTCGGCGAGGAGCGCGGTGAATTCCTGCGCCGTTACGCCCGAGCCTGCGGGCTCCTTCGTGAAAAGAAGGCCGGGAATGGCGGCGGCGAGAAGCGCCGTGCCGCCGAGGATCGCGAGCGTGCGGCGCGTGACGGCGGGGCCGTGATGCGCGTCATGGCCGTGCCCGTCTTCATGGCCGTGCGAATGATCGTGGTCTTGGTTCATGTCGTCGATCCTTCTCAGAGCGGCGTGGCGGCGGCGAAGCGGCGCTTCAGATGATCGGAAAGGCGCAGCGCCAGCGCGACGAGCGTCAGCGTGGGATTCACGGTCGAGCCGGTCGGGAAGAGCGATGAGCCCGCGATGAAAAGGTTCGACATGCCATGCACGCGGCAATCGCCATCGACGACGCCATGCTTCGGATCGGCGGAGATGCGCGTCGTGCCGAGATGGTGGTTGCCCCAGCCTTCGGCGACCGTCCATTCGTCCTTTTCCGGGAAGAGCACGCGCACGCGCCCTTCGCCCCAGCCGCCAAAGGCGCGCGCCACCGCTTCGAGATTGGCGCGCAGGCTGTCGCGGTCCGATTTCTTCAGCCGCCAGGTGAGCTTGGTGCGGTTGAGGCCGAGCGCATCCTTCCGGTCGGAAAGCGTGATGCGGCTTGCCGGGTTCGGCTCCTGCTCGCTCGCACAGCCGACGCCGAGGCGCCAGCCGAATTCCTCGGTCGTCGCGGGCGAGGATGTCGTGCTGCGCGCGAGCTGCAATATTTTCGGATGGAGATATTCGGCCGGGTCCGGCGGGTTGTCCTTGCCCGTCTCGGCGGTCACGGGGCGCGACGGCGCGAAGGTGAGCACCGTGCCGAGACGCTTCTCGCGTCTCAGATAGTCCTCGCTCATCAAGAGGCAGCCGCGCATCACGACATTGCCGGTCGGCCGCTCGACCCGCGTGTAGGTGCGGTACCAGTTCGCCACGAGGTCGAGATCGGTGACGAGGAAGGTCGCCGGCGAGCCGACATGCGGATGCTCCATGAAGAAGCGGCCGACATTATCCGTCCGGTTGCCGAGGCCGTTCGTCTCGACGCTGTTCGAGAGCAGGAGCAGGCGCGCATTCTCGATGCCGCCGCAGGCCAGCACGCAGGCGCGCGGGCGGATCGTGTAGTTGACGCCGGTGAGCGTCGCGATCTTCAGATGGTCGACTTCCGCGCCGTTCTCCGTCGGCACGATCTCGGTCACGTTCGACTCGAGATAGCAGGAGATGTTTCGCGCCCGCTCGATATCCGGGCGGTATTTCGTGCCGAAGCGCGTGGGCGGGCTGTAGAGGAAGAAGCGCGTCTCCACCTCGTCGCCCGCCAGCGGCAGCGGCGCGCCGCCATCGGCCCATTCGGACGCATCGTCGAAGCCCGACGAGCGGATCTGGCAGACCTCGCGGGCGCGGTCGTAAAAGGGGTCGAGATCGGCCCGCGTCATCGGCCAGCCGGAATAAGGCACCCAGTCGCGTTTTTCGAAGTCGATGGGCTCGAAGGGCCGCGACCAGCCGCCCCAATGGTTCGTGGTGCCGCCGAAATAGCGAAGCCTGGAGCTTGTCAGCGGATAGTCGACGCCGCCCATCTCGCCTTCATAAAGGTCCTGCGTCGCCGCATCGAATTCGAAGCCGCCGCTCTCGATCAGCGCGACCGAAATATCCGTGCCCGCCAGTTCCCGCGCGATCGAGATGCCCGCCGCGCCCGCGCCGATAATGGCGAGGTCGGTTTCGATGATGCTTCCGTCTTCTACCTGGCGGCCGTCGATGAACATGGGGCGGGTCTCTCCTCGGGCAGGTCTCTTGTATTATGACGATCTTATTACCCGATTCCGGGCCGGAATTGCGGCGAATAACCGGCATTTCAGCGGCCGTCCACGTGGCGTCACCCTAATTTTTCGCAGGGTTTTGGCGGCTTTCGAGGGCGTTTTCGGCTGGACCCGGAAGCGCGCTCCATGCGAGGTTTCATGCCAACGGAACACCCTCCAGGGCTGCCGCCGCCGGGCCGTTCAAGGCCCAAGCGACAAGACGGCGTTTGCCGGGGAAGGGACCGCATCAAACAGGAGGACGGTCAATGAAGGACTATCTGAAATTCTACATCAACGGCCAGTGGGTGGACCCGGTCCAGCCGAAGACGCTTGACGTCATCAACCCGGCCAATGAAGAGCCTTTCGCGCGCATCAGCATGGGCTCGGCGGCGGATGTCGACAAGGCCGTCGCGGCGGCGAAGGCTGCCTTCCCGAAATTCTCCACCACCTCGAAGAAGGAGCGCATCGAGCTCCTGCAGTCGATCATGGCGGTCTATCAGAAGCGCTATGCCGATGTCGCTGCCGCCATCACCGCCGAAATGGGCGCGCCGAAGAACCTGTCGGAAAAGGCCCAGGCGGCGATGGGCATCGCCCATATCAACACCAATCTCGAAATCCTGAAGAAATACGAGTTCGAGGAAGACAAGGGTCCGACGCGCATCGTGCGCGAGCCGATCGGCGTCTGCGGTTTCATCACGCCGTGGAACTGGCCGATCAACCAGATCGCCTGCAAGGTGGCGCCCGCGCTCGCGGTCGGCTGCACCATGGTGCTGAAGCCCTCCGAAGTCGCGCCGATCAACGCCTATCTCTTCGCCGAGATCCTGCATGAAGCGGGCGTGCCGGCGGGCGTGTTCAACCTCGTGAATGGCGACGGCCCCGGCGTCGGCTCGCCGCTCTCCTCGCATCCGGATGTGGACATGGTGTCCTTCACCGGCTCCACGCGGGCGGGCATCCTCGTCTCAAAGGCGGCTGCCGACACGGTCAAGCGCGTCGCGCTCGAG
>JAHBYL010000084.1 GCA_019635955.1 Parvibaculum sp.
AATGCGTGACTCGGTCGAAAGCATCTGCTGGAAGCCGGTCGATTCGATGAAGCCGGCGTGAAAGTTCGCGGGCGGTTCCGGCCGCATCGCCTCGGCGGGCGGGAGCGAAACGGCATTGCGGACAGCAGCAATGGCACCAATGCCCGCCGCCCCAAGACTGATGACGAAAGACCAAACGACGACCAGGAACGAGATGCTGAAGTCGAGGATCGGGAAATGAAAGAACTCGCCGTAAAGCCTTGCCATTCCACGGCCCGTCCACCAGCCGAGCCCGATGCCGATGACGATCCCGCCAAAGATCGCGAGCACGGCGAGCTGGAGATAATGGAGGCCGATGTCCGCGTTCGAATAGCCGAAGGATTTGAGGAGTCCGATCTGTTCGCGCTCGACGTTCACAAGCCGCGTCAGAACAAGGTGGAGCAGAAAGGCGGTCACGCCGAGAAAGATGACCGGTATGACGGTGCCGAACACCTGAAGCTCGGAGAGCTCGTTCGCGACAAAGCGGTGCGAGAGCTGGTCGCTGCGGCCATATGCGCCGAAACCGCCGTATGGCTCGAGGATCCGGTCGAACTTTTCGATAACGTCGGCCTCGCCGGCGCCCGGAGAAAGCGTCAAGACCACGTCATTGAAGGCATTTTCCATCTGGAAAACGCTCGCGACCGCCCGCTCGTTCATCCAGAGAATGCCGAAGCGGCGGTTATCGGGAAAGATGTCGCCGGGCCGGATCTCATAGATGTACTCGGGCGAAAGCGCTACGCCGACGACCCGCAGCCGCCGCAGCCTGCCGTTGAGCACGGCGCTGACCTGATCGCCGGGCTCAAGCCGGTTGGCATCGGCAAAGGCACCGCTGATGACAACCTCGTCCCGATCGCCGGGCTCGAGCAAACGGCCGCGGAGAAGGAAAAGCGAATTGAGATGGCCGGCTCCTGTTTCCGGCACGGAGACGAGGTGTCCTTGGGCCGGCTCGGGAAGATCGGGCAGGTCAAGAGTTACCTTTGCCACCACGCGAGCCTCGACCTCGGCAACGCCGGGAATCGCCCCTATCTCGGCCGCGGCCGAACGCGGAGCTCGCTTGAGCTCGGCGAAGACATCCGCAAAACGATAATGCGAATAGTAATTGTCGCGGCTTTCGACGAGCGACTCGTAGGTGCTCTTCATCGCCACAAAAGACGCCACGCCGCAGGCAACGACAAGCATCGTCGCCAGCACCTGGCCCCGCAGGTGCCAGAGGTCGCGGACCATCTTTTTATTCAGCGGTTTCATAGCTACCAGACCAAAGTCTCGGGACTCTTCTTCTCGTTGTTGCGGATGATCTCGGTGATCCGTCCGCTTCCGATGTGGATAACGCGGTCGGCCATAGCCGCTATCGCCGCGTTGTGCGTGATGATCGCGGTCGTTGTGCCGAGTTCCCGGTTCACCTTTTCGATGACCTTTAGGACCAGCTTGCCGGTCGTCACGTCGAGTGCTCCCGTCGGCTCATCGCAAAGCAGGACATCGGGCTGCTTTGCGACGGCACGGGCGATAGCCACACGCTGCTGCTCGCCGCCCGAGAGCTGTGCCGGGAAATGATCGATCCGCTCGGAAAGCCCGACCATTTCGAGAGCCTCTTTCGCGGAGATCGGGCTCTCAGCGATCTCGGTGATAAGCTCGACGTTCTCAAGAGCCGTCAAGCTCGGGATGAGGTTATAGAACTGAAAGACAAAGCCGACGTGCTCGCGGCGAAAGCGTGTAAGCTCGGATTCATCGGCCGAGGTTAGGATGTGATCCTGATAAACCACCGTGCCTTCGGTCGGCGTATCGAGGCCGCCGATGATGTTGAGCAGGGTCGATTTTCCGCTTCCCGAGGCACCGAGGAGAACGACCAACTCGCCACGGTAAAGCTCAAGATCGACGCCCTTTAATGCGTGGACCTCGACCTCGCCCATGCGATAGACCTTCGTCACCCCGCGGATCTGAAATACGGCATCGGCAGCCGCGTTCACGCTTGCTTCGCTCGTTTGGGCATCGGATCGTTGTCGCTGTTCCTTCATTTCGACGCGCCGAGGTTCTTGAAAGCTCGGCTTCCGAAAATACGATGTGCAAAGAGCTGACCACGAAAGCGGCACGAAATTTGAGATAATGATTCTTGTGAAGTTGCGTTTAAGGCACAATTCGATCCGTATGCGGCTTACCCGGCCCGAGGTTGACGCACTGGCCGCGGGGAGGGCAGTCGAGGAGTCAGTGGCGTTCGGCCCCGACTCAGAGGCGATTCTTACATACGGCGTCGAAGGCTGCGATGAAGCTTCGGCAACTGACGCACGACTTGCCGGCAACCGCGTGGTTGTTAGTCTTCCACGGACGGCGGCGGTCCAATGGGCGGCAGGTGACGAGGTTTCTATCGAGTTCACAAAGTTGATCGGCGATGGTGCCGAACTGAACGTGCTGATCGAGAAGGATTTTGCATGTCTTAACCCGCGGCGTGGTGAGGACGAGGCGGATATGTTCCCTAACCCGAACGCGGAAACGGCGTGCTAACGGACGAAATATGCGTGGAATTTTCCTGAGGTGCGAAAAATTTCGCGGCTTAGGCATTGCCCGGAGGTAATTGAAATGACAAAAGCAGCACAAAAACACGAATGGGCAGATTTTCTGAAGTTCTTTAGCGAGAAGTTTGAAGGACGGCCGACGCGGCTTGGCGTTTTCGAGAATGGAAACGACTATTGGATCGAATCCGGCCTGCCATTTGTCGGTGCCGATATTGACACAAAGGACGAGAGGCCGACTATCCAGTTGATGCTTGGCGACATGACCCGCAGCATCGAGGACGTAACGGCTATCGAGTTCAAATTCTCAGAGTCGGGCGAAGAAGACGGACTCGATGTAACCTCGGCAAACGGCAGGACGACCATTCTGCGGTTTGAGAAGATGCGCTAGCGACACGCCGATCTTGAACTCCCGTGAGTCCCGGCAGGCGGGGCACGACCGCCTCCTTGCCAACTAGCTTGAACCCACCGTGAGGACAGTATGTTTCCTACTAAACGATCTTTTGCAGCGTTCTGTGTGGCGCTGTTGGTAAATTTTGCATCGGCCGTCGTCCTGAATGGACAAACGCGGGAGGGCTTGCCAAAAAGCGATGCTGAAGCCTCGAGGCCGGCTGAGAACAAAACGACTTCGGACGAGCGGATCGGGCAGCTCGAGGCTCAGGTCGCCGCGATGCAGCAGCAGATCGAAGAGCTAAAGAAACTCTTAACCGCTGGCACGCAGGCGGCAGCGGCGAAGCCTGAGGTCAAAGAACCCGCGGCCGAGGCAAAGCCCACCGAGACCGCTCGGTCGGAGACCGTTCCTACGGCACAGCAGAAGCCGGAGCTTGGCGTGAATCTCGGGAGCGCGAGGCTGACTCCCTACGGCTCGATCTATTTCAATGCATTCACGAACACGGGCGGAACGAACAATGCGGATGTGCCGCTTTTCGCGACCCCGACCGGCCGCGGCGGAACTAGCGCTTCACTCAGGCAAACGCGGTTCGGTGTCCGGCTTGAGGGCGCAAGGGCCGGAAACGCCAACCTCTCGGCGGTGCTTGAGGCCGATTTCTTCGGCGGATTTCCGTCGGTCGGCATTGGCGAGAACTTTGGGGTTGTCCGCCTGCGGCTGGCGAATGTGAAGCTCGCATGGGAGAAGACTTCGCTGACGCTCGGACAAGACTGGTCAGTTTTCGCACCGGCAAGCCCGACCTCGCTCGCGGCGGCCGCGATTCCGCAGATGGCCGCGGCCGGCAACAACTGGGCACGGCTTCCGCAGATCAAGGCCGAAACTAGATTTGGCAAATTCGTTACGATGCAGGCGGCCGTTGCCGCTCCGCAGTCGGGCGATTCGGCGACGAACGCCGCATTTTTCCTTCAACCGAATTCGGGCTCCGCGTCGCGAGTCCCTTACTTTCAGGGCCGCGTTTCGCTCGCCGATACCAATGTCTTTGGCACCAAGAAACCCGGCAGCATCGCCATCTCCGGCCATTACGGCCGCTCACGGGTCTTTACAGGAGCGTCTGGCGTAAAGAACGATTCGGATTCCGTCGGCATCGCGCTCGATTGGAACCTGCCGCTCCATGACCGACTGATCCTAACGGGTGAAGCGTTTACCGGCAGGAACCTGGCCGGGTTTCAGGGCGGCATCTTTCAGGGCTTGAATGCCGAGTTCGCTTACCGACAAGGGACAACGCTCGTGCCCGGCGGTGTCCGGGCGATCGGGACACGCGGCGGCTGGGCTCAACTCGGCTTTACGCCTGAAGCCTTCCGCGACCGACTGACCATCTACGGTTCTCTTGGGCTTGACGACCCGCGAAATGAAGATCTTGATACGTTCGTCCCGCGTGATGTGCGAACGCGGAACTTTGCCGCCGCTATTGAGGCGATCTATAAATTTACTCCGCAGTTCTCAGCCGGCATCGAGTTTCGCCGCTTCCGGACCGACTGGACCTTGAGCGGACGGCAGAACTCGAACCATGTGAATCTCGCCGCTGTTTACAGTTTTTGAAGATAGGAAATAGTTCTGGCCTTCGCGTGTATTATTGAAAAGATGCTTGACAAGAAGCATCTAGCAAGTTCATATTTCAAAGTTGGAGCTATGAAGCGCCGTTTTGCAGCCATTATCTTCGTGCTTACCATCGCCGGCAACATCTGGGCGGGCGTTTGTCACTGCGTTGATATGGGCGGCAATTCGGTCTCAAGCTGCTGCAAACGCGAGAAGATACAGGGCACCGCGATGAGCGCCCAGCCTTGCTGCGAAGAACTTTGCGGCGACGAGGGTTTTGTCAATGTGCACCGTGCAAATGCCGATGCGCAGGTGAAGCTCCCGATCGCAAAGCTTGTCGCGGCCGAGCCGTTCGTTCCTTTTATCCCGGTTCGGATAGTCCAGCACTCACCGCCGCCCGGAGCGGAACGACCACTCGCGACGCCGCAACTTCCGCGGCCGCCGGACCTTTTCCTACAACATAATTCCTTCCTGATCTAATTTTTTTCAACGACCGCCGTTAGGCTTTGAGCGCATTCGTGTGCCTCGAGCCCCGGCGGTTTTTCGCGCGTGCGTGTCTGCTTACGCCGGCCGCAATTGCATTTAAACCAAAACAAATCCAAAGGAGAAGACCTATGAAAAAGACAGCTTTATTTTTGATCATCGCGGCGTTTGCCGTGTTTGCGACCGCCTGCGGCGGTTCATCAAGCGGCGGAGATGCTGCCGCAACCGGCAAGACCGTTAAGAGCGGCCCGGCCGGCAATAACCTGACGGCGACGCTAGCCAGCAAGGACGGCGTGCTCCGCAAGGGCAAGCAGGAATTTACGCTGACCTTCACCGATGCTTCCGGCAAGCCGGTCGATGTCGGCTCGGTCTCGCTCAACTTCCACATGCCGGCGATGGGCACGATGGCCGTGATGAATAACCCGGCGACGTTTACTACAACATCGACGCCGGGCGTTTATGCCGGCAAGACCGATCTTGAAATGGGCGGCGAATGGCAGGCACAGATCAAGTATGAAGGCCCGGCCGGAAGCGGCTCGGCAAACCTGCCGATCGTCGCGCAGTAACGCACGGAAAAGCAGAGGAAGGCATCGATGATCAATTGGCTGATCGAGTGGTCCATTAAGAATCGCGTTATCGTGATCGCCCTTTACCTTGCGCTTGCAGGGGCCGGGTTCTACGCGCTGTTCAACACGCCGATCGATGCCATTCCCGACGTCTCGGATAATCAGGTCATCGTCTTTACGGACTGGCCCGGCCGCTCGCCGCAGGAGGTGGAAGACCAGGTCACGTATCCGCTGGTCTCTAATCTGCAAGGGCTGCCGGGCGTCCGGACCGTAAGGGCGAGTTCGGCGTTCAGCTTCTCGATGATCAACGTCATCTTCGAGGACGACGTCGAGCTTTACTGGGCTCGAACGCGGATACTCGAACGGCTGAACCTCGTCGCTGCGCAACTTCCCGCCGGGGTTACGCCGACGCTCGGGCCGGACGCAAGCGGGCTCGGGCAAGTCTTTTGGTACACGCTCGAATCGGACAAACATAGCCTGCAGGAACTCCGCACGCTGCAGGATTGGTTCGTCCGCTACCAACTCAACTCGGTCGATGGCATCTCGGAGGTCGCGACCGTAGGCGGCTACGTCCGGCAATATCAGGTCGATATCGATCCGAATAAGCTTCGGGCATACAACATCCCGCTTTCGCGGGTTCTTGAGGCGGTCGAGACGGCAAACTCGAACGTCGGCGGGAACGTCGTCGAGCAGGCCGGCGAATGGGCGGTCGTCCGCGGCGTTGGGTTGGTCGAATCGGTCGAAGATGTCGCGACGATCGTCGTTGGTTCGCAGAACGGAACGCCGATCTACGTCCGCGACCTCGGGGAAGTGAAGATCGGCAATGCCTTCCGCACCGGCTCGCTTGATAAGAACGGCAAAGAGGCCGTTGGCGGCGTGGTCATAATGCGATATGGCGTCAGTGCTTTGGTCGCCATCGACAACGTCAAGAAAAAGATCGAGGAGATAAAGCTCGGACTGCCGGAGGGCGTCACCATCGAGCCGTTCTACGACCGGACGGACCTCATCAACCGGACCGCCGATACCTTGAAGGAAGCGCTGATCGAGGAACTGATCCTCGTGACGCTCGTTAACCTCATCTTCCTCGCCCATTTCCGCTCGAGCTTTATCGTCACGATACCGCTGCCGCTCGCGGCGCTTGCTTCGTTTCTCTTCATGTATCTGTTCGGCATTACGTCGAACATTATGTCGCTCGCCGGCATCGCCATCGCCATCTCGGACCTCGTCGATGCGGGTATCGTCGTTACCGAAAATGCATATCGGGCGATGGAGAAAGAGGGCGTCGATTTCCGCGACCGCAAGCGCGTCTGGGAGATCGTCCGCGACGCGACGAAGATGGTCGGGCGGCCGATCTTTGCCTCGATGGCGATCATCATCGTCGCCTTTGCACCGGTCTTTGCCTTGACGGGCCAGGAAGGCAAGCTCTTTCATCCGCTGGCATTTACGAAGACTTTTGCAATGTTCGCCGCGGCCGTGATGGGCGTTACGCTCGTGCCCGTGCTCTGCGGTTATATGCTTCGCGGAAAGCTGCGGCCGGAGGAATGGAACCCGATAATGCGGTTCCTTCGGGCAGTGTATAAACCGGTTCTCCTCGCAGCACTCAAACATCGGTTGACGACGATCGCCATCGCTCTTGTGCTCTTCAGCGGTGCGATGTACCTGACGACGCAGATCGGCAGCGAGTTCATGCCGCCGCTCAATGAAGGCGACCTGATGTATATGCCGGTGACCGACCCGGGCATCTCGCTTGATGAGGCAACGCGGCTACTGAGCAAACAGGACCAGATCATCGCTTCATTTCCCGAGGTGAAATGGGCGGTCGGGAAGGCCGGCCGAGCCGAGAGCTCGACCGACCCGGCGCCGATAAACATGAACGAAACGGTCGTCCACCTCAAGCCCGAGAGCGAATGGCGGCCCGGAATGACCCGCGAAAAGCTGATCACCGAAATGGACGCGGCACTCCGGATGCCGGGCGTTACGAACATCTGGACCCAGCCGATCATCAACCGCATCGAGATGCTGGCGACCGGCATCCGTTCGCAGATCGGCATCAAGGTTTACGGCAATGACCTCGACACCATCGAGCGGACCGGGCAGCAGATCGCCGCCGTGCTACGCGACGTTCCCGGAGCGGCGGACGTTTATCCCGAGCAGATCGGCGGCGCTCCTTATATCGACATCGAGATAAACCGGCCGGCGGCGGCTCGCTACGGCATCGAGGTCGCTACTATCCAGCAGCTCATCGAACGCGGCATCGGCGAGACGAACCTGACAACGACCATCGAAGGCCGGAACCGCTTCCCGATCCGTGTCCGCTACGGCGAGGAATATCGCTCAACGCCGGAAGCGATCGGCCGCATCCCGGTGCTCTCTCCAAGCGGCGAGGCGATCCCGCTTTCACTGCTAGCCGAGATCAGAACGGTCGAAGGGCCGGCGATGATCCAGAGCGAGAACGGCCTTCTCCGCGGGACAGTGCTGCTCAACGTCCGTGGCCGCGATCTTGGGAGCTTCGTTGCCGAGGCGGACAAAGTCGTCCGCGAACGCGTTCAACTACCGACCGGTTACTACTTTAACTGGAGCGGCCAATATGAGAATCAGGTCCGGGCTCGCGAGCGACTGACGATCGTTATTCCGATCGTGATCCTGATAATCTTCGGGACACTTTACCTGACGTATAACTCGTTCCTCGAAGCAGCCCATGTGATGCTCGCCGTACCGTTTGCCCTGACCGGGGGGTTCTATCTGCTCTGGATGCTGCAATACAACTTCTCGGTCGCGGTCTGGGTCGGTTTCATCGCTCTTTTCGGAGCGGCGGTGCAGACGGGCGTGGTGATGGTCGTTTATCTCGAGGAAGCCGTAAGGCGCAAGACCGAGGAACTCGGCCGGCTCGACCGCGAGTCGCTGATGGAGGCCGTTATCGAAGGTGCTTTGCTTCGCCTCAGGCCAAAGGTGATGACGGTCGCGACGATCATCTTCGGGCTTTTGCCGATAATGTGGAGCACCGGAGCGGGTGCCGAAGTGATGCGGCCGCTCGCGACGCCGGTCTTCGGCGGCATGGTCTCAAGCCTGCTCCACGTGCTGATCGTAACGCCGGTGATCTTTTATTGGCTGCGGATCTGGGAAATGAAAAGACATGGGGAAAATGCTTAGATACATCCTTCCGGCGGTCGCCGCCGTTATGATCGCCCTTTTCGCTGCGGCCAAGTTCGGCTACGGTCATGAGGGCCACAACCAGCCTGCGGCCAACGCCGCGGCAAATACCGCCTCGCCCGATGTGGCACGGACCGAGGCGAATCCGGCCAGTCAGCCTGCGGCAGGGCTGACCGAATTTCCGACCATCCACCCGATGATCGTGCATTTCCCGATCGTCCTGCTGATCGTCGCGGCGTTCGTGCAGATCGCTTCATTCTTCGTCTTTCGACGCGAGCTTGGCTGGATGGTCGTGGTCTTTGTCCTTATCGGGGCGATCGGGGCATATCTGGCGTCGTATGTTTACCATCCGCACACGACGGGGCTGAATGCGAGCGCCGAGCGTTTATTGCTCGAACACGAGCTTTACGCGGACTATACGGTCTGGCTGTCGATAGGCGGGCTTTTCGCTAAAGTCATGTCGCAGTTTGCGCTCAAGCGAGCTTGGTGGAGCGAAGCGGTGGTCACACTGCTGCTCATCGGGTCGGCAGTTGCTGTGGCACTTGCGGGACACCACGGAGCGGAGCTCGTCCATAAGGAAGGCGTAGGGGCAAAGGGAGCATTTCTGGAGATGCACGACCACTAAGGCGTGCCGAATATGTTTCGAAGGAAACTAACAACACTCGGTTTTCTGATCGCAGCATCGCTCGGCGTTACGGCGGAAGTACGTTCGCAAATGGTGATCGATCCGCCGCGGTCGGCCTCCGTCCGGAAATATCTCGACCCGATGGGCGGGATGACGGTCGACGAGGCGGTCCGACGGGCGCTCGAAGGCAATCAGGAACTTGCGGCGATGCGGAAAGAGGTCGAAGCGGGCGAACAGCTTTTGCGGCAAGCGGGCCTCAGGGCCAACCCGAGCCTTGAGGTCGGCGGCGAGCGACAGATCAGCGGAATGGACAAGGCTTATATGGTCCAGGGCGGCATACCGCTCGAGCTCGGCGGCCGACGGGCGGCACGCAAGCGGATAGCCGAAAGCGAGCTTGAGATCCGCCGTCTTGCCGCAGCCGAACGCGAACGTCTGCTCGCCGGCGAGGTGCGTGCGAAGTTTGGCGAGGCACTTGCGGCGATACTCAAGCTGCGATTCACGGAGGAAATGCTCGAAGCCGCCCAACGTAATTTCAACCTCGTCGCCGCACAGGTCGAAGAAGGACGAAGGGCTCCGCTTGAGCGAAACATCGAGGCGGTCG
>JAHBYL010000085.1 GCA_019635955.1 Parvibaculum sp.
GTTGCGGAAGCGCTAGGCGCCCGTATCCGCGAATGGCTCGGCCACGATCTGCCAATCGTCTTCATAGACGATCCGGCCCGGACGCAGCGTCTTGATCATCACGACCTTGATTCCGTGCTCCTCAAGAATCCAGGCAATTTCGCGCATCCGGGATATGTGTTCCTCCGCTTCGGGCTTGATCCACGAAATGCCGCGTGAATTCCTGCGCCACGCCCCTTTTGATTTACTACTGTTGAACCGCTCGGGAACCGGCAATCGATCATCGAACCAGGCAATCAACTTGCCGAGGAGATCGCGATGAACTGCCGATAGAGCGGTCCCATCCAGCAATCCATATGCCTCACTGAAAATGCCGCTCTTCAATCCGGTTTCGCCGTCAGCTCGCTCAGCAACAAAGCGAAGATATACCGGCGCCGCTATGCTGCTTTTCGCCATGCCTATTCCTCCCGCGCGCTGACGAGCCCGAGCTGCGCTGCAATCGCCACGGCATGGGCGCGGCTGCGGGCGCCGAGTTTCGCGACGATATTGTCCATGTGATAGCGCACCGTTGTCGGCTTGATACCGCTCCGGGCCGCGATCTCCGCTTCGCGTAAGCCCTGCGCGGCGAGGCGGAGGCAATCCCATTCGCGCAGCGTGAGGGTGGCGCGATGCGCCTGGGGCGCGGGCGGATGGCGGGCGAGGCGCTCATGCAGCGCGGTAAAGGCATGACCGGCGGCGAGAAGATGGGGCGCTGCCCACACTGCAATCTTCTTTGCTTCCTCAAGTACCTGCGGCCCCGCAAAGCCGAGCATCGCGATCCGCGCGTAAGGAAGCCGCACGGGCACCACGACGACCGAGTTGAATCCCTCGGCCCGCATCATGGCCGCCACGCGCTTCTGCTCGCCGCTATAGGGCGCGCGGTGCTTGCGGTGTTCGTCGTACAGGCTGATCGCGAAGGGCTGATGCTCGAAGCGGCAGCGGATATTGAGCGGCATACGAAGCGACACGCCGCCCTCCCACATGGCCGAGACGATTTCCGCCGGCCAGCCCTGCCGCCGCATGAAGCTCTCGGCCGCCGGATCGTGAAGCGGGGCGGCGACATCGGGCGTCCAGATCACACGCGGCATGGCGATGAGCCCGGCCAGCTGCGCGAGCACCGCTTCGGCGGGGCCGAGCCCGCCCGCGCCGGACAGGGCAAGGGAGGCTGCCTGAAGCGCCCCCGGATCGGCCGCTTGATGGACCGCCGCCTTCTCCGCCCTTGCCTTCGCCTTTCTGGCCGCCATTTCATGACCCTGCAGTTTTCGAGGGGACGCGCCCCGATTTATATCCGATATTGGAATTGAAAGGCGAGCCGCGGGCCGCGCCTCCGCTGGGGAATGGACCCGGGCGCGAGGGGCCGCTAGCCTCGCTTCCCTGATCGAGGCCACAGAACCGGACGGACCCCCCATCCCATGAAACGCGACCTGAAAGCGATGAGCACGACCGACTACGACCTCGTGATCGTGGGCGGCGGCATCACCGGCGCGAGCACGGCATGGGACGCGGCCCTGCGCGGCCTCAAGGTGGCGCTGCTCGAGAAGGACGATTTCGCCCATGCGACGACATCGGGCTCGTCGAAGCTCGTGCATGGGGGGCTGCGCTATCTCGTGAATGGCGAATTCCGCCTCGTGCGCGAGTCGCTGCGCGAACGGCGCATCTGGGAGAATGTCGCGCCGCATATGGTGCATCCGCTCCCCTTCGTGCTGCCGACCTATGGCTGGGGCATGAGCGGGCCGATCGTCATGAGCATCGGCCTTGCGCTTTACGACCTTCTCTCCTTCGACCGCAACTGGCTTTCCGACGACGACAAGAAACTGCCGGGCTTCAAGCGCATCTCGAAGGGCAAGGCACTCGACCTGATGCCCTCGCTGAAGCGCGAGAACCTGACCGGCGCAATGATCTATTACGACTGCCAGATGCACGCGCCGGAACGGCTCTGCCTCGAATGCATCGAAGGCGCGGCGGAATATGGCGCCGATGCCGCGAACTATGCCGAGGTGACGGGCTTCACGACCGAAGCCTCGATGAAGCGCGGCGTAAAAGTCTCCGGCGTCACCGTGCTCGACAAGCTGACGGGCGAGACCCACACGATCCGCGGCCGCGTGGTCGTGAACGCGGCGGGGCCCTGGGCCGACAAGACCATGGCGCTGGTGGACGAGACGCCGGCGCGCCGCCTCATCCGCTCCAAGGGCATCCACATCATCACGCGCGATCTTTCCGGCAGTAACGCGCTTGCCATCAAGTCGGAACTTGGCGGACACTTCTTCGTCATTCCCTGGCGCGGCCACACGATCATCGGCACGACCGATACCGTGTTCGAGGAGGACCCGGACGATCTCGGCGTGACGGAGCGCGACATCGAGAATTTCCTGATCGTCGTGAATGATGGCCTGCCGGGACTGAACCTGACCCGCAAGGACGTGCTGCATTTCTATGCGGGGCTCAGACCGCTGGTCGACACGACACCGCAGGAAGTGGACGGCTCGCCGCTCCCCAAGGACAGCTATAATGCAAGCCGCGCGGCGGAAGTCTTCGACCACGGTACGGAAGAAGCGATCGACGGATTGATTTCGGCGATCGGCGGCAAATGGACGACCTCGCGCCACCTCGCAGAACAGGTAGTGGACCTTGCGCTGAAGAAGCTCGGACAGACGGCCGCCTGCGAGACGCATTGCACGCCGGTCTATGGCGGTGAAATCGGACGCCTGAAAAGCTATGTCGCGCGCCAGCAGAAGCGGCACGCATATCTCGCGCCGGAGATCGTCGCGAACCTTGTCGACTTCTATGGCAGCCGCATCGGCGAGGTGCTGGCGACGGCGGACGAACGGCAGGGCGAGCGCGAGGAACTGCTGCGACGCCTCTCGCCGCAAACCAATGTCATCGGCGCGCAGGTGGTTCATGCCGTGCGGCACGAAATGGCGCTTCATCTGGAAGACGTCGTCTTCCGCCGCACCGGGCTTGGCACGCTCGGCCATCCCGGCGTGCCCGCGATCGCGCAGGCCGCCGAACTGATGCGGCGCGAACTCGGCTGGGACGAGACGGAGCTTGCGCGCGAGATTGCCGGGACCGTACGGCAATTCGATACGGTCTGAGAAAAAGAACGATACGGGGGAGGAGATCATGGCCGGGGGGACGCCGCATGTTGCAGCCATCGTGAACCCGCGCTCGGGCGGCGGCCGCACGGGCCGCGCCTGGCGCGTGATCGCGGAGACGCTGGAGAAGGAACTGGGCCCCATCCGCACGCATTTCACGGGCGGGCCTTCGACACCGCATTACCTCCCCGCCGCCGAGCTCGCGCGGCAGGCACTGCATGACAATGCGCAGCTCGTGATCGCGGTGGGCGGCGACGGCACCATCGACGAAGTGGTGAACGGATTTTTCGAGGCCGGCACGCAGATCAATCCGCACGCGCATCTCGCCGTGCTGAACGCAGGCACCGGCGGTGACTTCCGTCGAACCTTCGACCTGCCGCAGGATGCCATCGAAGGCGTGAAGCGCATCGCCAAAGGAACCACGCGCCAGATCGACATTGGCCGCCTCACCTTCATCGCCCATGACGGGCAGGAGAAGGATCGCTATTTCAACAATATTGCGAGCTTCGGCCTGTCGGGCGAAACGGTGCATGCGGTGAACAACGCCACATGGCAGAAATCGCTCGGCGGCAATTTCGTCTTCACATGGGGTTCGCTCGTGACGGCGCTCCGCCACAAGACGAGGCCCGTGCGCATCACCACCGATCAGGGCTTTGAGACGGTGGCGAATATCGGCCTCGCGGCGGTGGCGAACGGGCGCTATTTCGGCAGCGGCATGAAGGTTGCGCCGGACGCCGAGCCCGATGACGGTTTGTTCGACCTCGTCATCATGCGCGATCTCGGATTCATGGACCTGCTGACGGGCTCGGGAAACCTGCGCGACGGCACGCATGTGAACGGGCCGAAGGTGACGGTGACGCGCGCGCGGACCGTAACCGCAGTGCCGCTAGGAACGGAGCCCGTTCTCATCGATGTGGATGGCGAGGGGCCGGGACGTCTACCCGCCCATTTCGAGATACTCCCCGGCGCGATCACGCTGCGCTGCTGAACAGAAGAAGGCGAGAAACATGACCATCGACCGGACAACGCTGCGCTGGAACGGCTGGGGCCCCGCGAAGCAGGAGAACCCGCTGCCTTCGGATTCGCCGAAATGGGAGTGGATACAGGAATCGCTCGGCCTCTCGCGGCTCCCCTCCACGCCCGCTGCCCCTCTTTCCTCGATCCGCCTGCCGCAGTGCCGGATTTCGGAAGCATCGCTCGAGAAGCTGCGCGGCATTGTCGGTCCGAACCAGCTTCGCACCGATGATTACGAACGCGCCTTCCATGCGCGCGGCAAGTCCTATCACGACCTTCTCTATGTTCGCGCGGGCAAGCTCGACATGGCGCCGGACGCCGTGGCCTATCCACGCAGCGCCGATGAAGCGCTCGCCGTGGTGAAACTCTGCGCGGAGGAGGACATCGCGCTTGTGCCCTTCGGCGGCGGCTCCTCGGTCGTCGGCGGCGTCAACGCCATGGCGAAGTCGCTCGGCGGCGCGGTGCTGACGCTCGACACCACGCTGATGAAGCGCATCGTCCAGATCGACAAGATGTCCATGACGGCACGCATCGAAGCGGGCATATACGGGCCCGAACTCGAGGAGCAGTTGCAGGCGCATGGCGTGACGCTGGGCCATTATCCGCAAAGCTTCCCCTATTCGACGCTCGGCGGCTGGATCGCCGCGCGCGGCGCGGGCCAGCAGTCGAACCGCTATGGCAAGGCGGAGAAATGGCTCGTCTCGGCAAAACTCGCAACGCCCAAGGGCTTCTGGACGACGGAAGCGACGCCCGCAAGCGCAGCCGGCCCGAACCTCAACCAGCTCGTCGCAGGCTCGGAGGGCATTCTCGGCGTCATCGTGGAAGCGACGGTGAAGATCCACGACCTGCCGGAGCGCAAGGACTATCGCGGCTATCTCTTCAAGAGCTTCGCCGCCGGCGTCGACGCCGCGCGACGCATCAACCATGCAGAAATTCCGGTCGCCATGGTGCGCCTTTCCGATGCGCCGGAGACCTATTTCTTCCAGACCTTCTCATCTTCCGGCAGCGGCGGGCTGAAGTCGAAGCTGCAATCGGCCTACCTCAAGATGAAGGGCTTCAACGAAACGCCTTGCCTCATGCTGATCGGCCATGAAGGTCCGAAGGAAACGGTGATCTGGGCGCAGGAGCAGACGGAGGAGATATGCAAACGCCAAGGCGCGCTGGCGCTCGGCACGGGGCCCGGCAAACGCTGGTATCACGGCCGCTTCGACAGTCCCGCGATCCGCGACCCGATGATGGACCGGGGCCTTGGCGTCGACACTCTCGAAACCTCGACCCGCTGGTCGAACATCGCCAATCTGCATGAGAAGGTGACGGCGGCGATTGCCGAGGCGATGGCGGCGCATATGCCCGAGCAGCATGCGCGTGGCATCGTCATGGGCCATGTGAGCCATTCCTATCCGGACGGCGCGAGCCTCTATTTCACCTTCATCTTCCCGCGCCAGCTCGACCGCGAAGTGGAGCAATGGCAGGCGATCAAGCGCGCCGCCTCGGACGCGATCCTGATGAATGGCGGCACGATCAGCCATCACCATGGCGTCGGCCTCGACCACGCGCCCTGGCTCGCGGAAGAAAAGGGAGATATCGGCTTCGCGCTCCTGAAGGCGGCGAAGCGCGAGATGGACCCGAAAGGCATGATGAATCCGGGGAAGCTCCTGGGGTAGGCCCGCTCACCCTTCCTTCAGCATCTCCCTCGCCATCTCGATGGCGCTGGCGAAGTCGGGCGCGCGGGTGACGCGGTCGAGCACATGCATGTCGGCGAGCACGCGGGCGGGCTGCGGCTGAAGCGCGGTGACGATGACCTTCGTGCCGTTCTTCTCGCAGCGGTCGATCATGGTTTCGAGCGCGGTGACGCCCGTTGCATCGATGATCGGTACGGCACGCAGACGCACGATCAGCACTTTTGGGGGCGCGCCGATCCGCTCCAGTGTTTCGCCGAGCCGCATGGCGACGCCGAAAAAGAAGGGTCCGCGAATGAGACTCGCGGCGACGCCCGGCGGCAAATCATATTCCCGCATGGGCTGGAAATCGCGGGGGCTCTCGTCGCTTACATCTTCCTCGACGAGATGAAGATCGGCCTGCACCTCGACCGCCTCCGACATGCGGTGCATGAAGAGAACGGCGGCAAGCACGACGCCGACCTCGATGGCGACGGTGAGATCGACCAGCACGGTGAGCGCGAAGGTGATGAGAAGCACCGCGCGGTCGCCGATAGGCGCGCGCATCATGTGGCGGAACTTGTCGAGTTCGCTCATGTTCCAGGCAACGACGAGAAGAACGGCCGAAAGTGCGGCAAGCGGAATATAGGTGGCGAGCGGCCAGGCAAGCCCCATGAAGGCGAGAAGGAAAAGGGCGTGCAGCATGCCGGCGATCGGGCTGCGCGCGCCTGAGCGGATATTGGTTGCGGTGCGCGCAATGGCGCCGGTGGCGGGCAGACCGCCAATGGCGGCCGAAGCGCAATTCGCAACGCCCTGTGCCACAAGCTCCGTATTCGAGCGGTGGCGGCGGCCCGTCATGCTGTCTGCAACCATCGCCGAAAGAAGCGACTCCACGCCTGCAAGGAAGGCGATGGTGAAGGCGCTCGGGAAGAGCGTGACGATGCGGTCCATCGTCATCTCCGGGAAGGCGGGAAGCGCGAAAGCGGGTTCGAGCCCGGCGAAGCGCGTGCCGATGGTGTCGGCGGGGAGCGCAAAGAGCCAGACGAAGAAGGCCGACAGCACGACCGCGATCAGGAAGCCCGGCAGAGCGGGCCGCGTGGCGCGGAGCCAGAGAATGAGAACGAGCGCGGCCAGGCCGACGGCGACGGTGGCGGGCGAGACGGTGCCGAGCGCGCCGGAGAGAGCGCCAAGCTTCTCGAGGAACGGGGCAGGCTCATTCTCGAGCGTGAGGCCGAGAAATTCGCGCAGCTGGCTTGCCGCGATGATGACGGCGATGCCGGCGGTGAAACCCGTCACCACGGGCTCGGGAATATATTTGATGAAGGTGCCCGCGCGCAGGAGCCCCGCGCCAATCAGCATGAGACCCGCCATCGCGGTTGCGATCAGGAGCCCGTCATAGCCGTGAACGGCAATGACATTGAAAACGACGACGACGAAGGCGCCGGTGGGTCCGCCGATCTGGAAGCGGCTGCCGCCAAGCGCGGAAATGAGGAAGCCCGCAACAACCGCCGTGATGAGGCCCTTGTCGGGGGTTGTGCCACTCGCAATCGCAAGCGCCATGGCAAGCGGCAGCGCGACGATGGCGACGGTGAGACCGGAGATGAAATCGGCACGGAAATCGGCGAAGCGATAGCCTTCCCGGAGCACGGTGACGAGCTTCGGAAGCAAAAGCTGCGGCGATGATGGTTTCCCTTGCGTGGGAAGCCCCCCGGTTTGCGCCTCAGTCCTGCTCGATCAGCTTGCGGAGTTCGGCCTTCGCGATCTTCTCGAGCGTGGAGCGCGGTAATTCGGCAACAATCCGAATGTCGCGCGGACGTTTGAAGTCCGCAAGTCCCTTTGCACAGGCTGCGTCGATCTGCGCGGCAAGCTCCCTCGGCGCCGCCGCCTCCCCGCCCGGCACCAGCACGAAGGCGACGGGCACTTCATCGAGCATCGGGTCGCGCCTTGCGACCACCGCGCATTCCTGAATGCCGGGCACAGTCATGATGACGCGCTCGATTTCCGAAGCGGCGACATTCTCGCCGCCCACTTTCAGCATGTCCTTGTCGCGGTCGGCAAAGGCGATGAAGCCATCCTCGCCAAGTGTCACGCGGTCGCCGGTGATGAAATAGCCCTGATCGTCATAGCTCTTCGCGGTCGCTTCCTCATTGTTCAGATATTCGAGGAAGAGCGAGAGGCCGGGCACGCCGCGCACGAGAAGATTACCCGTCTCGCCCGGATCGACCGGCGCGCCATTGTCGCGCAGGATTGCGATTTCGTAGGCAGGCGACGGCTTGCCGATCGACATGGGCCGGTTCGGCAGATGAATGTCGCCGACGATGCCATGCGTGATGGTCTCGGTCATGCCCCACCAGCCGATCGTCTTGACGCCGAAATGAGCGTCGGTCGGCGGTGCGGAAATGCCATTGCCCCAATAGCGGTAGGAATGGGACTTCGGCTTTTCCTGCCCCATCAGCGCGCGGACGCAGAAGGGCACCATCGAGGTCCAGGTGCAATTATGCTTCTGCGATACGGACCAGAAACGCGAGGCGGAAAAGCGCGGCTGCAACACGACCGTCGCGCCCGCCCAGAGCGCGGCGAGCACCGAATAGGACTGCGCATTGGTGTGGAAGAGCGGCAGATAGGTGAGATGCACGTCGGTCTGGCGCAGATCCTCATGCAGCGCGCAGAGCTTGCCGCCCCAGAGCGCATTGGCATGGGTCCAGACGACGCCCTTTGGCCGCGAGGTCGTGCCCGACGTGTACTGGATGCCGACACGCGCCATCGGATCGGGCGCGCGGAGCGGCGCATCGGCGGCATCGCCATATAGGGCGGCGAAACTTTCGGACTTCGCGGGCAGGTTCTTCTCCTGCGGCGCGGCGCCGTTATCCGTCTCCGTCACGGCGAGCCATTTGATCTTCGCGCAGGAGGCGGCAACAAGCGAGGCGAAGGCCGGCTGCGTGATCGCGCCGACAACGCCTGCATGATCGCTGAAATAGGTGAGATCGTCGGCGACGGAACGCGCATTGGTGGTGACGGCGACCGCGCCGAGATGGGCACAGGCATACCAGGCGATGAGGCTTTCGGGGCAGTTGTCGAGATGGACGAGCACACGCTCGCCGAATTTCACGCCGCGCTTTCTGAGCCCCGCGGCGACCTGCATAACCTCATGCTGAAACCGCGCATAAGACCAGATGCGCGCCTCACCCTCGAAGGGCTCCCAGATCAGGAAGGGATGTTCGGGCCGCGCCGCGACATGCGCGGCAAGAAGATGCGGCACGTCGAAATTCGAGAAGGGATGGACGAGCGGCGAGCGGAGCGCGGGCATGGAAACTTCCCCCTGTTGTTTCCAGTCCTATAGCGCATGGAGAGAGAGGCTGCCATGCCCGGCGCCCGATTCTGACGCCGGGTCATGGCCGCGGGAAATCACGCAAGCGCGTCCTTCAGCGCCTTCGCCGCCGCCTTCACGGCATCGCGCGCCACATCGAGCACGCCCTGCATGTTGAAGAAGCCGTGGATCATGCCTTCGTAATTGACATATTCCACTTCGACGCCGGCCTTTTTCAGCGCCTCGGCATAGGCCTTGCCTTCGTCGCGCAGCACGTCGAAACCGGCGGTGACGACATAGGCCGCCGGAAGCCCGGCAAGCGATTCCGCATGAAGCGGCGCGGCATAGGGATGCTTCGGGTCCGCGCCCGCGCTCAGCACATAATGGTTCCAGAACCAGTCCATGCCTTCGGCCTCGAGCATGTGGCCCGCCGCGAAATCCTTGTAGGACTGCGTGGTGCGGGGCGCATCCGTGACCGGATAGATGAGAAGCTGGAAAGCGATATGCGGGCCCTTCTCGGCCTTGGCGCGCAGCGAAACGGCGGCGGCAAGATTGCCGCCCGCGCTGTCGCCCGCAACGGCGATACGGTTCGGGTCGATGCCGATTTCGGACGCATTCGCCTCGACCCATTTCACGGCCGCATAGGCATCGTCGATGGCGGCGGGGAACGGATGTTCCGGCGCGAGGCGGTAATCGACGGCGACCACCTTCATGCCCGCCTCATTGGCGAGCGTGCGGCAAAGCGCG
>JAHBYL010000086.1 GCA_019635955.1 Parvibaculum sp.
CTACATGATCCTGCAGGCCTACGACTTCGTGGAGCTCAATCGGCAATATGGCTGCGAGCTGCAGATGGGCGGTTCGGACCAGTGGGGCAATATCGTCAACGGCATCGAGCTCGCGCGGCGCACGGCGGGGGCGCAGGTCTTCGGGCTGACGAGCCCGCTGCTCACCACGTCGTCGGGCGCGAAGATGGGCAAGACCGCGTCCGGCGCCGTCTGGCTCAATGCCGACATGCTCTCGCCCTATGATTACTGGCAGTACTGGCGCAACGTGGAAGATGCCGATGTCGGCCGCTTCCTCAAGCTCTTCACCGAATTGCCGCTCGGCGAGATCGCGCGGCTCGAGGCGCTTGGCGGATCGGAGATCAACGAGGCGAAGAAGATCCTCGCCACCGAGACGACGGCGATGGTGCATGGGCGCGCGGAAGCGGAGAAGGCGGCCGAAGCCGCCCGCACCGCCTTCGAGGAAGGCGCGATCAGCGCCGACCTGCCGACGGTGGAGACGGGCGAGCTTGCGGGCGGGCTCGGGCTTCTGACGGCGCTGGTGCAGGCGGGGCTTTGCGCCTCGACCAGCGATGCGCGCCGCCAGATCAAGGGCGGCGCCGTGCGCGTCAACGATTCCGCGGTGAGCGACGAGAAGCTGACACTGACCATGTCGCATCTCACGGGCAAATGCGTGGTGAAGCTCTCGCTCGGCAAGAAGAAGCATGTGCTGCTGAAGCCGAAGGGGTAGCACTCCTCGTCATTGCGAGCGCAGCGAAGATACCTGCGGGTACATAAACCTCAATCGTCATGGCCCGGCTTGTCCGGGCCATCCACGTCTTCTCTTTCTGCCAATGCCGTAAAGACGTGGATGACCCGCCTAAAGCGGGTCATGACGGTTTTTGTTTTCAACGATGGACGCCGTGGCACCCCACAAAAAATTCTGGCCCTTCCGTTGCCGGAAGGGCCAGTCCCGAACGCTCCCTGACTTATTTCTTCTGTTCTTCTTTCTTCTTTTCGTTAGCGTTCCGCGGCTATTGACTGCCGCTTTCCTTGCGCGCCGCCCTTACTCGGCGGCCGTGGCACCCGTGAGGGCGAAGACGGCGTTGTCGCCGCCCGCGCCGTTGATCGCCTGCAGATATTTGATGCCTTCCTCGGCAATGTCGTCGCCGACCATGCGGTCGCCTTCGCCATAGAGTTCCGCCATGTCCACATAGGCGGCGTACATGGGCGCCGTGCGGCTCGTCACGATGCCGGCCTTCACCAGCGTCTTGATCAGCACACGGAAGACATTGGTCGATTCCTGCAGCTCCTTGCGCATGTTCTTGTCGGTGAGCGCTTCGGCGAGCGCGCCCTGCACCCAACGCCAGTCGAGGCCGATCCGGTCGTAGATTTCCTTCTTCTGCTCCGGGCCGGTCGAATTGCGCATCAGCGTCATGAAGACCTCGAGCGCCCAGTCCTCGATGAGGTCGCGCTCGGCCTCCGGCAGATTCGGCACGGTTCGGTCCGCCCAGATCTTGCCGAACTTGTGGTGGAAGGCCTCATCCGTCATGACGAGCTGCATCAGGCGGCGCATCAGCGGATCGTTGGTCTTGGCATAGAAGGTCGCGAAGGTGCCCATGGCGAGGCCTTCGACGATCATCTGCATGCCGACGAGTTTCTTCCAGACGAGCGGCGTCGCGACGATCTCGCAAAGCAGCTTTTCCAGCACCACGCCGCAGGGCTTGGGCTTGCCCCAGCGCGCCTGCACATATTTCGCGAAACCGGTGACGTGACGCGCCTCCTCGCGCGTCTGGTTCGCGGCATATTCCTGCGCGCCCGGGTCCTTCAGGATGTGGCAGAGGCTCGCGGAAAGCGCCAGCGCGCCCTGCTCGCCATGCAGGATGGACGACATGGTCCAGCGCACGCTCTCGTTCACGAGATAGATTTTCTGCTTCTCGTCGAGCTTGTCGGACACCGCCGTCTTCAATTCCATGTTGAAGTCGGCCGGCATCAGCAACTCGTTGTCGAGATCCCAAGGCTGGCTGTAGTCGATGTACTTATCGTCCAGCGGGTCCCAGAAATGGTCGTGGGTCGCGGAGATGATCTTGTCGAAAGCGGTCGAGCGCTTGCCATAGCGGTCGACATCCATCATGGCCGGGAAATCGTCCGGCGCGACCGCCTCATAAGCGGCATCCATCGTCATCTTCTGATTGGTGGACATGGCTCCTCCTTCCCTGTCCGGTCAAAAGCGATGAAGGAAGTCTAACGATGCGGAGTTGCACTCCGCAATCCCAAAAACGACGCGAGCGTCAATTTTGCACTGCGGGAGAATTTTCGGGCGCGGCGCCGGTTCCGGCTGCAGCCTCGGGCGCGGCGTCGCTTCTGGAGCTCTCCTCCGGCGGCAGGGTTGAGCCAAATTCAAAAAGACGCCGCAGGAACCCTGGCGCAATCGCCGAAAGCGGGTTCACCACCACCGTCGGATCCTCCGCGTTGCCGCGCACGCCATAGGTGATGGCGAAGACGCCCTCGCCTTCCCGGCCGACGATGAGCGGCCCGAGAACCGGAACCTGCCCAAGGAAGGAATTGATCGTGTAGGCGGGCACCAGCGTGCCTTCCATGTCGATCAGATCGTCGGCCCGGTCGATCTGGCCGGACGCGGTAAGGCCGATCGCGGGGCCCGACATGCGCGCGTCCTTCACATGGATGCGGTTTTCCGTGAAGGCGAAGGGCAGTTCCAGCCGGTCGAAGAAAATGCCGTCGCCGCGCATCGTGTCGCTGATGCCGGTCAGCGAACCGAGCGTGAGAATATTGGCAAGCACCGGCGCGTCGACGATGCGGAACTTGTCGATACGCAACGTGCCGGAGAGCGGCGAGCCCGGCTGAGTGTCATCATAAGTACCGCTTACATCGAGGGCGCCATCGCGCATGCTGCGTGTGAAATCGAGCGCGCGGAGCACCGCGCCTGCGTTGTTGGCGCTGCCGGACAGCGTGCGCGCACCGCGCCCGTCGGGGCCGATGCGCAGCGCCACGGGCGCACCGTCATTGTCGAGCGCGGCCACGTCCATCGTCCAGAGCTGGCGCTCCACCTGTACGAGGCGCACCGATACGCCGCCAAACAAGGTGCCGTGGTGTCCCGTCGCCTCGGCGATATCGGCCGTCAGCATGGTGCGGCGCATCGGATCGGCGACGACCTCGCCGGTCAGGATCACGGGCTCCCGCTCCGGCCCGGCGGCAGCTTCGTCTTCCTTCTTCGAGCCGCCAAGGAAACTGCTCAGCAAGCCGCGGGCATCGAAGCGCGCGCCCTTCACTTCCATCTGCAGCGCGGCATCCGCGACGGGGCCGGCGCGGAAACTGAAATCATTGTGTTCGCCGAGTTTCACGACCGGCATGTCCGCCGCGACGAGTCCGCCCTCGGGGCCGAGGGTGAAGCTGCCTCGCGTATCGATGCCCTCGCCCGCCAGAACGAAATCCGAAATGCGGTAGCTGCCGTCTTCCATCAAGGCGAGATCGAAGGCGACAGTGGCGGGTTCGCCCGCGGGTTTCCACCAGCCCGCATCGTCGAAGCGCGCGACGGCGTCGGTGAGTCCGGCGCTGATCTTGCCGCGGTTCACCCGCCTCCCGTCACCCGTCAATGTCGCATCGACATGCGCCGTTCCGGCGATGAACTCCTCGAGCTTGAGGCCGAGCGCGGCGCGCCCCGTTTCGTCGAGCGGGCCGGCAAGGCGGTAGGATGAACGCGGCCGCATCCCCTCGCCGAAATTCTCGCGCCATTCGAGTTCGAGTTCGGCGGCATGATTGATCCCGATGGGCCCCTTCGCAGTGAGGCCCTTGCGATCCACCGTCAGGTCGAGCCTGCCGGAGGTGACGGAGAGATTTTCCTGAATGTTCGGGATCGCGACATTCTCGGCATGAGCCTCGCCGGAGAACATCACTTCGTCCATCTCCACGTCTTTTTTCAATGGCAGCGAAATCGAGCCCTTGAGGCGACCCGTTCCGCCCACATCACGCGGATCGAGGCCGAAATTGCTGATCAGCGTGAGCGGTTCGCGGTCGAGAACAGAGAGAATGTCGGCGGTCGCGCCTGCGACGGTGAACGAGATATGACCCGGCGCGCCCTTGGTCGCGAGCTGGTCGGCATAGAAATGCCCTTCGCTGACAGCGATGTCGCCATATCCCTCCTGGCGGATGACGGCAGAGGGCACCCAGGCATCGAAGCGGTTTCCCTCCACGAGCCCGCGCGCTTCCAGATCCTCCATCGGCGGAAGCTCGCCGAGATAGTGAAGCGACTGCCCGCTCGCTGTGAATTCGAAGCGGAGATTCTCCTTGGGGATCGCTATGTGATTTTCAGCGTCTTCGATCATGCCGGCGGGCAAGTCGATATCGAAGCTGCCGCCGGTCAATGTGCCGCCCGAGAGGTTCTTGCCGACCCATACGCGCGCGCCCCGCGCCACATCGAAAGGCCAGATAGCGACGAAGGCATCGAGCGGTAGCGGTTCGATGGTGCCGCGCACTTTGACCGCGGGCGACCGCTCGCCGTCCGCCACGTTGCCGGAAAGGCGAATGCCCCCGCCCGCCGTGCCGACGAAAAGCTCTGCGATATCCGCCCGCAAAGCATCGAAATCGAGCGCTGCATCGAGATGGACACGGTCGAGATTGACGGGACCGGCAAAGAACTCCGGCACCTCGGTATGAAAATTCTCGGCCGTCAGGTCCACTTTCGCGCGGGCGATATTCAGGCCATCGCCGATTTCGTAGCCGATGGTGCCCGAAAGCGATGCATCATGCGGACCGGCCTTGAAGGAGAGATCCTCGACCCTTATGACACGCGCCGTGCCGTCGATGGTTACAAGTCCTTCGGCCTTTTCGAGAGGGATCACCGTCTCCCATGGTTCGGGGAGATGGATATTGCCGGCCCCGGAACTCAGTTGCAGGCGCGCCGATCTCAGGTCGCCGCTGCGCGCGATCTCCATCTGGCCTTCCGCATAAAGCGGCGCGTCGAAGACGGCGTAATCGGCAAAGGCAGGCGAAAGACGTGCAAGTGCGGCGGGAACGACGTCGCTGGCCTCCATGTCGATGCGGGCCGCGTCCTCGCCGGCGCGCAGCAATCCCTTCATGCTGAGATGCGCCGTCGTATCGGCAAGGGCGACATCCGCGTTGAGAAGACCGGCAACGCCGCCATCGCCTCTGTAGATCGAGAGGTTGGCCGAAGGCGCCTCGAAGGTGACGCCGTTCACCTCGTCTATGAAGGTGAGACGCGCCTCCTTGATGCCGAATTCCGCAAGATAGCCGAGCGGCGTCGACCGGTCGTCCTCGTCAAGCAGGGCTTCGAGCAGCGGGCCGATGACGGCCGCCCCGCCCTCCTCCTCAGCGCCCTCCTCTGCAAGGGCCAGCGTGACGCCGGTGCCTGGACGGCGCAGAACCGTCGCCTCCACGCCATAGAGGTCGACAGCGGTCGGCGCGAGCATGCCCCGGAAGAGAGCCGGGACGCTGAGATCGAAAGCAAGTTGCGGAACCGAAGCGATCTCGTTGCCGTCCGCACCGTGCAGCCGGACATCGGACAGGCGAAGAGCGAGCCCGCGCTCTTCGGCCGACCAGATGAGGATCGTGTCGCCGATCGCGAGTTCGCCTCCCTGCAGCACGGGCCGCGCCGCATCCTCGATCATCCGGTTGAGAATGGAGACGGAGACGGGGCCGGAGGAAAGCTGCCAGGCGAGCACGGCAAATAGCACGGCCATCACCGCTACCGCGATGCCCGCTACCTCCAATGCAATTTTACTGGTCCGGCGTATCAACGAACTACGTAAACTCCAAACGCTCGCCGCCTATGGAAACCGGAGAAATGCGGCGAAAGCGAGTCAGGCGACTTTCTATCCCCAGCCGGGCTTCACGTCTGCAAAATTGGGGCTAGCCAGCACCCTGCGGCAACAATATTAACGGCTACGATCCGGTTTTCCGGCATGGACAGAGACAGGAGACGAAGGCATGAGCAAGACGCCGGCCAAGAAAAGTTCCGCCGCCCCGTCCAGGACCGCGCCGAAGGCCGCCGCCAAGGCACCGGCCGGCCCGGGTCTTCCTGCCGAGGGCAAGAAGGCGCCAGCCTTCTCGCTACCGGCCGATGACGGCTCGAAGGTCTCGCTGAAGTCGCTCGCAGGCAAGAAGGCGGTTCTCTATTTCTATCCGAAGGACAATACGCCGGGCTGCACCACCGAAGGCATCGCCTTCAGCGCCCTCAAGAAGAAGTTCGACGCTGCCAGCACCGTCGTTCTCGGCATATCGAAGGACTCCATCGAGAAACACTGCAAGTTCCGCGACAAGCACAATCTTTCCGTCCGCCTGCTCTCCGACGAAGAGGGCAAGATGCTCGAAGCCTATGGCGTCTGGACGGAAAAGAGCCTTTACGGCCGAAAGTTCATGGGGATCGTGCGGAGCACCGTGCTGATCGACGAAAAGGGCGTGGTGCGGAAGCTCTGGCCCAAGGTCAAGGTGAACGGGCACGCCGAGGAAGTGCTGGCCGCGGCCCAGGCGCTGTGACCGCCATGGCAGCTGCATCGGCCCTTGCGGAAGCGGCGCGCGAGGTTCTGCTCTGCGGCGATGCGAACGCGAAGGCCCGTCTTGCGCGCGAGGTCGCGGCACGCTGGCGCGCGGGCGAACTCGCCACCGGACGGGCGGTCCCGATGCCCGATCGCCCTAACCGCCCGGCGCGGCCGGAGCTCCGCCTCCCGAGGGACATGCCGCGCCGAAGCTTCAAGGGCGTGAGGGGGCGGATCGCGCTCCTTCATTCCCTCGCCCATATCGAACTCAATGCGATCGATCTTGCCTTCGACCTGGCCGGGCGCTTCGCAGGCGAGGACATGCCTCACGCCTTTTTCGACGACTGGATCGGGGTCGGCGACGACGAGGCGCGCCACTTCGCCATGCTGCAGGCGAGGCTTGCGGCGCATGATGCGGCCTATGGCGACCTGCCCGCCCATGACGGGCTCTGGCAGGCTGCGGAGGAGACGCGGCACGACCTGATTGCGCGGCTTGCCGTGGTGCCCATGGTGCTCGAGGCGCGCGGCCTGGACGTGACGCCCGCCATGATCGCCCGGCTGGAGGCGGCTGGCGACCGCGAGAGCGCGCAGGTGCTCGAAACGATCTACACGGAGGAAAAGACTCATGTGGAAGCGGGGACGCGCTGGTTCGCCTTCCTTTGCGGCAAGCGGGGCCTTGCGCCCGAGGCGGAATTTCACCGGCTTGTGAAAAAACATTTCCGGGGCGCGCTGAAGCCGCCCTTCAACCGGCCGGCGCGCGACGCGGCGGGCCTGCCGCCGGGCTTCTACGAACCGCTCGCGGGCGATCTCCCCGCCGCGGAAGAAGCGTCATAAGCCGATGATATGGTGAATGAATATTAACCATTAACTTCAAAACTCTACGGGCGTATGTTGTAAGCCTGTGCCAAATTGGGTGGGATAGGCATTCAGAAGATCGGGGGCTGGGGCATTGAGGGGCATGCACCAACGGCGCGGTTGGGCCGATAGATTCCGCAGTTTCATGCGGCACATGTATGTGGAACGGCAGATCTACATCCGTTCGCACGGACATGTGCAGTTCATTTCGCTGTCGCCGCTGACGCAGACGGCGTTCGCGCTCATTGCGTTTATCTGCCTGACCTGGGTGGCCTATTCGTCGGTCAACGTGGTCTTCAAGGAACAGATCATCGCGGCCAAGGAGCGGCGATATGTGAAGATGCAGTCCTCCTATGAGGAACGTCTCGCACGGCTCCAGTCGGCCTATGACGAACTCAACGGCCAACTCATCATCACCGAAGAGCGCTTCCTCGCCACGACGCGGCAGATTGAAGAAAAACACAAGCAACTCTCGATACTTATGGGCCAACGTCAATCCGCCGGCTCAACACTCGACACCATGCGCAGCAAGTATGCGTCGGTTGCCAACGGGCAGCAGGCGAGCGCCGGCGCGGCCGGCAACTCCGTGCTGATGCGGGTCGACGGAACCGGCGAAGGCGGCTCGGCCGTGCTGCACACCACCGCCCGCCCCGACGCCCAGGGCGTGGACGCGGCCCGCTTCGTGATCGAGCAGCCCGAGGACGGGGCAGCGATCGACGTCACCGAGCTCGCCGGTGCCAGAGCGGGCAAGCCGAACGAGGTGGTGGCCCAGATTGACGCAAGACTGGCCCAGCTCGACCAGGCCCAGCAGGGGCTCATCAACAATGTCGAGGAGCTCACCGACCGGCGGCTCCGGGAGCTGAAGTCCATCGTTTCCATGACCAAGGTCGTGGATCCGGAGGCGCTTCTGAAGCGCTCGGCAAGCGGCAGTGCCCAGGGCGGCCCCTTCATCGAACTCGCAGGGGGCCTCGAGCTTGCAGGAGGCGACGAAAGCGCCTTCGCCAAGCAGCTTTTCCGGGTAAGCCAGAACCTCAAGAAAGTCGCCGATCTTGAAGAATCCATTGCGAGAATGCCGCTGGCAGAACCGCTGACGCATTACCGCAGGACAAGCAGCTACGGCCCGCGCCGCGACCCTTTCAACGGGCGCATGGCCTTCCATTCGGGTGAGGATTTCGCCGCCCCGCATGGCACGAGAGTCTATTCCCCGGGGGTCGGCACGGTGACCTTCGCGGGCTGGCGCGGGGGCTATGGCCGGGTGGTCGAGATCGACCATGGCAACGGGTTCAAGACGCGCTATGGGCACCTTGGGAGCATGTCCGTCAAGGTTGGCCAGAAAATTGCATTTCGGGACGTGATAGGCAGAGTCGGTTCATCTGGACGCAGCAGTGGACCCCATCTTCACTACGAGGTCTGGTTCGACGGTATCGTTCGCAACCCCTCCAAGTTCATCGAGGCAGGGCATTATGTTTTCGCGAAGCAAGGATAAAGAGACCGAGAAGGCGCCGGCTGCCGCCGCGCCCGTTCCCGCACCGTCCGGCGGCGCGCGCCGTCCGAATACGCGCACGGCGCCGTCCATCATCTCCGCCGACCTCGTCGTTCACGGCAATCTGACCGCCACGGGCGACATCCAGATCGACGGCACGGTGGAAGGCGATATTCGCAGCCAGTCGCTGACGATCGGCGAGAAGGCTTCCATCACCGGCGAGATCGTGGCCGAGGACATCGTGATCCGCGGCCGCGTGATCGGCACCATCCGCGGCCGCCGCGTGCAGCTTTCCTCGACCTGCCATGTCGAGGGCGACATCCTGCATGAAGCGCTCGCCGTCGAGACCGGCGCCTTCTTCGAAGGCAATTGCCGCCACTCGGACGATCCGATCAGCCAGTCCGGTGCCGCACCGCGCGGCACCGCGCCGCGCGCCTCGGCCCCCGGCTCCGGCCCGCTCGTCACCGAGCCGCCGCGTCCGGCCATGCCCCGCCCCGCCGCACCCGGCAATGACAGCCCGGTCGTCGTGAACGATGGCGGCGTGGTGGTGAAGCGCCCGGCGGCGCAGTAGAAATCTGTCAGACAGCACCTGACATGCGAAAGGCCGGAGAGAAATCTCCGGCCTTTTCGTTTGTCCGCTTTCGGGGCAGCTGTGCCTAATCGATATCCTCGACCGCTTCGGCGCTGCCATGTACGCGGGCGGCAAGGGCGGCGGCCATGAAGGCGTCGAGGTCGCCGTCCAGCACCCGGGCGGGATCGGGGCTTTCGACGCCGGTGCGCAGGTCCTTCACCATCTGATAGGGCTGCAGCACATAG
>JAHBYL010000087.1 GCA_019635955.1 Parvibaculum sp.
GAGCCGGGAAACGGGCATCGGCTGCGACCAGCTCATCACCATCGAGGAACCCCGCCATGGCGGCGACGCCTTCATGGGCATCCGCAACAATGATGGCGGCGTGGTGGAAGCCTGCGGCAATGCCGCGCGCTGCATCGGCCGGCTGATCCTGGAGGAGACGGGCAAGGACCGCGTGGTGATCGAAACGCCGGCGGGCGACACGATTGCGAGCCGCGCCGAAGGCGAGGACATCACCGTCGACATGGGCGAGCCGCGCCTCCTCTGGAACGAGATCCCGCTGTCGGAAGAATTCCGCGACACGCGCGCGATCGAACTCGAAGTGGGCCCTCTCGGCAACCCGATCATGCATTCGCCGGGCGTCGTCAATGTCGGCAATCCGCACGCGATCTTCTTCGTCGAGGATGTGGACGCGATCGATCTCGGCCGCATCGGCCCGATGCTCGAACATCACCCGCTCTTCCCGGAACGCGCGAACATCTCCGTCGCGCAAATTCTCTCGCCGACCCATATCAAGCTGCGCACCTGGGAGCGCGGCGCGGGGCTGACGCGCGCCTGCGGCACCGCGGCCTGCGCCGCGACGGTCGCAGCCGTCCGCCGCCGCAAGACCGAACGCAAGATCACGGTGAGCCTGCCGGGCGGCGACCTCTCGCTCGAATGGCGCGAGGCGGACAACCACATCTACATGACGGGCGCCGCCGCGCTCGACTTCGAAGGCACGCTCGACCCCGCGCTTCTGACGGGGAAGGCATGACGAAGGGCACCGAGATCGTCACCTTCGGCTGCCGCCTCAACACCTATGAGTCGGAAGTGATGCGCGCCCATGCCGAAGCGGCGGGCCTCGGCAATGCCATCGTCTTCAACACCTGCGCGGTGACGGCCGAAGCCGAACGCCAGGCGCGGCAGGCGATCCGCAAGGCCCGCCGCGAGAACCCGGCCGCCCGCATCATCGTGACAGGCTGCGCGGCGCAGGTGAACCCCGACATGTTCGCCGCGATGGACGAAGTCGATCTCGTGATCGGCAATGACGAGAAAATGAGGCCCGAAAGCTGGCAGCCGGCGCTCGCGCTCCACGCGAATGAAAAGGTGCGCGTGAACGACATCATGTCGGTCACCGAGACGGCGGGGCATCTGGTGCAGGGGCTCGAGGGCCGCGCCCGCGCCTTCGTGCAGGTACAAAATGGCTGCGACCATCGCTGCACCTTCTGCATCATCCCCTATGGCCGGGGGCCCTCGCGGAGCGTTCCCGCGGGCGAAGTCGTCCATCAGGTGCGCGCACTTGTCGAGAACGGCTACCGCGAAGTGGTGCTGACCGGCGTCGACATGACCTCCTATGGCGCAGACCTGCCGGGCAGCCCGAGCCTCGGTAATCTCGCGCGGCGCATATTGAAGCTCGTGCCGGAACTCGAACGGCTCAGGCTCTCCTCCATCGACAGTATCGAGGCCGATGACGAGTTGATGCGCCTCATCGCCGAGGAAGAACGGCTGATGCCGCATCTCCATCTCTCGCTGCAATCGGGGGACGACATGATCCTGAAGCGCATGAAGCGCAGGCATCTCCGCGACGACTCGATCCGCTTCTGCGAGGAGGCCCGCCGCCTCCGCCCCGATATCGTGTTCGGCGCGGATTTCATCGCCGGCTTCCCGACCGAGACGGAAGAGATGTTCGAGAGCACGATGCGGCTGGTCGATGAATGCGGGCTGACATGGCTGCATGTCTTTCCCTTCTCTCCCCGCCCCGGCACGCCTGCCGCGAAAATGCCGCAAGTGCCGCGTGAAATCGGGAAGGAGCGTGCCGAACGTCTGCGCGCGAAGGGCGAGGCCGCCGTGCGCGCCCATCTCGACAGCGGGCTCGGCGCGACGCGGCCCGTGCTCATGGAAACGCCGACGCTCGGCCGCACGCATCAGTTCACGCCGGTGCGCGTGAGCGAAGCCGCGCGGGCGGGCGAGATCCTCGCACTCCGCCTCGCGGCCCATGACGGCAAGAGCTACGAAGGACGGGCGGCGTGAGCGAGACAGATACGGAAACCGGCGAGAAGAAGAAATCCCTCTTCCAGCGGATGAAGGAAGGGCTGACGCGCTCGACGAAGAGCCTGTCGGACGGCGTCACCGGCATTTTCACGAAGCGCAAGCTCGATGCGGCGACGCTGGAAGAGCTGGAAGAACTGCTGATCTCGGCCGATCTCGGCCTCGATGCGGCAGCCGCCGTGACGGAAGCCGTGGGCAAGGATCGCTACGACAAGGAAGTGAGCCCGGAGGAAATCCGCGTGATCCTTGCGGGCGAAATCGCGAAAGTGCTGAAGCCCGTCGAGCAGCCGCTGACAATCGACACCGCGAAAAAGCCCTTCGTCATCCTGATGGCGGGCGTGAACGGCGCGGGCAAGACGACGACCATCGGCAAGATCGGTGCGAAATTGAAAGCGGAAGGCAAGAGCGTGATGCTCGCCGCCGGCGACACGTTCCGCGCGGCCGCCGTGGAGCAGTTGAAGGTCTGGGGCTCGCGCATCGGCGCGCCGGTCTGCGCCACGAAAATCGGCGGCGACGCGGCGGGCCTCGCCTATGAGGCGCTGGCGCGGGCGAAGGAAGAAGGCACGGATGTGCTGATGATCGACACGGCAGGCCGCCTCCAGAACAAGGCGGACCTCATGGCCGAGCTTGAAAAGGTGATCCGCGTGATGCGGAAGCTCGACCCCGAAGCGCCGCATGCCGCCCTCCTCGTGCTCGATGCGACGACCGGACAGAATGCCGTCAACCAGGTCGAGATTTTCGGCAAGGTCGCGGGCATAACGGGCCTTGTGGTGACGAAGCTCGACGGCACGGCGCGGGGCGGCATCCTCGTCGCCATTGCGCGGAAATTCGGCCTGCCGGTCCATATGATCGGCGTCGGCGAAGGGATCGACGACCTGCAGGACTTCAGCGCCGAGGCCTATGCAAAGGCGATTACCGGCGCCGCAACCTGATCCATGACGGCGGGCGCCGCGTAGGACAATTGGGAAACGGAAGGCAGCATATGAGCGACACGGAAGCCCAGAAGACTCATGGCGGCATGTCGGCCTCGCAATGGGTCCGCATGGCGATCGAGCTTGGGCCGCTCGCCGTCTTCTTCATCCTGAATTCGCGTGCCCATGCCTTTTTCGGCAATGCGGAAGCGCAGAACATCTTCTACGCGACCGGCGGCTTCATGGTCGCAACGGTGATTTCGCTCTCCTATTCCTATGCGAAGTTTCGCCGCATTCCGACCATGCCGCTCGTCTCCGGCATCTTCGTTCTCGTCTTCGGCGCGCTCACCATCTACCTGCAGGACGAACTCTTCATCAAGGTGAAGCCGACCATCGTGAATGCGCTGTTCGCGGGCGCGCTGCTCGGCGCTGCCGCCTTCGGCAAGCCGATCATGAAGCAGCTTTTCGACGGCGCCTTCGACCTCACCGACAAGGGCTGGATGGTGCTCACCGTGCGCTGGGGCCTTTTCTTCGTCTTTCTCGGCGTCGTCAACGAAGTGGTATGGCGGAATTTCTCGACCGACTTCTGGGTGAGCTTCAAGCTGTTCGGCGTCATGCCGCTCACCATGATCTTCGGTCTGGCGCAGATTCCGGTGCTGACGAAATATGCACCGCCGAAACCTGCCGAGTAGGTGACGGTCTGGAGACTTCACAAGGTTCGGCGCCTCAGAAAGCTCTCATCTTCAATCGTCATTGCGAGGAGCCGCGTAAGCGGCGACGACCTGCCTTCGCCGAAGCGAAGCCCCGGCTTCGCGCAGGCAGGAGCAATCCAGAGGCTCCAAGCCCAGCACCTGCCGCCCCTGGATTGCTTCGCTTCGCTCGCAATGACGGCGTTGGGTTATCTCACTCCCCTTCCGGGTGCAGCTCCCTGTCCTTCGTCTCCGGCACGAAGATGAGGCCGACCACCAGCGTCATGGCCGCAATCGCGATCGGATACCAGAGCCCCGAATAGAGATTGCCCGTCGCCGCCACGATGGCGAAGGAAACGGTGGGCAGGAAGCCGCCGAACCAGCCATTGCCGAGATGGTAGGGCAGCGACATCGAGGTGTAGCGGATGCGCGTCGGGAAGAGCTCGACCAGCATGGCCGCAATGGGCCCGTAAACCATCGTCGCATAAAGCACGAGGACGAAGAGGATCAGCACCACCATCGGGTAGTTGATCTCGTCCGGATTGGCCGACGCCGGATAACCGGCCTCCGTGAGCGCTGCCGAAAGTCCGGCGTTGAAGGCCGCGCGCTGCGCGCCTCCCTCGTCTTCCGACGCATCGAAGGAGAGAATGACCGTCTCGCCGACCAGGATGCGCGTGTCCTCGCCGGGCGCGAGCGGGCGATTGTCGTAGGAGACGCCGCGCTGGGCGAGCGCCGACTTTGCGACGTCGCAAGGCGTGGTGAAGGAGGCGGTGCCGACCGGATTGAACTGGAAGGAGCAGGTGGAAGCATCGGCAACCACCGTGACGGGTGAGCTCTTCTGTGCCGCTTCGAGCGCCGGATTGGCGAAATGCGTGAGACCGGCAAAGAGCGGGAAATAGGTGAGGGCCGCGAGCAGGCAGCCTGCGAGAATGATCGGCTTGCGGCCGATCCGGTCCGACAGTGTGCCGAAGACAACGAAGAAGGGCACGCCGAGCAAGAGGCCGAGGCCGATCAGGATATTCGCGATCTCGGCATCGACCTTCAGCACCTGCGTCATGAAGAAGAGCGCATAGAACTGGCCCGTGTACCAGACGACGGCCTGCCCGGCGGTGAGGCCGATCAGCGCGATCAGCACGATCTTGAGATTGCCCCATTCGCCGAAACTTTCCTTGATCGGCGATTTGGAGAGCGTGCCCTCCTCCTTCATCTTCTGGAAAAGCGGCGACTCGTTGAGCTTGAGGCGGATCCAGACCGAAATGCCGAGCAGGAAGATCGACAGCAGGAAGGGAATGCGCCAGCCCCAGCTCTCGAAATCCTCCTTCGACATGGAATAGCGGCAGGCGAGGATGACGAGCAGCGACATGAAAAGGCCGAGCGTCGCCGTGGTCTGGATCCAGGACGTGTAGGCGCCGCGCTTTCCCTTCGGCGCATGTTCGGCGACATAGATCGCCGCGCCGCCATATTCGCCGCCAATGGCGAGCCCCTGCGCGAGACGCAAGAGGATGAGAATGGCCGGCGCCGCAAAACCGATGGTCTCGTAATTGGGCAGGAGGCCGACGATGAAGGTCGCGAGCCCCATGATGAGGATCGTGACGAGAAACGTGTATTTCCGGCCAACGAGATCGCCGAGCCGCCCGAAGACGATGGCGCCGAACGGGCGCACCGCGAAACCGGCGGCAAAGGCGAGCAGCGCGAAGATGAAGGCGGCCGTCGGGTTCACGCCCGAAAAGAACTGCACCGAGATGATCGCCGCGAGCGAGCCGTAGAGATAGAAGTCGTACCACTCGAAGACGGTGCCGAGGGAGGAAGCGAAGACGACGCGTCTTTCTTCACCCGTCATGCGCTGCGTCGCGGCCTGTGCCATGAATCGTTCCCCCGTTTGAGCCCGGGGAGAAGATGCCGCGAAAGCAGGCACAATTCCAGAGCCTGCCCTGCCCTCAGAGGCCCGGCACGGGACGTTTCGGGAACAGATTGCCGTTTTCACCGTCGGGATTTGTGAATGGTGCGATGACGGATTTGTCCATCACCGAGCGGAACTGCGTCAGCGCCCAATAGACGCTCGGAAAGGCGAGCTCTTCCCACGGGATGTCGTCCCATTCGAAAAGAGCCACTTCGAGGCTCTCCTCGCCCGCCGAGAAGGACGGCGATTTCAGTTCGGCGCGATACATGATCTGCACCTGCGCGATGCGCGGAATATTGTAGACGGCAAGGAGGTCGCGCAGCACGATTTCGGCGTTCGCCTCCTCCAGAGCCTCGCGGCGCGCGCCTTCCTCCGTCGTCTCGCCCTGCTCCATGAAGCCCGCGGGCAGCGTCCAGAAGCCGCGGCGAGGCTCGATGGCGCGGCGGCATAACATGAATTTTCCGTCATGTGTGACGACGGAACCGACTACGATCTTCGGATTTACGTAGTGAATGAAGCCGCAGCGGTCGCAGACATCGCGCGGCAGACTGTCTCCGGATGGTACGCGGCGCGAAAAGGCGACATCGGCCTCCGCGCCCGTTTCGCGCGGCTTTGCCTCGGCGGGCATCTTTTTCGGTGTCTCTGATTTATCTGACATGACTTCGGAAACTGCCTGTCTTGACTTGTTGGTCCGCCTACGGAAGTAAGCGAATTATATCCTTTGTTGCCTGAATGCGATAAGCGGCTGGAGAATATTTGGTTTTCTCTGCACACTGCATCCTCTGCACACCGCATCGCGAAATTCCGCGCACAGACCTGTTTGCGGAATACAGACCTGTTTGCGGAATATTGTCTCTTTCCGCCGCTTCGCCCTTGCAAGAGCATGGGGTGCGGGTGCATATGATGATAAAGCGCCGGCCGAGTTCCGGCCATAGAAACGCCGTGAAGAGGCGCAAGGATCGAGCGCAAGGATCACGCGCCGGGATCGGGCGCAAGGAACAATCCCCCATGGGGGCCGCCGTCCGGAAAGGACGCGCCCCAGTCAAGGCCCGGGTCCGGGCCAGTACACGCCAGAGGACAGAACAAATGGCAGCCAGGAAACAGACCGGAAGTTTCGACCTTGAGAATTCGCTGAGCCATTTGCTGCGTCGCGCACAACAATTCGCTTACGAGCAGTTCGTGCAGCAGATGGGCGCAAGCTCGCTCACACCGCGCCAGTTCATCGTGCTCTTCGCGGTGAACGAGGAAGAAGGCCTCAGCCAGACCGATCTCGTGAACCGCACGGGCATCGACCGTTCGACGCTCGCCGACATGATCAGCCGCATGATCAAGAACGGCCTTCTCGCCCGAAAGCGCACCGCCGAAGACGCGCGCGCCAATTCGGTGCGCCTCACCGCCGCCGGCCGCCGCGCGCTGAAAGGCGCGATGCCGAAGGCGCTTGCCGCCGAAAAGGCGCTGCTCGATGTGCTGCCGAAGGGCGTGCAGAACGAACTCCTGAAGGCGCTCGGCCACCTCAATTCCGCGATCGAGAGCATGAAGGTCGAGGAAGAGGCGCCGAAGCCCCGCAAGAAGCCGGCGGCGAAGAAGCCCGCCACGCGCCGCAAGAAGGCCGCCTGATCCCGCGCTCGCGGGCGGCACGGCCGGGGCGGAAGCCTCAGGATCGCGCCGCCCTGAGCGCCGGCAGGATTTCTTCCGCGATCGCTTCGGGCGTCAGCGGCCCGACATGCTTCAGGGCGATGCGCCCTTTCCCGTCCACGATATAGGTTTCCGGCACGCCATAGACGCCCCAGTCGATGGCGGCGCGGCCGTTTGCATCCGCACCGATCCGCTCGAACGGATTGCCGAGCTCGGCGAGGAAACGCCGCGCGGCGGCGGGATCGTCCTTGTAGTTGATGCCGTAGAGCGGCACGTCGGCGACGCGCTGCAGTTCCACGAGAAGCGGCATCTCGGTGCGGCAGGGCACGCACCATGACGCCCAGACATTGACGATGACGGGACCGCCCTGGCCGAAATCAGCGGTCGCAAGCCCCGGCCTGTCGAGCCCCTCGACCGCGGCAAGCTGGAATTCGGGCACATAACGCCCGATCAGCGCGGAGGGCACTTTCGACGGATCGCCGCCGCGATAGATCGCGACATAGAAGACGCCCGCCAGCACCAGAAAGAAAATCACCGGCAGCAGCGCCGCCAGCCGGAATCGTGAATTCAACGGTCGTCCTCTCGGGCTGGCGCGGCGGCGCGGCGAACACGCCCGCCCGCGGCCTTCTCAAGTTTGTCGGCAAGCGACGACTGCCGCCGCCAATCGGAAAGGCTCTGCCAGACAAGCGCGGCGATCACCGCCGCGGCAAGCCCGTAGCATGTCCAGACATAGGCGGCATATCCGCCCATATGGAAAAATTCCGCCATCGCGTCACGCCTCCCCTTCATCGGCGCGCGCAAGGCGCAGATTGCGCACGCGGCGGCGCATGATCTCCGCCCGCATCCGCACGAGATGCAGCGTGAAGAAGAGCAGCGTGAAGCCCGCCGCCATCAGCCCGAGCGGCAGCAGCATGGAGGACGCGATGGTCGGCCCGTCCATCCGGAAAACGGAAGCCGGCTGATGCAGCGTGTTCCACCAGACGACGGAATAACGGATCACCGGAATGTTGATCGCCCCGGCAAGCGCGAGCACGGCGGCGGCCCGCGCGGCGCGCAAGGGATCCTCGATCGTCGCCCAGAGGGCCATATAGCCGAGATAGAGAAAGAAGAGGACGAGGACGGAGGTCATCCGCGCATCCCATTCCCACCACGTGCCCCACATCGGCTTTCCCCAGAGCGAGCCCGTCGCGAGCGCGAGAAAGGTGAAGGCCGCACCGATGGGCGCCGCCGACTTCGCCGCCACATCGGCGAGCGGATGGCGGAAGATGAGCGCGACGGCGGAGGCGAGCGCCATCACCGAATAGCCGAGCATGGCAAGCCAGGCGGATGGCACATGCACATACATGATGCGCACCGTCTCGCCCTGCTGATAGTCGGGCGGCGAATTGAAAAGCGCGAACCAGAGCCCGGCGCCGAGCGTCAGCAGCGTCAACACCCAGAGCGGCGCAAGCAGCCGGTCCGACAGCGCCATGAAGCGCGCCGGATTGGCATAGGCATGGAATTTCTGCGCGGCGGTGAGGCTCATGGGAAGCCATTTAGCGCGGGGGGCTTGCGGAGGGCAAGCCGCATGGGCAGGCATTTTGCCGCGCCGGAGCAATCTCTCCGGAAGGCCCGGGATTCAACGCAAAATGGCGCGAAGGGCGGCCGCCGCGCCGAGCGGGCCGATGGCGATGGCGGCGAGCGTGATCGCGCCGAGAAAGAGGAGCGCCTGCCGCGCCGCCTGCCCCTCGAAGCCCACGGCCGCCGCCTCGACCGCGCCGACGCCGAAAATCAGCACCGGCACATAGAAGGGCAGCACCAGAAGCGAAGCGAGAAGCCCGCCTCGCCTGACGCCCACTGTGAGCGCGGCGCCGACCGCACCGATGAAGCTCAGGGCCGGGGTGCCCACGAGCATGGCCAGCATGAGCCAGGGCATGGTTTCGGGCGGCAGGTTGAGCAGGATGCCGAGTACGGGCGCGGCGATGACGAGCGGGAGGCCCGTCACGACCCAGTGCGCGAGCGATTTCGCGACCGCAACAAGCTCGAGCGGCAGCGGCCCCATGGAAAGGAGATCGAAGCTCCCATCCTCCACATCGGCCTGGAACATGCGGTCGAGCGTGAGCAGCGAGGCGAGCAGCAGCCCG
>JAHBYL010000088.1 GCA_019635955.1 Parvibaculum sp.
CGCGATCACATCGTCCGGAAAGGCATCGGGAATGCCATGCGCGTGAATGGCGATCAGGCTGATCGAGCGCGGGTCCTCGCTGTCGCCGAAGACCTCGCGGATGCGCGCCCGCAGGAGACCGTATTTCTTGCCGGGAATGGTTTCGGCGAGGACGAGGTTGCCGTCTTCCGCATCGCCCACGTCTTCCGGTGCGATCTCGTATTCATTGCGAAGCTTCTTCTCGACGGGAACGAGGCGGCCGCCCTTTGTTTGTCCTTTTGGGCCCTTCTTGTTCGCGCGGTAGAGACCGAGAATCCGCTCTGCGCCCTTGCCGATGCGGCGGATGACCTGCGCTTCGTAGGGGTAGGGCTCTTCCTCGTCTTCCACCTTCGCGATGCGCGCCAGCACGCGGTCGCCGACGCCGGCGGGCGGCTCGTCATAGTCGCGCTTCTTGCGCGAGGTGTCGGGCGCCACGACGATCAGCGGTGCAGGCTCTTCGCCCGGCCAGGTCACGGGCCGCGCGATCAGCTCGCCATCCATATCCGTATGCGTGATCTCGATGACGGTGACAGGCGGCAATGCGTCGGTGCGGCGCAGGTTCTTCGCCTCGTCCTTTGCGATCAGCCCTTCCTCCGACATCGCCTTCAGCATTTGCTTCAGGGGAATGCGGTCGTCGCCCTTCACGCCGAAGGCGCGGCCGATCTCGCGTTTGGAGGTCTTGCCCGGATTTTCGGAAAGAAAGTCGAGGATCTGCTCGCGCGTCGGCAAGCCGCCGGATTTCTTCTTTCCGGCGGGCTTTTTCGTTGCGGCCCTTTTGGGCTTGCCTTCGGCCAATGTCAGTCCGCCATTTCAGTGGCTTTGCCGCTTTTCTTCGCGGCCGGTTTCTTCGCTGCGGGCTTCTTCGCCGCAGTCTTTTTTGCAGGCGCCTTCTTTTTCGCGGCCGGTTTCTTTGCGGCGGCTTTCTTCGCCGGCGCTTTCTTTGCTGCCGGCTCCTTCTTCGGGGCCGCCTTCTTCGCGGGCTTCTTCTTGCCGCTCTTCGCATCTTTCTCGGCGACGAAGGCAAGCGCCTCTTCAAGCGTCACGTCTTCCGGCACAGCGGATTTCGGCAGCGTCGCATTGGTGCTGCCATGCTTGATATAGGGGCCGTATTTGCCTTCGCGCACCTGCACGGGCTTGCCCGTGTCCGGATGCTCGCCCAGCTCCTTCAGCACCTTGCCGGCGCGCTCTTCCGCGCGGGCGATCTTTTCGGCAAGCACGGTGACGGCGCGGTTCACGCCGATCTCGAAAAGCTCCTCGGGGTCCTTCAGGTTGGCATAGGTGCCGTCATGCAGGATGAAGGGACCGAAGCGGCCAAGACCCGCCGTGATCTTCTTTCCCGTTTCCGGGTGAATGCCCACCTCGCGCGGCAGTGTCAGAAGCCGCAGAGCCGTGTCGAGGTCGACATCGGCGGCGGACATCTTGGCGGGCAAGCCGCTCCGCTTCGGCTTGTCATCGGGCGAAAGCGGCGCGCGTTCCACATAAGGGCCGAAGCGGCCGGTCTTGAGCGAGACTTCGGCGCCCGTTTCCGGGTCGGTGCCGAGCACGCGGTCGCCGGTTGCTTCCTCGCCTTCGGCGCCCACGGTGAGCTGGCGCGTGAACTTGCAGTCGGGATAATTCGAGCAGCCGACAAAGGCGCCGAAGCGGCCAACCTTCAGAGAAAGCCGTCCATTGTCGCAGGACGGGCATGCGCGCGGGTCCGAGCCGTCGCCCTTGTCGGGGAAGACATGAGGCCCGAGTGCGTCGTTCAGCCGGTCGAGCACTTCGGTGATGCGCAGTTCCGTCGCCTCGGCGACATTGCCAGTGAAGTCCTTCCAGAAATCGCGCAGCAATTCCTTCCAGTCGAGTTCGCCGGCCGAGACCTTGTCGAGCTTTTCTTCGAGGGCCGCTGTGAAGTCGTACTCGACATAGCGCGAGAAGAAATTCTCGAGGAAGGCAGTGACGAGGCGGCCCTTGTCCTGCGGCACGAAACGTTTCTGATCCATGCGCACATAGTCGCGGTCGCGCAGCGTCTGCAGCGTCGACGCATAGGTGGAAGGGCGGCCGATGCCGAGTTCTTCCATGCGCTTCACGAGCGTTGCTTCCGTGAAGCGGGGAGGCGGTTCGGTGAAATGCTGTTCGGGACGGATCTTTTCCGTGCCGAGCTTGTCGCCCCGCGCGACCTTCGGCAGGCGCGTGCCTTCTTCCGCATCCTCGGGCTCGTCGCGGCCTTCCTGATAGAGGCGCAGGAAGCCGTCGAAGACGATGACGGAGCCCGTGGCGCGCAGGCCGATCGGCGCGTCGTTCGCTTCCATCTCGATCGTCGTGCGTTCGAGCTGCACGCTTTCCATCTGGCTCGCGACGGTCCGGTTCCAGACGAGTTCGTAGAGGCGGCGCTGGTCGTCGTCGAGGCGGGCAGCCACATGCTTCGGCAGGCGGGCGAGGTCGGTCGGGCGGATCGCTTCATGCGCTTCCTGCGCATTCTTCGCCTTGCTCGTATAGACGCGCGGGCTGTCCGGCAGATAGGCCTCGCCGAATTCATTGTTGATGACGGTGCGGGCCTGGGCGACCGCTTCCGGCGCGATCTGCACGCCGTCGGTTCGCATATAGGTGATGAGGCCGGTCGTCTCGCCGTCGATCTCCACGCCTTCATAGAGCCGCTGCGCGATCTGCATGGTGCGGCTCGCCGAGAAGCCGAGCTTGCGCGAGGCTTCCTGCTGCAGCGTAGAGGTGGTGAAGGGCGGGTTCGGGTTGCGGCGCGCGGGCTTGCTCTCGACCGAGACGACCGAGAAGCGCGATGCCTTGATGCGCGCGACGATTTCATCCGCCGTCTTCTGGTCGGGAATGTCGAACTTGCCGAGCTTCTTGCCGTCGAGCGAGACGAGGCGCGCGGCGAACACATCGCCGGCGCCCGTCTTCATGTCGGTTTCGACGGTCCAGTATTCGCGGGCGCGGAAGGCCTCGATCTCGAGTTCGCGGTCGCAGATGAGCCGCAGCGCTACCGACTGCACGCGGCCGGCCGAGCGCGAGCCCGGCAGTTTCCGCCAGAGCACGGGCGAGAGGGTGAAGCCGACGAGATAGTCCAGCGCCCGGCGGGCGAGATAGGCGTCGATCAGTTCCCTGTCGAGGCCGCGCGGCTGCTGCATCGCTTCGGTGACGGACTTCTTGGTGATGGCGTTGAAGACGACGCGCTGGACCTCGACATCCTTCAGCGCCTTCTTCTTGTTCAGGATTTCGAGCACATGCCAGGAAATCGCCTCGCCTTCGCGGTCCGGGTCGGTGGCGAGGATCAGGCGGCCGGCGCCCTTCACGGCGGCGGCGATCTCGTTGAGCCGCTTCTGGGACTTGGCATCCATGTCCCAGGCCATGGCGAAGTCGTCGTCCGGGTTGACCGAGCCGTCCTTCGAGGGCAGGTCGCGGACATGGCCATAGGAGGCCAGGACCTTGTAGTCCTTGCCCAGATATTTGTTGATGGTTTTCGCCTTGGCAGGCGACTCAACAATCACGACGTCCATCGGACAGACCGCACTCTCTCTTTATATTGGGGGCCGCAGCCCGTTCTTCGGGCCCGGGGTTTCCGGGCGCGTTTCACTGTCACCGATAGTGAAAAGCCCCAAGTCCGCGCCGCATCCGCCGCCGCGGGCCGCCGGGTGAAAATGGTGAAAAGGGCGGGGCCTGTCAAATGCCGCGGATTCCTTGAGGAAAATAAAGGGGTCCAGAGCGGCTGCGAGAATTGCTCCAGTCTGAATAAAGTTGTGTCTAAGCGAAAGGTTCTATTTCTCTGGAGACATATAGACTTCGATCTATGTCCCTTCCGAGGCTGGCTGGGGGAGGGTTCGCTTTGATGGAGGCGAAAGATGCGGAAGTCCTACATCCGGGCCGAGGCTGTGCCCGATACCGGTGACCTCGGGGATGCCGTCCTGCGGCTGCGCAATTCGCAGGGCAGCGACGTGCTGGCCGGGGCCGATGATGAGGCGGTGGCCGCCTATCTTCTCGACCTGATGATCGCTTCCCGGCGCATGGCAGCGAAGCGCGGTTTCAGCTTCCTTGCCTATCTGATCGGCGTGGCGGCGGAGGAATCGAGGCTGCTTTCCCTCGGGCGGTCGGCGGTTCGCAAGCAGCCCGCGGGCGACTGAGGTTCAGGCCTCGGGCAGCAGGCTCACCCGGTCGCCCGGATCGCGGTGAAGGCGGCCTGCGAGTTCGAGCTCCAGCAGCACCGCCCGGAGTTCCGGCACGGTAACGCGCGCCTGGCGCAGGATTTCGTCAACCGGCGCGGGCGTCGGGCCGAGCGCGGACAGAATGCGCGTCCGGGCATCTTCGTCCGCATCGGTGCGGGTGGCGGCGCGCGGAGCATAGGAAGGCGGCTCCGGCTCGCGGAACCTGTGGCCGAGCGGCGCGGCGAGCGCGGCAATCACATCGCTCGCATTTTCCACCAGCGGCGCGCCATCCTTGATGAGCTTGTTCGCCCCTTGCGCACGCGGATCGAGCGGCGAGCCGGGCACGGCAAAGACGTCGCGGCCTTGTTCCAGCGCAAAGCGCGCGGTGATGAGCGAGCCCGAGCGCAGCGCCGCTTCCACCACGATCACGGCAAGCGAGAGGCCGGAGATCAGCCGGTTGCGGCGCGGAAAGTGGCGTGCCTGCGGGCTGGTGCCGGGCGGCATTTCGCTCACCAGCGCGCCGCGCTCGGCGATGAGTTTCTGCAGCTCGCGATTTTCTTCCGGATAGACGATGTCGAGCCCGCCTGCGAGCACGCCGACCGTGCCCGTGGCGAGCGAGGCGCGATGCGCTGCCGTGTCGATGCCGCGGGCAAGGCCTGAGACGATGGTGAAGCCTTCGGCGCCCAGCGCTTCCGCGATCTCGGCGGCGATGCGGCGGCCGGCGGCGGAGGCATTGCGCGAGCCGACCATGGCGACGGCCTTGCCGTCTGCCTTCGCGATGTCGCCCATCACCGAGACGACGGGCGGTGGCGGATCGAGCGCCGCAAGCCGCGCGGGGAATGCCTCGTCGCCGAGCACCAGCAGTGTGCCGCCCATTTTCGCGACAGCCGCCATTTCAGCTTCGGCATCGGCGGGATGCGCGATCTTCAGCCGGCGCTTCGAGCCGCCGCGCGCGGCGAGTTCGGGCAGCGCGTCGATCGCGTCCAGCGCATTTCCGAAATGATGGAGAAGGTCGCGGAAGGTGACGGGGCCCACATTCTCGCTGCGGGCAAGTCGAAGACGGGCAAGGCGCTCGGAAGGAGAGAGCGCCATGTCCATGCCGCTCAGCTTTCGGATTTCTTCTGGCCGATGCGGGGTTCCGTTCCCGCCAGCAGCCGCGAAATATTCCCGCGATGCGCGATATAGATAAGCACCACCAGCACGGCGCTCAGCGCGACGAGATCCCATTTATCGAGCCAGGCGAGATAGACCGGTGTGAGTAATGACGCGACGAGCGCTGCGAGCGAGGAATAGCGCGAGATCGCGGCGACGGCCGCCCAGGTCGCGCAGAAGAGAAGGCCGACCGGCCAGTGCAGCGCGAGCAGTATGCCGATGATGGTCGAGACGCCCTTGCCGCCCTTGAAGCCGAGCCAGACCGGATAGAGATGGCCGAGAAAGGCGCCCAGCGCCGCGAGTCCCGACATGAGCGCAACGTCGCCACCGGATTGCACCGCGAGGTAGCCCATCAACAGCACGGCGACCGCGCCCTTGGCCGCATCGCCGATCAGCGTGCCGGCCGCCACCCAGCGATTGCCGGTGCGCAGCGCATTGGTCGCGCCGATATTGCCGGAGCCGATATCGCGAATATCGCCGAGCCCCGCCGCCCTGGTCAGCAGCAGGCCGAAGGGAATGGAACCGAGCAGATAGCCGATCGCGAGAGCGACCAGCATCAGCGGCACCGCAAGTCCGGTGAAGCCCATCGTCAGCGTTCCTCCCCCTGAACGTAGACTGTGCGGCCGCCGACCATGGTACGGATGGCGCGGCCTTGAAAAAGGCGATCCTCGAAGGGCGTGTTCTTCGAGATGGATTTGAGATTAGCCGCTTCGAGCCGCCACGGCACCTCCGTATCGATCAGCACCAGATCGGCGGGCAGGCCCGTCACGAGGCGGCCCCGTCCGAGGCCGAGCAGGTCCGAGGGCAGGCAGGTGAGGGCGGCGAGCATGCGGCCGAGCGGCAGGTCGCCATTATGGACGAGCGCCAGTGCGGCAGGCAGCAGGGTCTCAAGGCCAATCGCGCCGAAATCGGCTTCCGCGAACGGCCTGCGTTTCACATCCGGGTCGCGCGGGTCGTGGCTCGAGACGATGACGTCGATGGTGCCGTCGGCGAGGCCTTCGACAAGCGCGCGGCGGTCCTGTTCGGCGCGGAGCGGCGGCGAGAGCTTGAAGAAGGTGCGATAGGACTGGACGTCGTTCTCGTTGAGCTGGAGATGCGCCGCCGAGACGCCGCAGGTCACGGGCAGGCCGCGCGTCTTCGCCTTGCGGATGATCTCGACCGATGCTTCGCAGGAGACCTGCGCGACGTGGTAGCGCCCGCCCGTCGTTTCGAGGAGGCGCAGATCCCGCTCGATCATGATCGTCTCGGCAATGGCGGGAATGCCGGCAAGGCCGAGGCGGCCGGCAAGCTCGCTCTCGTTCATCACGCCGGTTGCGAGCGTCGGCTCCTCGGCATGCTGCACGATCAGCGCGCCGAGATGCCCGGCATAGCTCAGCGCGCGGCGCATGACCTGCGCATTGGCGACCGCCTTCACGCCATCGGTGAAGCCGACGGCGCCCGCTTCGAGCAGCAGGCCGAATTCCGTCATCTCCCGGCCTTCGAGGCCCTTGGTCAGCGCCGCCATGGTGTGGACATGGACGACGGCCGTGTCGCGGGCGCGGCGCTCGATGAAGTCGACCAGCGCCACATCGTCGATCACCGGATTGGTGTTCGGCATGACGATCATGGTGGTGACGCCGCCTGCCGCCGCCGCCTTGCTGGCGAGCGCCAGCGTTTCGCGGTGTTCGGCGCCGGGCTCGCCGGTAAAGACGCGGCAGTCGATCAGACCGGGCGCCAGCACGCGGCCATTACAGTCCACCACTTCCGCGCCGTCCGGCAGGCCGTCGTTGAAAAGGGCGGGGCCGAGATCGGCGATCAGGCCGTTCTCCACCAGGAGATTGCCGCGCTCCTCGAAGCCGCTCGCCGGGTCGATCAGTCGGGCGTTGATGAAGGCGGTGCGGCTCATGCGCGGCCTCCCGCAAGCGGCAGCTCGTTCGGCAGGTTGCGCGACAGCGCATCGAGCACCGCCATGCGCACGGCGACGCCCATCTCCACCTGTTCGCGGATCAGGCTCCGGTCGATATCGTCGGCCACAGCGCTGTCGATCTCGACGCCGCGGTTCATCGGTCCCGGATGCATCACAAGCGCGTCCGGCTTCGCATGGGCGAGCTTCGCGTAATCGAGGCCGTAGAAGTGGAAATATTCGCGCTGGCTCGGCACATAGGAGCCTGTCATGCGCTCGAGCTGCAGGCGCAGCATCATCACGATATCAACGCCTTCGAGGCCTTTCTTCATGTCGTGGAAGACCTCGACGCCGAGCCGTTCGATGCCGCTCGGCATCAGCGTCGGCGGGCCGACGACGCGCACCCGCGCGCCCATCGCATTGAGCAGCAGGATGTTCGAGCGGGCGACGCGGCTATGGAGAATGTCGCCGCAGATCGCGACGAGAAGGCCCTGGAGCTTCCCCTTGCGGCGGCGGATCGTCAGCGCGTCGAGCAGCGCCTGTGTCGGGTGCTCATGCGCGCCGTCGCCCGCATTGATGACCGAGCAGGAGACTTTCTGGGACAGAAGTTCCACCGCGCCCGAATTCTGATGCCGGATGATGATGAGGTCGGGGTGCATCGCGTTCAGCGTCACCGCCGTGTCGATCAGCGTCTCGCCCTTCTTCACCGAGGAGGATGAGACCGACATGTTCATCACATCCGCGCCGAGGCGCTTGCCCGCCAGCTCGAAGGAGCTTTGCGTGCGGGTCGAGGCTTCGAAGAAGAGATTGATCTGGGTGCGGCCGCGCAGCACCGAGCCCTTCTTGTCGATCTGGCGGTTCTGCTCGACATAGGTGTCGGCAAGATCGAGGAGGGCTGTGATGTCGGAAGGGGAAAGCCCTTCGATGCCCAGCAGGTGCCGGTGCGGGAAGAGCGGTGAAAGCTGTTTGTCAGCGCTGGTCATTAAAGCCGCATTGTATAGGGCCGATTCCGGGGGGCGGCAAGGTGGTTTTCAGGCCGGGTTTGGCCGGGCGCGTGCGGCGGTGTTAACCTGAAGGAAGTCCCCGGAAAAGAGGTTCAGGCCAATGCCCAGCCAGATGGAAACGCCCGCCGGCTTTGCGACTCACGAGGTCTTCAACCAGCCGCCGCCCCTTGAGGAGGTAAACCTCTTCACCGGCGACAAGGCGCTGGTCGAGACGGTGGAGCGGGAGGGAGCGGGGCATGCTGCCGCCTCGCTCGCGGCATTCGGGGCGAAGGTGGGCTCGGCGGAGGTGCTCGATCTCGGGCGGCAGGCGAATGCCTATCTGCCGGTCCTCAAGAGCTTCGACCGTTTCGGCCACCGCGCGGACCGGGTGGAGTTCCATCCCGCCTATCACGCGCTGATGGCGCTGTCGGTCGAGCAGGGGCTTCACGGCTCGCCCTGGGACCATCTGAAGGACGGGCTCGACGCAAAGCCGAAAGCGGGTGCGGTCGTCGCGCGGCTTGCCGGCACCTACATGATGACGCAGGCGGAAGCGGGCCATGGCTGCCCCATCACCATGACGAATGCGGCGGTGCCCGCGCTTCTCTTCCAGCCCTCGCTTGCGAAGGAGTGGGTGCCGCGCATTCTGTCGCGCCAATATGACGAGCGTTTCCTGCCTGCGGGCGAGAAGACAGGCGTGACCCTCGGCATGGGCATGACGGAAAAGCAGGGCGGCACGGATGTGCGCGCCAATACGACCTCTGCCGTGTCCGCGGGCAAGGGTGGGCCGGGCGAGGAATAT
>JAHBYL010000089.1 GCA_019635955.1 Parvibaculum sp.
ATAGTTCGGCGCATAGTCGGCGCGGATGCCGGGGGCGCCATTGTCCTTGGCACCGGCTTTGAGGCCCGCCTCATGGAACTTGTCCACGGCGGCGCGGCTCGGCGCGGCAAAGGCGATATGGATGCCTTTCTCCGCGGCGCCTTTCGAGAGATAGAGGCCGGGCGACTTTGCGCCGAAGCCTCTGGTCGTCTCATCCTCGTAGAGAAGTTTCGCGCCGAGCGGTTTCAGCGCGGCGTCGTAGAAGCCTGCGCTCTTTGCGAGGTTCTTCACCTTCAGCCCGATATGGTCGTACATCGCTATCCTCCATTGCGGCGCGTCCTCGCGCCCGATGGAGGTCACTCTGGACGAGGGGCGGCGAGGCTTTCTTGGAGGAAGTTGCGCTCGCCCTTTGCGAGCTTGCGGAAGCCGCGTGGCGAGACGCCGGCCGCCCGCCGGAAGGTGCGGACGAAATTCGAGAGATCGGCAAAGCCGACATCATAGGCGATATCCGTCACGCTCCTCTCTTCATCGGCGAGGAGGCGAGCCGCATGGCGCAGCCGCGAGCGCAGCAGATATTGATGCGGTGTGACGCCCAGCACCTTCGCGAAGATGCGCAGGAAGTGCCAGAGGCTCATGCCTGCCTCGCGGGCCATGTCCTCCAGGCGAATATCCCGATGCGAATATTCATCGAGAAAGAGCGCGGCATGGACGGCGCGGCGGCCATCCTCTGCGCTGGCGCGCAGGGGCGCGGGCGCGGCGCCGGCAGCGAGTTCCGCAAAACGCGCCACGAAGAGCAGCCCGGCCTCGTCGAGACCGATATCGTTGCGGCCCTCGGCGGCGCCTTGCGCGAGCTCGCCGAGCACCATCATTTCCGGCAAGGGCGGCAGATGCGCGTGGCGGCGCTGCGCCGCGCCACCCGCGAATTGTTCGGCGAGTTCCGGCGAAAGGCGAAAGGCCAGGCACTCATCGCCGCAGACATGGTGATCATGGGTGCAGAGATATTCCTCGCCCGCATGTCCGACGAGGACGGAACCCGCCACCATTTCCACGGCGCGGCCACGGGTGCGGTAACCGAAGGTGCCCTTGCGGACATAGGAAATCGAGAAGACCTCATGCCATTCGGCATAGGGAGCCTCCGTCTCGCCCGCCTTGCAGCGGTAATCGACGGCGGACACAGCGCCATCGCTCAATCTTGTCGCGGTCACCATGGTGCCAGTCTACGCCTCCCTGCGCGGGGCCGCCATGCTGGCGATGCGGGCGGCCCGGAACTTGGAGAAAATTGCGGTCCGGCCGCCGGGTCACGGGTTGCCCGCTGCTTCCGCGAGCCGGTGGACGAGACTCATGCCGATCTCGCCCGGCGCATGTTCGCGGCGCCAGATGGCGGCGTAGCGGCGGAGCGGGGGCACGCGCATGTCTTCCCAGTCGATCACAACCATCTCGCCCGCCGCCAGCGCCGAGTGAACCGCGCCGCGCGGCATGAAAGCCCAGCCAATGCCGCTTTTCACGAAGGCGGCCTGCTCGCCCAGATTGTCGACGAGCCAGAGATCGGTGCCATGCACGCGATAGTCGAAGTCGCGCCGGTCCAGCGGGCCGTCATGCAGATGAACCTGGCGATGACTGTCGAGGTCTTCCGTCCGGGCGGGGCGGTTCAACCGGGCCAGCGGGTGCGAGGGGCTGGCGACGGGCGCAATCGAATCCGCCGCGATCTGCGTTCCGTCGATGCGGTTGTTCTGGAGCCCCGCATCCATCAGGACGATGCCGAGAGCCGCTTCGCCGCCTGCGACGCGCGCTTCCACCGATTTCGCGCTGGTGCGGGTGACGGCGATGGAGACATAGGGATGAAGGGCCGAAAACCGGGCGAGGCCCGAAGCAAGGAGTCCGTCCGGAAAAGATGTTTCCACAACCAGCGAGAAGTCCGTGTTTTCCCCGTCGCGCATCGCCCGGACGCGCGAGTCGAGAAGGGCTGTGCGGCGGAGAATGATCTCCGCATCCTGAAGCAGCGTGCGGCCCTCGCTTGTGAGTACAGGGCGGCGCTGGCCGCGGTCGAACAGGGTCAGGCCGAGCTGTTCTTCCAGAGTGGCGATCGTGTAACTGACAGCGGAAACGGCGCGCCCGAGTTCGCGGGCGGCCCTGGAGAAGCTGCCCGTTTCCGCGATGAGCCGGAAGGTCCTGAGCTGTTCCAGAAGGTTGGGATGCATGGCATCTGTTCAACATTTTTGAATATAAACTCCAGTATTCTATGACTTACTGGAAACAACAAGACCGCCCATCCTTTGCCGGGCAAACTCGAACGGCGGAGGATCGCGATGCTCACCCCTTCCATGACCCGGCGAAGCTGGCTTCTCGGTACGGCTGCAACCGCTGCCGCGGCGGCGCTCTGGCGGCCGAGCACGGCGGCGGCCGACGAGTTTGCGGCGCTCGATGCCACGGCTCAGGCCGATCTGGTGGCGCGGCGGGAGGTGACGGCCACCGAACTGGTCGACGCCGCAATCCGCCGGATCGAGATGCTCGACCCGAAGATCAACGCAATCGTGTCGAAGGGCTATGAACAGGCGCGCGCCCGCGCCGCCGGTCCGCTCGGCGGGCCCTTCGCCGGCGTGCCCTATCTCATCAAGGACCTGATCGAGTATCCGGGCCTGCCCTATCGCGCGGGTTCACGAATGCTGCCGAATGTGCCGAGCACTTATCGCTCGGACTATGCGGACCGTACCGAGGATGCCGGGCTTGTCGTTCTCGGAACCTCGGCGACGCCGGAATTCGGCTTCATCCCGACGACCGAACCGTTGCTCCATGCGCCGACGCTCAATCCGTGGAACCTCGCCTGGTCGCCCGGCGGCTCGAGCGGCGGCGCAGCAGCGGCGGTCGCCTCCGGCATGGTGCCCTTCGCACATGCCAGCGATGGCGGCGGTTCCATCCGCATTCCGGCTTCGTGCTGCGGGCTTTTCGGGCTCAAGCCTTCGCGCGGGCGCCAGAGCGTGGCGCGACGCGAGATGCGCGGCCTCGATATTTCCGTCGAGCATTGCGTCAGCCATTCGGTGCGCGACAGCGCGCGACTGCTCGCCGCCACCGAACGGACCGGCAATGATGCCGCGCTTCCGCCTGTCGGGCTTGTGGCGGGGCCGGGCAAAAGGCGGTTGCGCATCGGCTGGCACGTCACCGACATGATGGGCGCGGCGCCCGATGCCGAAGTCGCCCGCGCCATCGAGGAGACGGCCAGGCTCTGCGCCGAGCTCGGGCACGAGGTGGTCGAGACGCCGCTTCCATTCGACGGCGAAGAACTGATGGCGCATTTCAAGGTTCTGTGGGCGGCCGGCGCGGCCGGCGCCGTGGCGCAGTACCGCGCGCAGACGGGGCACATGCCCGATGACAGCGTGCTCGAACCTTTCACGCTGTCGCTGGCGGAATTCGCTGCCGGGCTGCCGCCCGAAGCGATGCCTGCCGCAATCGTGCATTTGCAATCCAACGATGCACCCGTGACGCAGATGTTCGAGAAGATCGATCTTCTGCTGACGCCGGTGCTCACCCGGCCGTCCGTCCCCATCGGATATCTCGCGCCGACCGTGCCCTTCGACGAGTTGTGGGACAGGTGCATGAGCTACTGCACCTATACGCCGTGGCAGAATGCGGCGGGCATTCCCGCCATGTCGGTGCCGCTGTCGCAGAGTGCGCAAGGGCTTCCCATCGGCAGCCAGTTCACGGCGGGCATGGGCGGCGAGCGCATGCTGCTGGAGCTCGCCTATGAGCTTGAGCGCGCCCGCGGCTGGGCCGGGCGGCGGGCGCCGCTCTTCGGTGGCTGACCCGCGGAACCGCCGGACGCGCGGGCCGCTACTGCTTGTGGGCCTCGAAGGAGATCGTGATCGGGAGTTCGTCGCCGATCATTTCCAGCCATTTGTCCATGCCGAAGTCGGAGCGCTTGATCGTCGTGGTCGCGTTGAAGCCGATCACATGGATTTCTTCCTCGGTCATCGGGTAGGTGCCCTGGCGGGTGAAGGTGGTGTCGAGCGTGACGGATTTCGTCACGCCATGAAGCGTCAGGTCGCCGGTGATCCGGCCGGTCTTCTCGCCGGTTCGCTCGATGCCGGTCGATTTGAAGCTCATCTCGGGATATTCGGCGGTGTTGAGCAGGTCCGCGCCGCGGACATGTTCGTCGCGCTCCGCATGGCCGGTATCGACGCTTGCGGGGTCGATCTTCACGTCGACAGAGCTCATCTCAGGGTTTTCCTCATCGAGCTCGATGGTGCCGCTGACATCGTTGAAGCGGCCATAGGTGGTCGAAAAGCCGAGATGATCGACCTCGAAGCCGACATAAACATGCGACGTGTCGATCTTGTAGGTATCGGCGAGCGCCGGCGTCGCGAGGAAGGCAAGGCCGGCGGCGGCCGCGATCCAGTTCATCGTCTTCATGGCGGGGTCTCCGGTTGGAATGGCGGGGGAACGAGCATAGAGGCTCGACCCGGCGGGGCAAGGTTTCGCGTGTATCGTGTTCATGCTTGCGGAAATTGGCACTGGCATGCACGGCCGGAATTCCGCTAAATCCCGCCATCCGCAGGAGAAGCCGCCGGAGGAGGGCGCGTTTCATGCCCGCCGCCTCGTCTGCCTCGCGCCTCTATATCGTTTTGCTCGTCGGCATTCTCTGTCTCGTCTATACGGTGAGCCAGTTCCTGCGCTCGTCCACAGGCGTCATCGCGCCCAATCTTTCGGCGGATCTGGGGCTCCGGCCGGAGGGACTCGGCATCTTGTCCGGCGCCTTCTTCCTGTCCTTTGCGCTGGCGCAGATTCCCGTGGGCATCCTGCTCGACCGGTATGGCGCGCGGATCACGATGATCGGCTCGGTGGGCATCGCGATCATCGGCTGTTTCGTTTTCGCGATGGCCGAGGGCGAGGCGGGACTCACCTTTGCGCGCGTGCTCATGGGGCTTGGCTGTTCGTCCATGCTGATGGGTCCTCTCATGATCTATCGCTGGTGGTTCGCGCCGGAGAAGTTCGCGATGCTGTCCGGCCTGCAGATTTCCATCGGCACGATCGGCGCCTTGATGGCGACGGCGCCGCTCGCCTTCTCGACCGAGATGTTCGGCTGGCGGGCGAGTTTCGTGGGTGCGGGCGTCGTGACGCTGGTGCTTGCGGTTGCGATGGGCTTTATCGCGCGGGACACGCCGCCGGGCGTGACGCCACCCGAGCGGCCGCATGAAACGCTGGCGCAGAGTTTCGGCGGCATTTTCGAGGTGATGCGCTGGCCGGGTGTGTGGCCGCTCTTCGTCATGATCTCCTGCGGCTATGCGAGTTTCGCCGCGGTGCAGACGCTCTGGGCCTCGCCCTATCTTGCGGATGTGCATGGGCTCGATCTTTCGGCGCGCGGTTATGTGCTGCTCGGGATCACGGGCGGGCAGGTCGTCGGCCTCCTTATCTGGGGTTATGCGGAACGCATCTTCGGCAGCATCAAGAAGCCGATCCTGGCGGGGGCGGCCATGTCGGCCTCGATCCTCGCGCTGCTCGCGCTCATCGAAGCGCCGGGGCTCACGCTCGTGACTTCGCTTTTCATCGTCTTCGGGCTCAATGCAGGCTATACGCCGCTGCTGCTCGCGCATGGGCGGCTGCTCTTTCCCGACAGGCTCGCGGGGCGCGGCATCACGCTGCTCAATCTCGGCAATATGGCGGGTGTCTTCGTGCTGCAAGCCTTGACCGGCGCGCTGATCGGCCAGTTGCAGCGCATGGGCATTTCGCCCGAGATCGGCTACCGCGCGACCTTCGGCGCGCTGGCGCTCGTGCTTGTGGCAGCGCTTGCCTATTATTCGACGATCCCGGACACGAATTCGCGCAATGCCGCGCGGGAGGGGTGAGGACACCACATGGCCAAGCAGTTTCCGAGTCTGACGCCCGAGCTCAAGGATTTCATCGGGCGGCAGCATATGTTCTTCACGGCGAGCGCCTGTGCGGAGGGGCGCGTCAACCTTTCGCCGAAGGGGCTCGACGGGTTCCGCGTGACGGGCGACAACGAGGTCGTGTTCCTCAATCTCACCGGCAGCGGCAACGAGACGGCGGCGCATCTTCTGGCAGACGGGCGGCTCACCATCATGTTCTGCGCTTTCGAGGGCCCGCCCATGATCCTGCGGCTTTACGGGCATGCGCGCTCGCTGCCACGCGGTTCGGCGGACTATGCGCATTATCTTGCCAGCGCCTTTGGCGGCAAGGAGCCTGCCGGCGCACGGCAGATCGTGTGCATGGATGTGGATCTCGTGCAGACAAGCTGCGGCTATGGCGTACCGCTTTACGACTACAAGGCGGAACGGCCCTCGCTTGTCCGCTGGGCGGAACAGAAGGGCGAGGACGGGATCGCGGATTACTGGCGCGAGAAGAATCTCGTCAGCATGGACGGGCTGCCGACGGGAATGGAGTGATCCGGGGCACTCGGACTTTTCCGACTTGGCCCTTCGCGGGGCTCAGGGCGTTCGAGGTTCGCAAAGGTCCACCGGACCTTTGCGTTCGCTATCGCGAACCACCTCTCACCCCGCAGGGGGAGGGTGGTCCAGATGGCAGGCGCAACAGTGCTCGCCGGCCTCTCAAGGGAGAGGCTGTTTTCGGGACGCGGATACAATTCTGGAGATGATCTGGAAGTGGGTATGGAGCGTCACGCTTCAAGGGGTGACGTGATTTTTCTTTTGTGTGGGCTTCGTCATTGCGAGGAGGCCTTGGCCGACGACCTGCCTTCGCCGAAGCGAAGCTCCGGCTTCGCGCAGGCAGGAGCAATCCAGGGCGCCGGGCTCCGCGCTTGCCGCCCCTGGATTGCTTCGCTCCCTGACGGTCGCTCGCAATGACGCTTTGGCCCAAGAAATGGAGCAGAAGGGGCGAGGACGGTATCGCGGATTACTGGCGCGAGAAAAATCTCGTCAGCAGGGACGAGCTGCCGACGGGGATGGACTGAGCGCGTGCTCGTCCCCTTCGCCTGCCTTAGCGGGTGAAGATGACCGTACGGCTTTCCTCAAAGGGAGGAAGAACGACCTTTTCCTGCCAGTCCCGGTCGAAGCCCGGCAGGGTTCTCAGAAGATCGGTCATCTCGGTGAACCCTGCTGTCTCCTCGTGAGTGAAGACCACGATCGGCTCGCCGTTCTGCTTGGTGTGGACGTCGAAGCAGATCAGATCGGTTGTCCACTCGTCGATCTTGTAGGCTTCTATCCTGTCGATTTCGTCAAGAGCGATCCGGATGAGGCACTGTTCGTCCTTCACGATCAAGATGGCGGTTTCTTCGATGGCGATCCGAGTGGTGTCCGGACGCCGTCCTTGCTGAATGCGCTGCAGAAGCGAGCGCCAAAACCCTGGCATCTTTCGTCCGTCAGAATTGATGACAGTGGAAGATTAGCCGTCCGGTCCGAACCGTGCAGCAGATAAATCCGTCTCAGGCCGACGCCGCCGCGACCTGCCGGGGTGCCGCTGGTTCTTCTTCCGTGGGCATCTCTTCCAGCGCGAGGTTGGTGATGAACTGCCGGGCGCAGGCGTCCCAGGCGAAGGTCATGGCATAGGCGCGGGCGTCGTCGCGCTTCAGCTCCAGCGCCTTCAGGCAGGCGGTCTTGAGGTCGTCATTGAGCGCGCCGGCCTTCATGCCGTCGGGCGTGAAGGCGAGGACGTCGCCCGGGCCCTGCACGGGATAGCCGGCGACGGGGGTTCCCGCCGCCATCGCCTCGATCAGCACGAGGCCGAACGTGTCGGTCCTGCTCGGGAAGACGAAGACATCCGCCGCCGCATAGGCCGCCGCCAGTTCCTCGCCGAAAAGGGGGCCGGCGAAATGCGCATCCGGGAATTTCTTCTTCAGATAGTCGAGGCGCGGCCCGTCGCCGACGATCATCTTCGAGCCCGGCAGATCGAGTTCGAGGAAGGCGTCGATGTTCTTCTCGACCGCGACGCGGCCGACATTGAGGAAGACCGGGCGGGCGAGCGCCTGCGGATGCGCGTCCATGAGATCGGGGCGGGGACGGTAAAGTTCGGTATCGACGCCGCGCGACCAGATGACCGGCTCGCCGAAGCCGCGCTCCTTGAGTTCCGCCTGCAGCGAAGGCGTCGCGACCATGAGGGCCGTCGCCTTCGCATGGAAGCGGCGGAGGAACGCATAGCCCCATGAGAGCGGAATGCCGGTGCGGGCATTCAGATATTCGGCAAAGCGCGTGTGGAAGGAGGTGGAGAAGGGGATGCCCTTCCTCACGCAGAAGCTCCGCGCGGCGAGGCCGAGCGGGCCTTCGGTCGCGATATGGATGGCGTTCGGGTTCGCGTCGCGGATCATCCGCGCGATCTTGCGGCCCGGGAAAAGCGCGAGGCGGATTTCCGGGTAGGTCGGCATCGGCACGGTGGTGAAGAGATCGGGCGTGATGAAAGTGACTTCATGGCCCATCGCCTTCAGGTTCTGCGTGAGCTGCTGGAGCGTGCGGACGACGCCGTTCACCTGGGGCGGTGCGGCATCGGACACGATGACGATGCGCAAGGGTTCGGAGAAGCGGCCGACATCCTTCGGCAGCGGGCGGCCGCGCAGGCGGCCGAGAAGGCGCGCGATGCGGCGCGTCCTGCGCGGGGCAAGAGGGGCGAGAGCCTGGGATTCGTGGGGCATGTCAGGCGGCCGTGGGTACGAGCGTTGCTTCATCCTCGTCCGCCGCTTCGCGCTCGATATGGGCGAGGTCGGTATCCCAGGAGAAGGTCTGCCAGGTGATGAGAGAGAGCTGACCGCTCCCGTCTTCGGAGAGC
>JAHBYL010000009.1 GCA_019635955.1 Parvibaculum sp.
ACCCATCCTTCCGAAAAAGGAGGGCAGCGGCCATCCGGCCATCTGACCCTCTGCAAATGAGCCCAAACCGACCTTGCGTCAAGAAGCTTGCACTTTGGCGCCCAAGACCCGACATAGGCCGGAACACATAAAACATCAGGGAGGACAATCCATGAAAGCCGCCGTCTATTACGAAAACGGCCCGCCCGGCATCTTCAAATACGAAGATGCACCCGATCCCGCCTGCCCAGCGGAAGGCATCGTCATCGAAGTGGAGTCCGTCTCCATCGAGGGCGGGGACACGCTGAACCGCGCCCGCGGGGCTCTTAACTCGGTCCCGCATATCGTCGGCTATCAGGCGGCAGGCACCATCATCGAGGTGGGCGCAGAGGTCGCGAACCTGAAGCCCGGCCAGCGCGTGACGACCGTCAATATGTTCGGCTCCCATGCTTCGCGACGCGCCGTTTTCGCCCGTACCGCCTGGCCTGTGCCGGATACGATGGACATCCGCACCGCCTCGGCGATCCCCGTCCCCTTCGGCACCGCCCATGATTGCCTCTTCGAATTCGGCCATCTGAAGCGCGGCGAAACCGTGCTCATCCAGGCGGGCGCCAGCGCCGTCGGCCTTGCCGCCATCCAGCTCGCAAAGCGCGAAGGCGCGACCGTCATCGCCACCGCGTCGAGCGAGGAAAAACTCGAAAGGCTCCGTGAATTCGGCATGGATCACGGCATCAACTACCGCACGCAGGACCTTGTCGCGGAAGTGAAGCGCCTCACCGACAACAAGGGCGTCGATGTCGTCGTCGATCCGGTCGGCGGCCCGACGCTGCAGAAATCGATCCTCGCGCTCGGCTATCGAGGCCGCGTCTCGACCGTCGGCGATGCGGGCCGCGAAGAGGCGCTCATCGACCTTTCGACCTTGCGTGCGGGCAATCAGTCCGTCACCGGCGTCTTCCTCGGTGCGGAAATCTTCACCGACCGCGTCTACAACAACATTGCGCGGATGATCGAGGAAATCGCGAAAGGCGAATTGAAAGTCGTGCTCGACAAGGAGTTCGCCTTGAAGGATGCCGCCGCGGCCCATGAATATATCGAAAGCCGCAAGGCCTTCGGCCGCGTGACGATGAAGCCCTAGGCTTTTGCTGCTTCGAGAAGGCGGCGGAGCGTGGCAATGGTGGAAACATCGGCCGCCCCGTCGACCTTCTCGGGCCGGAAATGCCGCTGGAATGCCATCACCACGGCCTCCGTCGCCTCGTCGTAACGGCCCAGCACCTCGATGCCATAGCCGTAATCGCCCAGCATGAATTGCAGCTCGGCCACCGTGTCGCCGCGATCGTCTTTCCGAAGGCTTGGGCCTTCAATCACCGGCTCCGGCTTCACCCAGAGCCCGATACCCGCGCGCGAAAGCCGCGCCCAGTCGAACCACTCGCCGGGATCCGCCTTCCGCCCCGGCGCAATGTCCGAATGGCCGAGCACACGGCGCGGCGGAATGGCATGCCGCGAAAGAATGTCACGGCACAACGTCTCGACGGCGCGCATCTGGATGTCGGGATAAGGCGGCGAGCCGAACTCATGCCCGCCATTCGCGATCTCGATGCCGATGGAACAGCCGTTGATATCGCTTTCGCCCGCCCAATGGCCGACACCCGCATGCCAGGCGCGCAGTTGCTCCGGCACCATGCGCGTGATCCGGCCCGCTTCGTCCACGAGATAATGCGACGAGACTTTCGCCGCCGGGTCGCAGAGCCGCGCCGCCGCCGCCTCCGCGCTCGCCATGCCGGTATAATGCAGCAGCAGAATGTCCGGCCGCCGCCCCTCCGGGCGCTCGTTGAAATTCGGCGAAGGCCGCTCGATGAAGTCGAGAGACATCAGAACCCCGTATCCACGATCCGCTTCTGCCGTATCGACACGATCAGAACGCCGGTCAGCGCTATGCCTGCGCCGATCATCATACGTGTGGTCAGAACTTCGCCAAGCAGCATCACCGCGAAAAACACCGTGAAAATCGGCGAGAGCAGCGTCAGCGGCGCCGTTTGCGTCACCTCATAGCGCTGCAGCAGGTAATAGATGCCCGCATGGCCCACAAGGCTCGACGCGAAGGCGACATAGAAAACGCCCGCCCATTGCAGCAGGTCGGCGCTCATCACCAGAGCGACGATATTGCTCTCGAGCGCGAAGGATGCACCCAGCATCAAGGGCGATGCGGCCACCGCCACCCAGGCCTGCAACTCGAACACGCCGACATTCTTCAGCTGCCGCTGGTAGATCGTACCGACCGAGCCCACCAGCGCCGAGGCGACGACAAAGAGCACACCGTCGATATAGGTGAAGACCGCCGGATCGAAGCTGATCACCATCACGCCGAGAAACGACAGCGAAATGCCGAGCCAGCGCCGCCAGTGCACCTCTTCCTTGAGGAAGACGATGGACATGATGGTAGCGAAGGGCACGCCGAGCTGGCTGGTCACCGCCACGACGGAGGCATTGGAAAGCGAAAGGCCAAGAAAGAAGAAGCCGAAGCCAACCGGGCCCGCGCAAAGCGCGATGATGATAACTTCCTTCATCCGCCCCCGATGGATCTTCAGGAACGGAAAAAGCACCAACACGATCAGCGTGAAACGCAGCGCCGCGAAGAGGAGCGGCGGAAAATGCTCGAGCGACACCTTCGCGGCAATCAGCGCGAAGCCCCAGATCAGGTTGATGAGGACCATGAAGCCCAGATGGAGGGGGGTCATCTCGAAACCGCGGGAAGCCCGGCAGGTGGACCCCGCCGGATGATTATGTTCCGGCCTGTGTTAGCGCAGCTGGGGCGGCGCGCCTAGGGCCGTAAACGAATAAAAGCGGGAGCGTGCCTCAGGCCGCGATCCCCCTCGCCTTGGCGATCCGGCCATAGGCGACGTTGATCGCCGCGAGCTTTTCGTTCGCGATGGTGACAAGTTCGGGCGGCACCCCGCGTGCGATCAGCATATCGGGGTGATTCTCACGCACCAGACGGCGATAGGCCTTTTTCAGGTCGTCATCCGAAATGTCGGGCGTGATGCCGAGCACGAGATAGGGATCGCCCTTTTCCTGGCCCAGATGGCTTGCCCGGATACGCGCGAACTCGATCTCCGAAAAGCCGAAAATATCGGCCACGGTCCTCAGATATTCGAGCTCCTGCGGATGCACATGCCCATCCGCCTTGGCGATATGGAAGAGCGCGTCCAGCACGTCTTCGAGGATCGCCGGCTTGTCGCGATAGATGCGCGCGACCTGCCGCGCATAGGCCTCGAAGCCCGCCACATCCTGTTGCGCCACCTTGTAGACTCGGGCGACATTCTTCGCCTCGCCCGGCGGCACCTTGAAGATTTCCTCGAAGGCGCGGACTTCGGAATCGGTCACCTCGCCATCGGCCTTCGCCATCTTGGCCGACAGCGCGATCAGGGCGATCGTGAACACGACCTCGCTGTCCTCCAGCGCCCGGTCGATGACCACATGGCCTGCGACCGCGCCCAGAAGCGCACCAAGGGGCCCGCCGACGGCAAGTCCTACGCCGGCGCCCGCGATTTTTCCCCAAATCGACATGGGGAGAGATTAGGACCTTTTTCCGCGCTTCGCACCTGCGAAATCTCAAGATGACCTTGCGGAAAACAAGCAAAGACAGCCCTCACCCCTATTGAAAGCTAGGCCAGGCTGGAGAGCCTGTGGCAGGTTGCGCCCCATGACGGCAAAGACGACGAACAACACACGCTGGGACTTCTGGATCGACCGCGGCGGCACCTTCACCGATGTCATCGGCCGTGCGCCGGATGGCGCCCTCCATGCGCGGAAGCTTCTGTCCGAGAACCCCGAGCAATATGAGGACGCGGCGCTGCAGGGCATTCGCGACCTGCTGGGCGTCCCCGCCGGCGCTCCGCTGCCCGAAGCCTGCATCGGCTCCGTCAAGATGGGCACGACCGTTGCCACCAATGCGCTGCTGGAGCGCAAGGGCGACCGCACCCTCCTCCTCACCACAAGAGGATTCCGCGATGCGCTCGCCATCGGCTATCAGGCCCGGCCGCATCTTTTTCGCCTGAAGATCGAAAAGCCGGAACTGCTCTACGAGCGCGTGGCCGAAGTGCCGGAGCGCATGAGCGCCGAAGGCGATGTATTGATGCCGCTCGACCTCGATACTGCGCGCCGCGCCCTCGAAGAAGCCCTCGCAGACGGCATCCGCTCAGTCGCCATCTGCTTCATGCATGGCTACCGCTATCCCGCACATGAAGATGAAGCGGCGGCGCTGGCCCGCGAGATCGGCTTCACCCAGGTCTCGGTCAGCCATCGCGTGAGCCCGCTCGTGAAATTCGTCTCTCGCGGCGACACGACGGTGGTGGACGCCTATCTCTCACCGCTGCTTCGCCGCTATGTCGACCGCGTGGCGGGCGCCATCGGCACGGGCGACCCGGCAACGCGGCTCTTCTTCATGCAGTCCTCGGGTGGCCTTACCGATGCCGCGCTCTTCCAGGGGAAGGACGCCATCCTGTCGGGCCCCGCAGGCGGCGTTGTCGGCGCGGCCATGACGGCAGCGGAAGCGGGCTTTGCAAAAGTGATCGGCTTCGACATGGGCGGCACGTCGACGGACGTGTCGCATTTCGATGGCGAATATGAGCGGAGCTTCGAGACCGAAGTCGCGGGCGTCCGCATGCGCGTACCCATGATGCGCATTCACACCGTCGCGGCGGGCGGCGGCTCCATCCTCCATTATGAGGACGGCCGCTTTCAGGTCGGCCCCGATTCCGCCGGCGCCAATCCCGGACCCGCCTCCTACCGCCGGGGCGGCCCCCTCGCCGTCACCGACGCGAATGTCATGCTCGGCAAGCTGCAGCCCGATCTCTTCCCCCATGTTTTCGGGCCGGAGCAGAACGCGCCGCTCGACGCCGATGCCGTGCGCGCCCGCTTCGCCGAACTGGCGGAGAAGATCGGCAACCGCACACCGGAAGACATCGCCGAAGGCTTCCTCCGCGTCGCCGTCGAGAACATGGCGAATGCCATCAAGAAGATTTCCATCGAGCGCGGCCACAACGTCACGGCCTACACGCTCTCCTGCTTTGGCGGCGCGGGCGGCCAGCATGCCTGTCTCGTCGCCGATGCGCTCGGCATGAAGACCGTCCACATCCACCCCTTCTCAGGCCTTCTCTCCGCCTATGGCATCGGCCTCGCCCGCATCGCCGCCTCGCGCGCCCGCGCCATTATCAATCCTTTCGATGAAGCCTTGCTGCCTGAACTCGACGCCGCCATCGCGGCCCTCGCGAAAAAAGCTCTCGCCGAACTTGCCGCACAAGGCATCAGCGAAGCGGATACCGAAGTGACGCCGCTTCTGCATCTCCGCTATGACGGCAGCGATACCGCCCTGCAAACGGACTACTCTTCCCGCGACCGCGCCGCCGCCATCGCGGCCTTCGAGAAGGCGCACAAGGCACAATTCGGCTTCAGCTTCGAGAACAAGAGCGTCGTCGTGGAAGCGGTCGAGATCGCCGCCGCGACACGTCTCGAAAAAGACAAGGCCCAATCCGTCGCGGCGCCCACGCTGCACACACCCGAGACCGGCGACATCCGGCAAATCCATTTCAACGGCAAATGGATGGACACGTCGATCTTCCGCCGCGCAGGCCTCACGCCGGGTGCGCGCATGGCAGGCCCCGCGCTTATCATCGAGGACAACCAGACCGTCGTCATAGAGCCCGGCTGGACGGCGGAGGTAACGCCGCTCGACCATATCGTGCTGAGGCGCACATCGCCGCTGCCGCCGCGCACCTCCATCGGCACCGGCGCCGATCCCGTCATGCTCGAAATCTTCAACAATCGCTTCATGTCGATTGCCGAGCAGATGGGCGCTGCGCTCCAGAACACGGCCTCCTCCGTCAACATCAAGGAGCGGCTCGACTTCTCCTGCGCCGTTTTCGACCGCGCGGGCGGCCTTGTATCGAACGCACCGCATATGCCGGTGCATCTAGGCTCGATGGGCGCAAGCGTGCGCGCCGTTATCGAGCAGAATCCCGATATGGGCCCCGGCGACGTTTTCGTGCTCAACGCGCCCTATAATGGCGGCACGCATCTACCCGACGTGACCGTCGTCGCGCCCGTTTATGACGAGGCAGGAACGACGCGCCTCTTCTACACCGCCGCGCGCGGCCACCACGCCGATATCGGCGGCATCTCGCCCGGCTCCATGCCGGCTCACTCGCGTAATGTCGAGGAAGAAGGTGTCCTCATCGACAATTTCCGCATCGTCGAGCGCGGCAGCTTCCGGGAATCGGAAATGCGCGCGCTGCTCGCCGGCGCGAAATATCCCGCCCGCAACCCGGAGCAGAACCTCGCCGACCTCCGCGCCCAGATCGCGGCCTGCGAAAAGGGCGCGCAGGAGCTTCGCCGCATGGTTAGCGAATTCGGCCTCGACGTCGTCGAGGCCTATATGACCCATGTGCAGGACAATGCGGAGGAAAATGTCCGCCGCGTCATCGGGCGGCTGAAAGATGCGCGCTTCGAGCTGTCAATGGACGATGGCTCGAAAATCTGCGTCTCCGTGAAGGTGAACCGCGAGGCGCGCAGCGCCCTGATCGACTTCACGGGCACAAACCCGGCGCTTACGAGCAATCTTAACGCGCCCTCCTCCGTCACGCGCGCTGCCGTGCTTTATGTCTTCCGCTGCATGGTGGATGACGACATTCCGCTGAACGAGGGATGTCTCAAGCCCATCGAGATCGTCATTCCCGAAGGCTCCATGCTCGCGCCCTCATTCCCCGCAGCCGTCGTCGGCGGGAATGTCGAGACGAGCCAGGCGGTGACGGATGCGCTTTTCGGAGCGTTCGGCGCCATGGCCGCCGCCCAGGGCACGATGAACAATCTCACCTTCGGCAATGAGCGCCATCAATATTACGAGACGATTGCGGGCGGCGCGGGCGCGGGGCCTTCGTTCGACGGCGCGGACGCCGTGCAGACCCATATGACGAATTCGCGCCTCACCGATCCCGAAATCCTCGAATGGCGCTTCCCCGTGTTGCTCGAAGAATTTTCCATCCGCCGCGGCTCGGGCGGCACGGGCAAGCATAGAGGCGGCGACGGCGTCGTCCGCGCGCTTCGCTTCCGCGAGAAGATGAGCCTCTCCATCCTCTCGACCCACCGCATCGTCCCGCCCTTCGGCCTCGCAGGCGGCGGCGCTGCCGCCCTCGGCGAAAACGAAATCCGCCGCGCGGATGGAAGGATCGAAACACTCGGCGGTTCCGCTACGGCAGAACTCGGCGCAGGCGACACCGTCATCGTGAAAACACCCGGCGGCGGCGGATTTGGCGCAGGCTGACACTTGCATCGCGCCTCGGCCCGCGCATCATGCGAGGCAAATTACATTCGGAGACGAAACATGAAAGCCATCCGCTGCCATGCCTATGGCGCACCCTCCTCGCTTACGCTTGAGGACATGGACGATCCCGCACCCCGCGCAGGCGAAGTCGTGATCGAGACGGAGGCGGCAGGCCTTGGCTATGTCGATGCGCTGCTCGTCGCGGGCCGCTACCAGGTGAAGACGCCGCTTCCCTTCGTGCCGGGCAGCGAGGTCGCGGGCCGCGTCGTCGCGCTTGGCGAAGGCGTGCCCGGGAAGATGATGGGCCAACGCGTCATGGCGCTCTCCCCGCGCGGCGCGCTCGCCGAAAAACTCGCGCTCCCCGCCGTGGTCTGCATTCCCGTGCCCGCGAACATGAGCGCGGAGGCCGCCGCCGGTTTCATCGTCTCCTATTGCACCGCGCTTTACGGCTTCGACACTTGCGGGCATCTCCGCGAAGGCGAAACCGTGCTCGTGCTCGGCGCGGCCGGCGGCGTCGGCATGGCGGCAATCGATGTCGCGAAGGCCATGGGCGCTAAGGTGATCGCCGCCGCTTCGACGGAAGCAAAACGCAACGCGGCGCTCGCCGCTGGCGCCGATGCCGCGCTCGACTATTCCGATCCGGAATGGCGCAAGGCGCTCGAGCCGCTCACCGGCCGCCGCGATGTCGACATCGTCTACGATCCCGTCGGCGGCGATTTCTCCGAAGCCGCCTTCCGTTCGCTCGCACCGGGCGGCCGCCACCTCGTCGTCGGCTTCGCGGCAGGCGACATTCCGCGCATTCCCTTGAACCTGCCGCTCCTGAAGCGCGCCTCCATCGTCGGCGTCGACTGGGGCGGCGAAATCCGCGCGAACCCTGCCTCCAATATTCCGCTGATGCAGAAGCTGACCGAATGGGCAGCCGCCGGAAAGATCCACCCCGAGCCCGCCGCGAGTTTCCCGCTCGCCGAAGCGCCGGCCGTGCTTCAGCGCCTGCTCGACCGCGAAAGCGTGGGCAAGCCGGTCATCCGTTTTGCCGGCTGAACCACAGCCACGAGCTGCGAAATGGACGGGAATCGCGCGCTGCACCCTCCCGCATTGCGATGAGTGTCCGGCGCATGACGATGACGGTTTGTCATTCACACGAGGATTAAGGGCCGGATTCAAGGGCTTGGGCAGCGTTCTTGAAACGCCCGAAAACGGCGCTTCGGCCCTGCCTCGATTCCGCTTGCGAAACGCCACATGAAAGCTCGAAAATTCTCCTCCACCCGCGAGTGGAGGCTGAAATGCTTGCAATGAAGGTTGGATATCTGGCGACCGGGCTCGCGTTTCTTTTCGTAGGTGCGGTCACGATGGGGATTTTCTGATCCTCGGGGCCGACAGGAGCCGCAGTGAAATTCGAAGGGCGCTTCCCGCGGGAGGCGCCCTTCCTCGTTTCAGCCCTGCGCCGGAAAGCGCGGCGCATAATCCTCCATCGGCAGGCGCAGCGCATTCACGGTGAACGACACCATGTGATAGAGCCCCGTCAGCACCACGAGTTCGATGATCTGCTCATCCTTGAATTCCGCCCTGAGCGCCGCCCAGAGCTCGTCATCCACATTATTCGTGTCGTGCAGCTGATCGACCAGCCGGACGATCAGCCTCTCCCGCGGCGACCAGCACCCGGCCTCCGCGCCCGGTGCGACCGTCGCCGCGATTTCATCCGCGCCGAAGCCCACACGTTCGGCGAAGAGCGCCATATGTACGCCCCATTCATACTCGCCGCCGCAGCGCGCACAGGCACGATCGATGGCGATTTCCCGCTCGCGCATGCCGATCGTGCCCTTGTCGAGCAGTCCGCCCGCCATGAAGCGGCGGAAGACGCGCGGATTGCGGGCCAGCGTCCGGAACAGGACGAGCGGCTCGACGCCGGGCGGCATCAGCTTCTCGAGCGTCTTTTCCATGTCCTCCGCATAGGGCCTTGCGGCCGGCTCGATTCTCGCAACCATGCGCCACGTCCTTTGCTACTGTTTTAATAGCAAACATATTGCTTCTGTTTTCGAAGCACAAGCCCTATCCTCCTCCCCATGAGCGAGAGAAAATCGAACCCGCTGAAGCCCGGCCGTCCCGCGCGTGGCTCTTCCACCGGCCGTCCGGTCATGCTGCTGCTCGACTTGCTCGGGCGGCGCTGGGTCTTGCGGATATTCTGGGAGCTTCGCGGCGAGGCATTGAACTTCCGCGAGCTGCAGGCGGCCTGCGGCGGCATTTCGCCGAGCGTCCTCAATACGCGGCTTGCCGAGTTGCGCGAGGCGGCGCTTGTCGACCTGCTGCCCGATCGGGGCTATGCGCTGACGAGGCAAGGGCGCGAGCTGCTCGCGCATCTCACGCCCCTCACCGTCTGGTCTGAAAAATGGGCGAAGTCGCTCGCCTGATCGTCAGGCCGCTTCCTCTTCCGGTGCTTCGCCCGGGGTGTAGTTGAGGATCGGCGCGAGCCAGCGCTCCACGACGCGCAGCTCCATGCCCTTGCGCCGTGCATAGTCCACCACCTGGTCACGCTCGATCTTGCCGACGCCGAAATATTCCGATTGCGGATGGCTGAAATAGAGCCCGCTCACAGAAGCACCAGGCCACATGGCATAGCTTTCCGTCAGCTTCACGCCGATCTTCTCTTCCGCATCGAGCAGCCGGAACAGCGTCGCCTTCTCCGTATGGTCGGGCTGAGCCGGATAGCCGGGCGCCGGGCGGATACCCTGGTATTTCTCCTCGATCAACTCGGCATTGGTGAGCTTCTCGTCCGCCGCATAGGCCCAGAACTCGCGCCGCACCCGCTCATGCATGTGCTCGGCAAAGGCCTCCGCAAGACGGTCCGCAAGCGCCTGCGAGAGAATGGCACGATAGTCGTCATTCTTCGCCTTGAAGTCCTTCGCCACATCGTCCTCGCCGAACCCGGCGCTGACGCAGAATGCGCCGACATAATCGGCAATGCCGCTCTCCTTCGGCGCCACGAAATCCGCCAGCGCGAAATTCGCGCGCTCCGACGTCCGCTTCATCTGCTGCCGCAGCGAGTGGAACGTCGCGAGAGTCCCCTTACGGTCGTCGCCCGTATAAAGCTCGATATCGTCGGTGCTCACTTCATTCGCTGGCCAGAAGCCGACAACGGCGCGCGCCTTCAGCCACTTCTCCTCCACCATCTGCTTCAGCATGTCCTGAGCGTCGGCAAAGAGCGAGCGCGCCGCCTCGCCCACCGTCGCATCCTCGAGAATTTGCGGATAGCGACCGGCAAGTTCCCAGGTCTGGAAGAAGGGCGTCCAGTCGATATAGGGAACAAGCTTGTCGAGCGGATAGTTGTCGAAGACTTTCGTGCCTAGGAAAGAGGGTTTCACCGGCTTGTAGCCGTCCCAGTCGATCTTCAGCCGGTTGTCGCGCGCCGCCGCCAGTGTCTGCCGGTCTTTCTTCTTCTGCCCGGCGGCATGGCGCGCTGCGAGATCTTTGTAGTTATTCCGGATATCGGCGATGTAGTCCTCTTTCCGCTCCGAAATGAGATTGGAGGCAACGCCCACCGCGCGGCTCGCATCGGTCACATAGATCGCCTGCCCCGCCCTGTAGTTCGGGTGGATCTTCACCGCCGTATGGATCTGGCTCGTCGTCGCCCCGCCGATCATCAGCGGAATGTTGAAGCCCTGCCGCTCCATTTCGGCCGCCACATGGCACATCTCGTCGAGCGAGGGCGTGATGAGCCCTGACAGACCGATGATATCGACCTTGTGCTTGCGTGCTTCCTCGAGAATCTTCTCGGCCGGCTGCATCACGCCAAGGTCGATCACCTCGAAATTATTGCACTGGAGAACGACGCCCACGATGTTCTTGCCGATATCGTGCACATCGCCCTTCACCGTCGCCATCAGGATGCGCGCGGCGGCATCGTCGTCCGTAATGCCGAGTTCTTGCTTTTCCTTCTCCATGAAGGGCATGAGATAGGCGACCGCCTGCTTCATCACGCGGGCGCTCTTCACAACCTGCGGCAGGAACATCTTGCCCGACCCGAACAGATCACCGACGACATTCATGCCGTCCATCAACGGTCCTTCGATGACATGAAGGGGCCGCTCGAAAAGATGCCGCGCCTCCTCCACATCTTCCTCGATAAAGGCATTGATGCCCTTCACCAGCGAATGGGTGATGCGCTCCTTTACCGGCCTCTCGCGCCAGGAAAGGTCTTCCTCGCGCTTCTTGCCGGCCTCGCCCTTGAAGCGTTCGGCAATCTCGAGCAGCCGCTCGGTCGCGTCGGACCGCCGGTTGAGGATCACATCCTCCACGCGCTCGCGCAGTTCCGGCTCGATATCGTCATAGATCGCAAGCTGGCCTGCGTTGACGATGCCCATGTCCATCCCCGCCTTGATGGCATGATAAAGAAACACGGAATGCATTGCCTCGCGCACTGGCTCGTTGCCGCGGAACGAGAAGGAGATATTCGATACACCGCCAGAAATATGCGCGTAGGGCAGGTTCTGCTTGATCCGCGCGCAGGCTTCGATGAACTCGACGGCATAGTTGTTGTGCTCGTCGATACCGGTCGCCACCGCGAAGATATTCGGATCGAAGATGATGTCTTCGGGCGGGAAGCCCACCTTCTCGGTGAGGAGATTATAGGCGCGCTCGCAAATCTCGAACTTGCGGTCGGCCGTGTCTGCCTGCCCCACTTCGTCGAACGCCATCACGACCGTCGCCGCGCCGTAGCGGCGAATCTTGCGCGCCTGCGCGAGGAACGGTTCCTCGCCTTCCTTGAGGCTGATCGAGTTTACGATCGGCTTGCCCTGGACGCGCTTCAGTCCCGCCTCGATGACGTTCCATTTCGACGAGTCGATCATGATCGGCACGCGCGCAATGTCCGGCTCCGCCGCGATCAGGTTCAGGAACTTGATCATCGCGGCTTCGGAGTCGAGCATCCCCTCATCCATATTGATGTCGATCACCTGCGCGCCGTTCTCGACCTGCTGGCGCGCAACCTCAAGCGCCTCGGCAAAGCGGTCTTCGAGGATCAGCTTCTTGAAGCGCGCCGAACCTGTCACATTGGTCCGTTCGCCGACATTGATGAAGTTCGCCGTGGTTTGAGTCATCTCATCCCGATCTTGCTTTACTCGTTTTCAACTGGAGGCAGTGGCCGGCTTTTCAGTCGGCCGCAAAGGGCTCAAGCCCCGAAAGCCGCATCCGCCGTTCGATCTGCGGCACCTCGCGGGGCTTGCCGCCCTTCGCCGCCTGTGCGATGGCGCGGATATGGTCCGGCGTCGTGCCGCAGCAACCGCCGAGAACATTGACGAGGCCCGACGAGACGAACTCGCCGACAAGCCTCGACATCTGCTCCGGGCTCTCGTCATATTCGCCCATCTCGTTCGGCAGCCCCGCATTCGGATGCGCCGAGACAAGCGTGTCCGTCACGCGCGACAGCGTGTCGATATGCTGGCGCATCTCCTTCGCGCCAAGCGCGCAATTGAGACCGATGGAGAAAGGCTCCACATGCCGCACCGAGTTCCAGAACGCTTCCGGCGTCTGGCCGGAAAGCAGGCGGCCGGACATATCGGTGATCGTGCCGGAAATCATGATCGGCAGCTCGATGCCGTCCTGCTCGAACACGTCTTCCACCGCATAAAGCGCCGCCTTGGCGTTCAGCGTATCGAAGATCGTCTCCACCAGAATGATGTCCGCTCCCCCTTCGATCAGCCCGCGCGTCGCCTCCTGATAGGCGACATAGAGCTTGTCGAAATCGACATTGCGAAAGCCCGGATCGTTCACATCCGGCGAGATCGAGGCCGTCCGGTTCGTCGGCCCGAGAACGCCCGCCACATAGCAGACGCGGCCCGGTTCTTCCTTCTCGCAGATGTCGGCCGCCTCCCGCGCGATCCGCGCGCTCGCCACATTCATCTCGTAAGCGAGATCTTCCATGTGATAGTCGGCCTGCGCGATGCGTGTCGCGCCGAACGTGTTGGTCTCGGCAATATCGGCGCCCGCGCGGTAATATTGCAGATGGATGTCGCGCAGAATGTCCGGCTGCACAAGCGAGATGAGCTCGTTGTTGCCCTTCACGTCGCTGCCATGATCCTTGAAGCGCTCACCGCGATAATCCGCTTCGCCGAGCTTGTAGCGCTGGATCATCGTGCCCATCGCACCATCGAGAATGAGCACGCGCTTCTTCACCTCTTCCTTCAGATGGGCAATGCGCTCTTCGCGTGTTTTCGGATGGCTCATGTCATGTCCTCCAGGACAAGTTCATACGGTAACCGGCTCGGCCGGAACGGATTGCGGGCGAAGCCCCAGTACATGGCAGATCGCAAAAGTCAGGTCCGCCTGATTGAGGGTGTAGAAATGAAAGCGGTCGAAGCCGTAACTGCGCAGCCGGTTCACCTGCTCCGCCGCCACATAGGCCGAAATCAGCTTTCGCGTGCCCAGATCGTCGTCGAGCCCGACATAATAGTCGTCGAGCCACTTCGGCACGCTGGCGCCGCAGCGCTCGGCCATCCGCTTCGTACCCTTGAAATTCGTGGTCGGCATGATGCCCGGCACGATTGGCACCTCGATGCCGGCCTTGCGCACCTTTTCGAGAAAGCGGACATGGCGGTCCGTGTCGAATACGAATTGCGTGATCGCCCGCGTCGCGCCGGCATCGACCTTCCGCTTCAACAGTTCGATATCGGCTTCCAGCGAGGCCGATTCCGGATGCTTCTCCGGATAGGCGGAAACGATCACATCGAAATCCGCGATCCGGCGGATACCGGCGATCAGTTCCGGGGTGGATTGATAGCCGTCCGGATGCGGCTGGTAGGGCGCGCCGAGTTCCGGCATGTCGCCGCGCAGCGCCACGATATGGCGTATCCCTGCGTCCCAATAGGCGCGAATGACATCGTCCACCTCCGCGCGCGAGGCGCCGACGCAGGTGAGATGCGCCACGGGGTCGAGCGTCGTCTCGTCGTGAATCCGCTTGACCGTCGCATGGGTGCGCTCACGCGTGGAACCACCCGCGCCATAGGTCACCGAAACGAATTCCGGTCGAAGCGGCTCAAGCCGGCGGATGGATTTCCACAAGGTCTCTTCCATCTCCGGCGTCTTCGGCGGAAAGAACTCGAAAGAAACCTTCGTCCGCTCTGCCTTTTGCGGTTTCTGCACCTTGTTCATCACTCTTACTTCGCTCCCTCGAATTCGATCGAACGCGCCGCCCGGCTCGCCGTCTTTCCGGCCTTGTCCGCCACCCAGATCCGCACCGTCAACTTCGCGTCTTCGCCGCCTTCGGGCGGCATGGTTCTCGTCTCGCCGATGCGCAGGCCCGCTTCCGCAAGCCATCCCGCCACTTCATTGTCGGCAAAGCCGAGGCGGCGATGCGCATGGCTCTCGCGCAGATAATCGAGCTCATGCGGCGCGAAATCGGCAATCAACAGCCTCCCGCCGGGCTTCAGCACCCGCGCTGCTTCCGCGATGGAGGCGGCAGGGTCGTCCAGAAAATGCAGCACCATATGAAGCGTCACGAGATCGGCGCTCTCATCCTGGAGCGGCAGGTCGTACAGGTCGCCCTGCCGGACCGAGCAATGCTGCAGCTCCGGCCGGTCGAGCTGGGCCCGCGCCAGCGCCAGCATTTCGGGGCTGAGGTCGATCCCGAGCCCGGCCTTCGCCATCGGGCCGAACAATTCCAGCATGCGCCCCGTGCCGGTCCCGAGATCGGCCACAAAGCCGAGCCCATCCCGCGCGCCCAGGTCCACCATCGCCTGTTCCACCTTGTCTTCCGGCACATAAAGCGAGCGGATGCGGTTCCATTCGCCTGAATTCGCCCGGAAATAGGCAGCGGCCTTCTCCGCCCGCGCCGCCCGCACGGCTTCCAGCCGTTCGAGGTCGCGCGCGATCACCAGATCCTCCTGCGGGATGAGCCCGCTCAGCACATTGGCAAGCTCCCCAACCTGGCCTGTTCCGGCGAGGCGGTAGAACACCCAGCTGCCCTCCCGGAACCGCTCCAGCAGCCCCGCCTCGCAGAGCAGCTTGAGATGGCGGCTCACCCGGGGCTGGCTCTGGCGCAGAATCTGGGTGAGTTCCGTCACGGTCAGCTCGCCCCGCGCCAGCAGTGCCAGCAGGCGCAGCCTTGTGGGTTCGCCCGCAGCCCTCAATCCTGCCAGAAGTTGGTCCATCGGAACTCTCCGCCAAATGTCGCGAAGGATATAAACATATCTTTATGTCTTTCCAAACGCCTTTTTGGCCCCGGCGCTACATTTTCGCAACGCCTGGCGGAATCCTCATTTCCATCCAGCAGCCCGGCTGGTTAACGCAACCGTCATATGTTAGCTAGGGGAACCGCCGGAACGCGGGAATCGGCGGAAATCCGTGAATTTCGGGCGCCGTTTATCAGGTTTTAATCTGCGTGCGGAATGCTCGCGGAACAGACCGGTCGGGCTGTCGCGGCGCGGCACCAGGGGCCGGACAAGGACGATCAGGGGGCGGCTGAATGAAATTTTCGCTGGAGAGAGGCTTGATGGCAGGACGGTTCGGCCTCGCGATCATTCTCGCTGCATCACTCGCTCTGGCGGCGCCGGGCGGGATTGCTGCCGCGCAGGCCCAGGACGCCGCGGCCTCCGACGGCGAGAACGATCCCCTCGAGCCGATGAACCGCTACTTCTTCGAGCTCAACAAGTTCTTCGACACGATCCTGCTGAAGCCGGTCGCCACCTGGTATGACGGCGTCGTGCCGGAACCGGGCCGCGACAGCGTGCGCAACTTCCTCGACAATCTGCGCAGCCCCGTGATCCTTGCGAACGACCTGCTCCAGGGCGAATGGGACCGCGCCGGCACCACTGCCAGCCGCTTCGGCATCAATACCACGGTCGGCGTGCTCGGCCTCTTCGATCCGGCCGCGGGCTGGGGCCTCCCCCAGCACAGCGAGGATTTCGGCCAGACGCTCGCGGTCTATGGATCGCCCGAAGGCCCCTACCTCTTCGTGCCGGTACTGGGCCCCGCCCCACCCCGCGACCTGACGGGCTTCGCGGTCGATCAGTTCTTCGATCCGCTCACATATATTTACTGGGACCGCCCGAAGACCGTTCCGACCATCCGCTTCGTGGTGAACGGTATCGATCAGCGCGCGCGGAGCCTCGATACGCTCGACCAGATCGAACGGACCTCCGTGGATCACTACGCCACGGTCCGCAATCTCTATCGCCAGATCCGCAATAACGAGATCGCAAATGGCCAGCGGGACTTCGACGATCTGCCGGATATCGACAACCTAAATTTCGACACAAACGAACCCAACACTCCCGATGCGCGTTGATGATGCGGGCGTTCCGCAACGTTGCGGTACGCCCGCGACGCCGGGAATAATCTAGGTTCAGGAGAGTTCGATGTCTGCGATGATGAATGGTCTTTCCTTGCGCCTTCTCGCGCCGCTTGCGCTTTGTCTGGCGTTCGCCGCAACGCCGGCCAGTGCCTCCAAGGACGAGGCGATCGCCTTCGTCGAGAAGGTGTCCGCCGAAGCGATCGAAATCATCAGCGACAAGTCGGCGAGCCAGCAGGAGCGCGAAGTCGCCTTCCGCACCCTGCTCGACAACACCGCCGACATGGATCGCATCGCCGCTTTCGCGCTCGGCCAGTATCTGCGCACGCCGAATGAGGCTCAGCGCGCAGAATATCGCGAACTCGTCGAGAACTTCATCGTCAAGGTCTATGTGACGCGCCTCAGCGACTACAACAACGAGAAGCTGACCATTCTCGGTGCACGTGAGCGCGGAGAGAACCAGGCCATCGTGCAGAGCGAAATCCGCTTCACCACCGGCCGTCAACCCGTTTCCGTCGATTGGTGGCTCATCCAGAAGAACGGCGGCTACAAGATTTTCGACGTCAATGTCGTCGGCGTCTGGCTCGCGCAGGAACAGCGCTCGGCTTTCACAAGCGTCATCCGCACCAATGGCGGCGATTTCGATGCACTGCTGAAGCATCTGCGTACGCAGATCGGCCGTGTCGAAGCCGGCGAGGATATCGACCTCACGGCCTCGAACTGACAATCCGGGATATCCGGCTCAACGGCGCATTCCTGCGGAATGCGCCGTTTGCTTTTGCGCTGCATGGTCCGGCGGCATCTCGCCTGCGATTCAGCGCCTGTTAACGCCGCTCCCCGACAATTGCCTCGTTCCAATGTCGAGACCGGAGAGGTAAGGCCGTGCGTATCGAGGCCGCCCGCAAACAAGCAGCATCCCCCTGTCACAGACGCATGCGTTCGCCGCAAAGCCTCGCCTTCCAGGAGGCCTGGGCCACGATTCCGAAACAGGGCTTCGTTCCCGACAAGGCAGACTTCCGGCCGGAGCGGCTCGCGCCCTTTCTCAACGATATTTACCTCGTCGAACTTACCGGCGATCCGGAACGCCGCCTCGTCTTCCGCCTCGCCGGACAGACGATCCGCAATGCGCTCGGCATCGACCTTCGCGGCCTGAGCTACGCGGACTTCGTTCCGGAGGAACACCGCCTGCATGCCGGCATATCCATGGACCTGATGTTCGGCCCCCGCCCTTGCGGACGCTGGATCGGCAAGGACATCGTGCATCTGGACGGTTATCGCGAACCGATCGAATTGACCCAGCTGCCAATGACGGATCGCGCAACGGGCGCACGTCTCGTCCTCGGCATCGCCGAGGGCTTCGGCGCGGCCGGCATGCATGAGGGCGAAGGAGAATTCTGTTTCGAATGCCGCGAGACCGAGCATTTCATCGACATCGGCGCGGGCGTGCCGGGCTGATCAGGTTCAGGCGCCCGCCTGTCTGAGATCGGGAAAGGCCGCTTTCGGCGCCGGCACGCGGCCGAATTTCGTCTCCAGCACACGGCCGATCTCGATGATAAGCTCGCGGTGATCGATCGGCTTTCCGACATAACCGTCGGCGCCCATCTCGTGATAGCGCGAATTCTCTGGACCGAGCGAATCCGCGGTCAGCGCGATCACCGGCACATCGCGGATCGCCGGCACGTCGTGCTGGCGGATATGGCGAAGCGCCGTCATGCCGTCCATCACCGGCATATGCATGTCGAGCAGTACAAGGTCGAAGTCCCTTGTCTGCAACCAGCGGATGGCTTCTTCGCCATTCTCGGCCTCGACAATGGTGATGCCGAGCGGCTCAAGGAAAAGCCGCGCGACCTTGCGGTTGAGCGCGTGGTCGTCCACGAGCAGGACCGACATGCCCTTCGCCCAGCGTACGCCGCCCGTCTTGTCGACATCGGCCTTCGCCGGTGCTTCGTCGGCGCGCTGGCCCATCGCCGCGCGGAACATCAGGGTGAAGGATGAGCCCTTTCCCGGCTCGCTCTCCACCAAAACGCCGCCACCCATGAGCTCCGCAAGCTTGCGGCTGATCGAGAGGCCGAGCCCCGTACCGCCATAGCGCCGCGAGGTGGAGGCGTCGGCCTGCGTGAACGGTGCGAAGAGCTTGTCGAGCGTAGCCGCATCCATGCCGATGCCCGTATCCGAAATGCGGATGCTAACCTCGAAGAGCTGTTCCTCGACCGGCGCGACGCTGGCGCTAACGGTTATCCCGCCCACATCCGTGAACTTGATCGCGTTCGACACGAGATTCGAGACGCATTGGCGCACCCGCACAGGGTCGAAGCGGAGGAAAGTCATCGAGTCCGGGTCTATCTCGAGGGTGAGCGTGAGACCCTTCTCCACTGCCCGCGGCGCCCAGAGTTTTTCGAGGCGGCGCAGCAGATGTCCGAGATCGTTGTCGATCGGCGATATGTCGAACTTGCCCGCCTCGATCTTCGAAAGATCGAGCACGTCGTTCAGGATCGCCATCAGCGTCTTGCCGCTGTCGAGGATCGTGTCGAGCTGGTCGCGCTGTTCCGGCGTGAGGTCGGAAGCCGCCATGAGCTGCGCCATGCCGAGAATGCCGTTCAGCGGCGTGCGGATTTCGTGGCTGATATTGGCGAGGAAGGCGGATTTCGCTTCATTCGCCGCTTCCGCTTCCTTCCGCGCCTTCTTCAGTTCCTTCTCGCGCTCGCGCAGCGCCGTCACATCGGCGCCCACCGCCACCCAGCCGCCGAAGGACAGCGGAATTTCGACGACCTGCATGATCGTGCCGAGATGCGTCTGGAGCTCGACCGGCTCGCCTCTCTCCAGCGACCCGATAATGGATTCTGCCGTCGCCCAAGCGACGTCGTCGGACAGGCTCGGCACAACCGCCTTCACCGCCACATAGGCCGCCTCGACATAGGTCTTGCCCTCGCGAAGCGCCTTGTTGGTGAAGGGAAAGTCGCGTTCGTTCTGGTCGTTGGAGAGAAGGATTTCATGATTGGGGCCGAAAATGACGAAACCGCCCGGCAGGCGGTTCACCGCCTCCAGTACGATCGCTTCCATATCCCAGTCGTTTGCCGTCTTTCCGCCCATGCGAGCCATTCCACGCGAGCGCGATGCCGCATCCCCTGCGGCCGCGCTCTTGCGCCTCCAGTTCCCCCTCGAAGGGGTAAAATCTAGGGTGATGGGCTTAACGCAGCGTGAAGATGCAACGCGCCCCGACGGAAATGCGCGATTTCCATTGGGGTGCGGCGCAGCAAATGACGGAAATCAACGGCTGAAACGCTTGTATTTGATCCGGTGGGGAATTTCCGCTTCGGGCCCGAGGCGGCGTTTCTTGTCCTCCTCGTAGTCCTGATAGTTCCCCTCGAACCATTCCACATGGCTGTCGCCCTCGAAGGCGAGCATGTGGGTGGCGATACGGTCGAGGAACCAGCGGTCATGGGAGATGACCACGGCGCAGCCGGCAAAGGCGACCAGCGCATCTTCGAGCGCACGCAGCGTTTCCACATCAAGATCGTTGGTCGGTTCGTCGAGCAGCAGCAGGTTCGCGCCCGACTTCAGCATCTTGGCGAGGTGAACGCGGTTGCGCTCGCCGCCCGACAAGAGCCCCACTTTCTTTTGCTGGTCCGATCCCTTGAAATTGAACGAGCCGACATAGGCGCGGCTCGGCATGGTCGTCTTGCCGAGTTCCACGATGTCCGTGCCGCCCGAGATTTCTTCCCAGACCGTCTTGTTCGGATCGAGCGCGTCGCGGCTCTGGTCGACATAGCCCATCACCACCGTCTCGCCGATCTTCAGCGTGCCGCTGTCGGGCTTCTCCTGCCCCGTCAGCATGCGGAAGAGCGTCGTCTTGCCGGCGCCGTTCGGGCCGATCACGCCGACAATGCCGCCCGGCGGCAGCTTGAACGACAGGTCGTCGATCAGCAGCCGGTCGCCGAAGCCCTTGGAGATATGCTCCACCTCATAGACGTTGCCGCCGAGCCGCGGTCCCGCCGGAATGACGATCTGTGCCTTGCCTTCCTGCTGGCGGCCGGCCTCGGCGAGCAACTCATCATAGGCATTGATACGCGCCTTGGATTTCGCCTGCCGCGCCTTGGGGCTCTGCCTGATCCATTCGAGTTCGCGCGCAAGCGTCCGCTGTTTTGCCTCTTCCTGCCGGCCTTCCTGCTCGAGCCTCTTTTCCTTCTGTTCGAGCCAGGAGGAATAATTGCCCTCGTAGGGAATGCCCGAGCCACGATCGAGTTCGAGAATCCAGCCCGTCACATTGTCGAGGAAATAGCGGTCATGGGTGACCATGACGACGGTGCCCGAATATTCCTTCAGATAGTTCTGCAGCCAGGCGATCGATTCCGCATCGAGATGGTTCGTCGGTTCGTCGAGCAGCAGCAGGTCCGGCGAGGCCAGCAGCAGGCGGCAGAGCGCCACCCGTCGCTTTTCGCCGCCCGAGAGCTTCGACACATCGGCGTCGCCTTCCGGGCAGCGCAATGCATCCATCGCCATCTCGACCTGGCTGTCGAGATCCCAGAGGTTCTGCGCGTCGATAATGTCCTGGAGCTTCGCCATCTCTTCGGCCGTCTCGTCCGAATAGTTCATGGCAAGTTCGTTATACCGATCGACAAGCGCCTTCTTCTCGGCCGCGCCGTCCATCACGTTGCCGAACACGTCCTTCGTGCCGTCGAGCTCCGGCTCCTGCGCGAGATAACCGACCTTTGCGCCTTCCGCCGCCCAGGCCTCGCCCGTGAAGTCCTTGTCCACGCCGGCCATGATCCGCAGTAGCGTCGACTTGCCGGCGCCGTTGAGGCCCACCACGCCGATCTTCACGCCCGGGAAAAAGGACAGGCGGATATCCTTCAGGACCTGCTTGCCGCCCGGATAGGTCTTCGACAGGCGATCCATGACATAGACATACTGATAGGAGGCCATGTGGCGCTTTCCCCGGAATTCTGGTGGCGGAATTTGGGGCCCCTTCTACTCAATCGGGGCCATTGGAGCAATCGCCGCCCTCTTGACATGCAACCTTTTAGTTGCATATTAAGCCCATGACGCTCGACCTTGCCTTCCGCGCCCTTGCAGATGCCAACAGGCGTGACCTGCTCGACCGGCTCTATGCCCGGAACGGACAGACGCTGGGCGAGCTCTGCGAAGGAATCGAGATGTCCCGTCAGGCAGTGACGAAACATCTCGCCATTCTCGAAGAAGCGAACCTCGTGGCAACTGTCTGGCGCGGCCGCGAAAAACTTCACTACCTGAACCCGGTGCCGATCGCCGAGATCGCGGATCGCTGGATCAGGAAGTTCGAGCGCACGGAAGTCGACGGCCTGATCGGCCTGAAGAAATCGCTCGAGAGAAAACGCAACGGCAACCCCGACGAAGGGAAAGACAAATGACCAAGGCACCTGCACTCCATGCGGAACGCGATCCCGATTTCGTCTATGTCATCCACATCGACGCGAAACCGGAAGATGTCTGGGCCGCGCTCACCGACAACAAGAGCGAACGCGCCTGGTGGGGCGGCACGCGGCACGATTCGACCTTCGAGCCCGGCTCGCCCATCCTCTATCGCCGCAAGGGCGGCGTCGACGTTCGCGGCGAAATCCTGGAGAACGAGCCGCCGCACCGCCTCGTCTACACCTTCAATGTCGAAGGCCCCGGCCCGCAGCACGACGAAGGTCCGTCCATCGTCACCTATGATGTGGCCGAGAACGGCAAGCTGACGAAGCTCACCGTCACCCACACCAATTTCCCGAAGAACTCCGCCGTGCTGGTCGGCATCTCTCGCGGCTGGCCCGGCATTCTCTCCGGCCTCAAGTCGATGCTGGAGCGCGGCACCGTCCCCGCCTTCTTCTGAGCGCGAAATGAACGGAAGCCGCCCGTGGGGCGGCTTCCCTTTACGTCTCGTCCCATGTCAGCCTTGCGGCAGCACGATCGTCACGCCGGCCAGCCACAGCCAGCCGAGCATCGCCGCCCAGTAGAACGCGATACCGGGCGCGACGGTCATGGACATGCCGAGTCCGATCAGCACCGGCATCGCAATGCCCGCTGCGACGGATACTGCCGCCCAGACCGTCTGCTCCGTCTGCCAGAAATGAAACGCAAAGACGAAACAGGCAAGAATGAGCCCGCCGAAAGCGATCATGAAAGCAATGCTGTGCAGGATGGCCGCAGCCGTCATCACCGGCTGCTGATCCATAGGCGTGCCGGGCGGAAAGCCGAGCCCCGCCGGCGCGTCGAAAATGCCGGCAAGAATGAGCCCCGCCCCATAGGCCGCGATCAGCAGAGGCGCCACGATACCGCCCTGCCCGCGCGCCAGTTCCGCATGCACGCCATAGGCACAGACGAGCACGAGCAACCCGCTCAGGATGAATACGGCCTTCATCATCCAGCCGTCTTCGCCGAGGCTCAACGAGCTGATCGCATGCCGCTCGATGTCGAAGCCCGCGCGCGTATAGATCAGGATCGTCGGCACGACGAAGAAAAGCAGCGCCGCCGCAATTCCCGCCTGAAGCATCAGCCTATCCGCCATGGCCTTCACCTCACCCGTTGCGCTCAGCTGAGCTTTTCGTCGGCATATTCGACAAGCTGATCGAGCGCCGTGCTCCACCCGCCATGAAAACCCATTTCCTCGTGGCGCTTCGCGCCCTCTTCATCGGGATGCATGGCGATGGCGGTGTATTTGGTGCCCTGCCCTTGCGGCTCGATCAGGATATAGGCCGTGAAGAAAAGGTCGTGGACGCGCGTCACGGCGGGGCGATAGCCGGGCCCGAGCGCGGAGGTCCAGACGAGCCGCCGCTCCGGCACCACTTCGAGATAACAGCCCGAGCCGCCTTCCATGTCTTCGCCCTCGGGCGAACGCATCTTGGTGTAGAACTCGCCGCCGGGCTTGAGGTCGATCCTGCAATCGACCGTTGCCCAAGGGCGCGGGCAGAACCACGGCATCAGGTGCTGCGGCTCCGTCCAGGCACGCCAGACGAGACGCGGACTCACATCCACCACGCGCTCCAGCACGAGGTCGAGTTTCGGATCGAGGGGAGGCATACTCATGTTTCACTTTCCTTCATCTGCAAAAGATAGTCGTCGAGCTGGTCGAGACGTGTTTCCCAGAGCGCGCGCTGCTCGGACATCCATTTTTCGGCGGCCTCGAGCGGCTTCGGCTGCAGCCGGTAGATGCGCGACCTGCCCTCCTTCCGCGAGGTGACGAGGCCGCATTTCTCCAGCGCCGCGAGGTGCTGCATGAAAGACGGCAGCGCCATCTTGTGGGGCTGCGCAAGCTCCCCTACGGCCGCCGGCCCTTGGCCGAGACGCCGGATCACGGCGCGCCGCGTGGGATCGCCAAGCGCATGAAAAACACGGTCGAGTTGCATCTGCTGTTGGTTAGGCATGCACCTAAGTAACATTGCCCCATACTTAGGTCAATACCTAAGTATGCGTTGCATCGCCGAAAGCCTGCTGGCAGCGCGGGAATCTTGCTGTTATATGGCGGCTGCTGGGGGCCTGTAGCTCAGTTGGTTAGAGCGGACCGCTCATAACGGTTTGGTCGCAGGTTCGAGTCCTGCCGGGCCCACCATCCCCTATCCGGCAAGCCGGTGATCGCGTCGAACCGAAAGGCAATCCGATGGCCGAAGCGAGCCTGGTGCACACGATCGGACCCGCGGTCCTGCTGATGGGGGCAGCCGTCGTCGCGGTACCGCTGTTCCAGCGTCTCGGCCTTGGCTCGGTTCTTGGCTATTTCGCGGCGGGTCTCCTTGTGGGCCCATCGGTGCTGGGGCTTGTCACCGATGCCCAGTCCATCCTGCATTTCTCGGAACTCGGGGTGGTGATGTTCCTGTTCGTGATCGGACTGGAGTTGCGTCCCCGCAAGCTGTGGGCCATGCGCGGCCAGATTTTCGGTTTGGGTCTTGTGCAGGTCGCCGCCGCTACTTCCGCTCTTGCGCTTGCGGGCGCTCTTGTCTTCGGTCTGCCCGGTCCGGTCGCCTTCGTTGCCGGTGCAGGCTTCGTCCTCTCCTCCACCGCCGTCATCATGTCGATGCTTCAGGACCGCGGCGAAATCGCGAGCAGCGAAGGCCAGAAGTCGGTCTCGATCCTCCTGTTCGAGGATCTGATGATCGTGCCGCTGCTGGCCGTGGTCGCCTTCCTGTCGCCGCTGGCGACCGGGGAAGCGGGGTGGACACATGTTCTGGTGGCACTTGCGGCGCTGCTGGCGCTCCTTGCCGTGTCGTATTGGGGCCTGAACCCCTTCTTCGCCCTGCTGGCGCGGACGCGAACGAGAGAGGTGCTTACCGCGGGCGCATTGCTGGTGGTTCTCGGCGCAGCGCTGCTGATGGAAGCCGCGGGTCTCTCGATGGCAATGGGTGCCTTCCTTGCCGGCGTGATGCTGTCGAGCTCGAGCTACCGCCACCAGATCGAGAGCGACATCGAACCGTTCCGCGGCCTGCTCATGGGGCTGTTCTTCCTTGCCGTCGGCATGTCGCTCGATCTTTCCATCGTCGTCGCCGAACCGTGGTTTCTGCTGTCCTTGCTGCTCGCCTTCACCGTCGCAAAGGGAGCGGTGGTCTATGCGGTCGCGCGCCTCTTCGGCGGCTCCAATCACCAAGCTTTGCACCGGACGTCCATGTTCCTGCAGGGCGGCGAGTTTGCCTTTGTGCTCTATGCCGCGGCGGCGGCAAGCGGCGTGATCGACGCGCGGGAAAATTCCCTGTTCACGACCGTCGTCATCCTCTCCATGGCTCTGACGCCGCTGCTGATAATCGCGACGGACCGCCTGCTGCGCAGCGAGGCCTCGATGGACGGGGTGGACATCGCCCACGACCTGAAGGGCCGGATGCTTGTGATCGGCTTCGGCCGCTTCGGCCAGATTGCGTCGCAGCTCCTGCTGTCGAAGGGCGTCAGTCTCTCCGTCATCGACAGCGACCCGGACCGCATCCGCGATGCGGCACGATTTGGATTCAAGGTCTTTTTCGGCGATGGCACGCGGCTCGACACGCTGCGCCATTCGGGTGCGGCCACGGCCGACGCGATCATGATCTGCGTCGACGACAGGAAGGCCGCCTTGCAGATCGTGGAACTTGCACAGCATGAATTTCCGCAGGCCCGGCTGCTGGTCCGGAGCTACGACCGTGGACATGCCGTCGAGCTGGTCCGCGCCGGCGTCGAGTATCAGATCCGCGAGACGGTCGAATCCGCCTATTTGATGGGCGCGGAAGGCCTGCGGACACTCGGCTTTTCCGAACTCGAGATCGAGGAAGCCGCCACGGACATCCGCCAGCGCGACAATGCTCGCCTTTGCGAGCAGGTGCAGGGGGACGACATGTCGGGCCTCGACCGGATGCACACTCAGCCTGTCCCGGAACCCCTCGCCAAGCTGCCTGCGACCAAACCGCAATAAAGTACCCGCGGCACCGCCTCCGGCCGGAGCCGGTGATATCCTCTCCGGTTGTCACTTCCGGACGAATTATCAATTTTTATGAACGCGGTGGTTATGTAATTCCGCGCGCGCGCCTTCATCCTTTCCTCAAGAACCGCCGCCGGCAAGAACCGGCAAGGCGGACAGGAGGAGGAAACGATGGACTTGGTGCAAGAGCCGGGGAGCGCCCCGAGCAAGGCTGAAATCCGTTCCTATTTCGATCCTTCCGAAGGAACGCTGGACAGGCGCATCTTCGCCGATCAGGCCCTCTACGATCTGGAGATGAAGAACATCTACGCCCGCGCGTGGAACTTCATGTGCCACGAAAGCCAGATCCCGAATACAGGCGACTATTTCATCACCTATATCGGCGAAGACCAGGTCATCGTCGTCCGCGACAGGGAGGGCGCGGTACAGGTGCTGCTCAATACCTGCCGCCACCGCGGCAATGCACTCTGCCGCGCCGAACAGGGCAACGCCAAATCCTTCGTTTGCTCCTACCACGGCTGGAACTACGACCTGAACGGCGATCTGATCGGCGTTCCCGGTCTCTCCTCCTACTACCGCAAGGATTTCGACAAGTCGCAATGGGGTCTCGCCAGGGCCGCGCAGGTCGATCACTTCCATGGCTTCTATTTTGCGACGCTCGATCCCGCCACGCCGCCGCTTTACGACTATCTCGGCGAAGTCGGCCGCATTGGCCTCGGACTGCTCGTCGCGAACGGCCCGGTCGAGATCGTCGACGGCGTTCAGAAGAACGTCATCGACTGCAACTGGAAGATCGCCGTCGACAATCTCTTCGACTGGTATCACGTCCAGTACAGCCATGCCTCGGCCGGCACGGCAGGCTTCATGGATCTCGCCGCCATCCTGCATCCGAACAACCAGATGGTGATGTTCGGCGAATATGGCCACGCGATCAGCGGCCCGGTCATCCCGCCGGAACGTCAGGCCGAGATCGACGCCCTGAGCGACGAGGAACGTCTCGCCGTCGCCTCGGCCGGCATGCTCAAGGACGAGAACCGTCCCTCTCCGACGCCACGGATGGGCTTTGCAAAAGAGCTTCTCGGCCCCACCGGCGTCCGCTGCATGGGTCACCCCAACATATTTCCGAATCTGTGGATTTCGACCGGCGGTACGCAGCTTTCGCTGCGCCTGCCCCGCGGCCCCTTCGCCACGGAAATCTGGTGGTTCACAGTGCTGCCAAAGGGCATGCCGGAGGCGATGAGGAAAAAGCAGATCGCCTTCAATGCCCATCTCTTCGGTCCGGCCGGCATGCTGGAGCAGGACGATGGAGAAAACTGGAGCCAGAGCACGCGCGCCGCGCGCGGGGCCGTCTCGCGCAGGTATCGGCATCACCTCGCGATGGGTCTGGGCCAGGACGAGGTTCTCTACGACGAGCGCGGCGCCGCCCGGGTCGAAACGACGATCAGCGAACATGCGCAACGCTGGCTCTACACCAACTGGATGAACTGGATGTCCGCCGACAGTTGGGCGGAAATCGAGGCGAACCAGCCCGCCTTGCCGAAAGGGAGGGTCTGATGTCGCAGGCACAAGCGATGCAGGCCGACACAGCGGGTCTCGATACGCTGTCGCTGCAGCAACGTATCGAACTGCAGTTCGAGATCGAGCAATTCCTCTATGCCGAGGCCGCCATGATCGACGGGCGCGAGTATCGCGCATGGCTCGACCTCTGGACGGAGGATTGCAGTTACTGGATGCCGATAAGGCGCACGGTGACGCTCTCCGATATCGATCGCGAGTTCACAAAGCGCGGCGACATGTCCTTCTATGACGACAGCAAGCAATCGCTCGCCATGCGCGTCGCCAAGATGGAGTCGGGCTCCTCATGGTCAGAAGACCCGCCCTCCCGCACGCGCCACATCGTCGGCAATGTCCGCATCATCGGTGTGAAGGGCGACGAGACAACGGTCGAGGTGGCGTTCCTGCTCTACCGCAGCCGCCTCAACACCGAAGAAAGCACCTGGGTCGGCCGCCGCGTGGACAGACTCCGCCGCGTCGGCGATGGGCTGAAACTCTGCGCGCGCGAAATCTATCTGGACCAGACGTTGATACGCGCAACAAATATGAGCACGCTTTTCTAAGGCAGTCTGAAACTTTCACCGGGCGGGGAGGCTCATGGGAGTTCTATCGGGAGAAGTCGCGCTGGTAACGGGTGGCGCATCGGGTCTCGGCCGCGCCATTGTCGAAAGATTCGTCGATGAAGGTGCACGCGTCGTCGTATTCGACCGGTCAGCGGAACGGCTGCGCGATGTCGAGCGGACATTCGGCAATGCGATCGCGACGCAGACGGGCGACGTCCGCTCGCTCGTCGACAATAAGGCCGCCGTCGCACTCGCCATGGAGCGCTTCGGCAAGCTCGATTGCGCGATCGGCAATGCCGGCATCTGGGACTACAGCGTGACGCTGGACGAAACTCCGGAGGAACAGATCGAGTCGGCTTTCGACGAGCTGATCGGCATCAATGTGAAGGGATATGTCCTGCTCGCCAAGGCGGCCCTTCCCGCGCTGGTGCGCGCCGGCGGATCGCTCGTCTACACCGTGTCGAATGCCGGTTTTGATCCGGCGGGCGGCGGCGTGCTCTACACCGCCTCGAAACATGCGGTGGTCGGCCTCATTCGCCAGCTCGCTTTCGAGTTTGCGCCCGTTGTGCGAGTGAACGGCGTGGCGCCCGGCCCGATCGACACCGACCTCCGCGGCCCCTCGGCGCTCGGTCTCTCGGACACGGCGATCAGCAGCGTGAACCTGCCCAAGGTCGCCGCCCCGGTCGTGCCGCTCGCCCGCGTTCCGGCGACGGCGGAGTATGCAGGCTCCTATGTCTATTTCGCCTCGCGCCGCGACAGCGCGCCGGCCACAGGCGGCGTTCTGATCTGCGAGGCGGGCATCGGCGTCAGGGGCATCGGCACGGTATCGGCAGGCGGCGGCCTTGCAGAGAAATACGGTAAAGGGAAAGCAGCATCATGAGCGTGGCATCACTGGGATATATCGGCATTGAGGCGAACGACCTCAAAGCCTGGGACGATTACATGACAGGCTTTCTCGGTCTGATGCGGGGCCGAAGCGACGGCGCCTCCGCACGCTACCGCATGGATGAGCGCGCCTTCCGTTTCCAGATCGACCAGGGCAAGGCCGACGACATTTCCTTCATCGGCCTCGAAGTCGAAACCTGGGAAGGCATGCAGGCCTTGCGTGAAAGGCTCGACCGGGAAGGCGTCAAATATGCGCGCGCCTCGGACAATCTCAAAGCCGAACGCGGCGTGCGCGACCTGATCGTGCTGACGGATCCGGCCGGTCTGCAGGTCGAAATCTATGTCGGTGCGACCGCGCTCACCAGCGTGCCGTTCGCCTCGCCTGCCGGCGTGTCCCGGTTTCTCACGGGCGAGCAGGGAGCGGGCCATGTCGTGCTGGCCTCTGAGAAAATGGATGAGGTACGCGACTTCTACACGCGGCTTCTCGGCTTCAAGCTGTCCGACACGATCGGCATGGCGATATCGCCCGAGTTCACGCTGGTGCTGGAGTTCTATCACTGCAACCCGCGCCATCACACGCTCGCGCTTGCTCCCATGCCCGCACCGAAGCGGCTGCATCACTTCATGGTGGAAATGGCGACAATGGACGATGTCGGTTTCGCGATGGACCGCATCGAGAAATGCGGCGTGACGCAGACCACGACGCTTGGCAAACACAGCAACGACCAGATGATCTCCTTCTATGCCGCAACGCCCTCCGGCTTCGACGTGGAAGTGGGAACGGCCGGCATCGCCGTTCACGATGAAGTCTGGCGCGTTACCCATCACGAGGTCACCAGCATGTGGGGCCACAAGCGCTGCCACTGAACAGGCCCCGACGGCCGCACAAACACAAGAATATCGTCGACAGGAGAGGATATGAGCATCACGGAAGCGAGCACGAGCCGGTTCGTCACCGCCGGCGGCGTGAAAATTCACTACAACGAGGCGGGTTCCGGCCCTGCGCTGGTTCTCATTCACGGCGGCGGGCCCGGTGCCAGCGGCTGGTCGAACTACAACCGCAACATCGAGGTGCTGGCGAAGCAGTTTCGCGTGCTCGTGCCCGACCTGCCCGGCTTCGGCAAATCGGATATCAAGCCGAAGGGCAGCGCGATGCCCGCCTGGTATGCGACGAAGATGGGCGAATTCCTCGATGCGCTCGGCATCGGCAAGGCGCATTTCGTGGGCAATTCGCTCGGCGGTATGGTGACGCTCCGGCTCGCCCTCGACCGGCCGGAAAAGGTCGATCGCATGGTACTGATGGGCCCGGGCGGCAGCATTCCGATGTTCAGCCAGTTCCCTACGGAGGCGATCAAGACGCTGCTCTTCTTCTATGACGGCCCCGGCCCGTCGCTTGAACGCCTCAGGGGTTTCGTGAAGGACTTTGTCTACGACCCATCGCAGATCACCGACGAGCTTCTCGAAGGCCGCATGAAGACGGCGCTCCAGCCGCATATCGTCGATACGCCACCCATGCGTCCCGATCCCAAGGCGTTGATGGAACCGGTGTGGAACGACCCCCGCCTCGCCTCACTGCCCCACGAGACGATGATCATCTGGGGTCGCGAGGACAAGGTGATGCCGATCGACATGTCCTTCGCGCTGCTGAAACAGATTCCCCGCGCGCGCCTCTTCGTCCTGCCGCAATGCGGCCACTGGGCGCAGTGGGAACACGCCGATGAATTCAATCGCGTCACTGGCGATTTCTTTGAGGCCGCTCATGCCTGACCTCGAGGCGATTGCGGCCGCTCTGGCCGAGGCACGGCGTAACCGGACCCCCATCCCCCCGGTTACGGAAACCTCCCCCGGTTTCGACGTTGCCTCGGCCTATTCGGTACAGGAAATCAACACGCGGAGGCGTCTCTCGGCGGGAGAGCGTATCGTGGGCCGCAAGATCGGGCTCACATCGCCCGCCGTGCAGACGCAACTCGGCGTGAACGAACCCGATTACGGAACGCTGTTCGATGTCGACGACGTCAGCGATGCGTCATCCGTCGTGACTGCGGAGTTGATGCAGCCGAAGATCGAGGCGGAAATTGCCTTTGTCCTGGCGAAGCCGATATCGCGAGGAAATCCGGGCCTGGATGAAGTCGCTGCGGCCATCGACTATGCCGTGGCAGCGGCGGAGATCGTTGACAGTGCCATCGCCAATTGGCGCATCACGCTAGCGGATACGGTCGCAGACAATGCCTCGGGCGCAAAGTTCGTGCTCGGCAAGGACAGGAAGAAGCTTTCCGAAATTGATCTTCACCTGGGCGGCATGGAAATGCTGCTCAATGGCAGGCAGGTTTCGGTGGGCGTCGGCGCTGCCTGCCTCGGCAATCCGCTTAATGCCGTGCAATGGCTCGCGCGCAAGATGGTGGAAGTCGGCCGCCCTCTCGAAGCCGGAGATATCGTCCTCTCCGGCGCCCTCGGCCCCATGTCCAATGCGGTGGCGGGCGACAGCTTCACCATCCATGTGCAGGGCTTCAGGCCGCTGCCTGTCGCATTCGGCTAGGAGATACGAATGACGACGACAGGAGGCAAGGTTCGCGTCGCGATCATCGGTTCCGGCCATATCGGAACCGATCTGATGATCAAGATCATGCGGCTTTCGAAGCATCTCGAAATGGCGGCAATGGTCGGCATCGATCCGGCTTCGGATGGCATAGCGCGCGCTGCGCGGCTCGGCGTGGCGACGACGGCCGATGGTGTCGACGGGCTCGTGGCTCTGCCCGGGTTCAGGGACATTGACATTGTCTTCGATGCAACCTCGGCCGGCGCCCATGCCCGCCACAACGAAGTGCTGCAGGCCCATGGCAAGCAGGTGATCGACCTCACTCCCGCCGCCATCGGCCCTTACGTCGTACCGAGCGTCAATCTCGACAGACTGTCGACGGAACGCAATCTCAACATGGTGACATGCGGCGGCCAGGCCACGATCCCGATCGTCGCCGCCGTGAATGCGGTCGCGCCTGTACTCTATGGCGAGATCGTCGCTTCCATCGCCTCGAAATCCGCCGGCCCCGGCACACGTGCAAATATCGACGAGTTCACGCAGACCACCGCCCGTGCCATTGAAAGCGTTGGCGGCGCGGCGCGGGGCAAGGCCATCATCATCCTAAACCCGGCCGAACCGCCGCTCATCATGCGCGACACGGTGCATTGTCTCTGCGAGGAGGCGAACCCGGCTGCAATCTCCGCGGCGATCGAGCGCAAGGTCGCCGAGGTGCAGACCTATGTGCCCGGCTATCGCCTCAAACAGGCGGTCCAGATCGAGAAGATCGGCAACAACGCGCCGCTCTATCTGCCGGAGATGGATCGCTCCTTCGCCGGCCTCAAGGTCAGCACCTTTCTGGAGGTTGAGGGAGCGGGTCACTACCTGCCTCCCTACGCCGGCAATCTCGACATCATGACCTCGGCGGCGCTTCGCACGGCAGAGGCCCTGGCGCTGAAATGGCAGGTGGCGGCATGAAAGAACCCGGCCGTCTTTACATACAGGATGTGACGCTGCGCGACGGCATGCACGCGATCCGGCACAGCTATTCGCTGGATCATGTCCGCGCCATCGCCCGCGCGCTCGAAAAAGCCGGCGTCGATGCCATCGAGATCGCCCATGGCGACGGCCTTTCCGGTTCGAGCCTCAATTACGGCTTCGGCGCCTGCACCGACTGGGCATGGATCGAAGCCGTCTGCGAAGTCGTCGAAAAAGCCGTGGTGACGACATTGCTGCTGCCCGGTATCGGCACCATCGAGGACCTGCATCGCGCGCATGACATGGGCGTGCGTTCCGTGCGCGTCGCCACCCATTGCACGGAAGCCGACGTTGCCAGGCAGCACATCGAGTTCGCCCGGCATATCGGCATGGACGTCTCCGGTTTCCTGATGATGAGCCACATGGCGCCGCCGGAAGCGCTTGCGCAGCAGGCAAAGCTGATGGAAAGCTACGGCGCCCATTGCGTCTATGTCACCGACAGCGGCGGCGCCATGACGATGGACGACGTCGCCGCCCGCCTCCGCGCCTATGACGAGGTGCTCGATCCCGAAACGCAGCGCGGCATTCACGCCCATCACAATTTGAGTCTTGGCGTCGCGAACTCCATCGCCGCTGTACAGAATGGCGCTGTCCGCGTCGATGCGTCCCTGACCGGCATGGGCGCCGGTGCGGGCAATGCGCCGCTCGAAGTCTTTATCGCTGCCGCCGACCGCTACGGCTGGCGCCATGGCTGCGATCTCCTCGCACTCATGGACGCAGCGGAAGACCTCGTCCGTCCCTTGCAGGACCGCCCTGTCCGCGTGGACCGCGAAACCTTGAGTCTCGGTTATGCCGGGGTCTATTCGAGCTTTCTGCGCCACGCAGAAGCGGCATCGGAACGCTATGGCGTGGACACGCGCAGAATTCTTCTAGAGGCCGGAAAACGCGCTATGGTTGGTGGTCAGGAAGACATGATCGTGGACATAGCGCTCGATCTGTCGCGGGAGAAAGAAGCGCGATCGGGCTGAGCTCTTGGGAGGGAGCCGAACGGCCATGACGGAGCCGTCGAAATCCGGAACGCCAGGCCGCCATCCGGCCGAAATCGTCACGTCAAGCGACGTCCGCGCCGATGTGCGGATGGACGGCGTCTATTTCTTCCGCTCCTGGGCAGACTACCCCGTCAACAGGGCTCTCGATGCCGGCGACTTCTCCTATTGTTTCATGGTTCGCCGGGGCCGGCTCCGCCTGACGATCGACTTTCCCGAGCCGCGCACGATCGATTTGAAGCCGGGTGCCATTGTCGGCGTAAGCGGCCTCGCGCCGCATCGTTTCCATTCGCTGCCGGAAGCAGACGCCCTGCCGCTCGGCTCCTTCGAACGGGTGCCGATCACCGACAAGATCGGCGCGGACAGGGATGTCGAACTCCTCCTCGGCATGGTCCCGTCCGAAAACATTGCCCTGACCAATCTGATCATCGGCCCGCTCTATCTGAGCCGGGAAACGTCGCCCGAATGCACAAGGCGGATATGGAAGGCGGCCGAGCTTCTGGACGAGGAATTCCTCGGCGCAGGACAGGAATACGGCCAGTCGATCATCGTCCGCCGCATTGCCGAAATCATCCTGATCAACATGACGCGCTCGCTTTTGATCGAACGCGTCGAGGGCGACGCACGCGAACCGGGACCGATCAAGAACAGGGGCGTGATCACCGCGATCCGCGCTTTCCTCGAAAATCCGCTCGACGACTGGAGCATCGACCGGCTTGCGAAACATGCCGGCATGTCACGCACGAAATTCGCCGAAGACTTCCGCCGGGTGGTGGGTCGCACTCCCATGCAGACGCTCGCGCGGCTGCGCCTCACCCTCGTGACCCGGAAGATGCTCACCGACGATCTCTCGGTGGAGGAAGCGGCGGACATGGCGGGCTACAGCTCCGCCGCCGCCTTCATCCGCGCCTTCAGCCGGGAGTTCGGCACGACCCCGCTGCAATGGCGCAAAAGCCGACTGGCAAGCGCGGAAGCGGGCTGAACCTCCGATTGCAAAGAACTGGCCGGAGTGCATCCGGCAGCTGGTGCCCGAGTGCCCCGACACTTTGCTTCTTGCTCCTCTGTATTGTATACAATATTACATACAATACGTCGGCGAAACGCCGCTCCAGATATGGCTCGGGAAGCAAAATGAAACGCAAATGGATCGCCGCCACGGCGATTGCCCTCGGTTGCGCTGCAGGCGGCGCATTCTACCTCCTTCAACACACGCATATGGGCCCGATCGTCGTCGCCAATATGCTGATGGGCGACATCGGGGAACCGCGTATCCTGCCCCTGCCGGCCGTCGGCGATTGGCGTCCCGCGGGAAACCGTCACCCCGCCCCGGCCGGCATGGAGGGCGCTCCTGCGGGCGGCTGGCGAGAGCGCCATGGCGACGGGCGGAACTCCGACGAAATCCTGATCGCCGGCGCGCCCACCTTCAATGCGGCCCGCATCATCGCCCCGCACGATCTCTATTTCTCGGCGGTGAGTTTCGACAAGGCGAGCAATATCTATGCGGCTCCGAGCCTCTCGGCCGACGGCACCTTGCTCCAGTCCTACGACATCGAAACGGGCACCCTTCGTTGGCGTATCGCGACGGAAGGCAGCGTGCCGGCAGGCGGCGTGCCGATCGTGCTCGAATTCGACGGTGTCGAAACCGTCTACCAGATGAGCCATGACGAGGTGATCGCTCTCACCATCGACGGGGAAATCCTGTGGCGGAAGCCCACCGGCCTCCCGCAGGGCGAAAGCGATATCCGGCTCATGTGGGGCCCGAGCTACAATCCGAAGCTCGATATCGTCACCGGCATCAGCGGCCATGGCGACTTCGTCGCTTTCGACCGCAGCACCGGCACCCTTCTCACCCCGAACACCCAGCGCCTGCCCGGCGCGGCCTCGGCAACGCGCGAGGCGGGCCTGCCGCCCGTCCTGCTGGAGCAGATGGCCGGCAAACTTTCCGCCATCCTCAATCGCACGATCACCGCGACGCAGATCGAACAGGTCTTCCGCGTCGTCCAGGGCGACGGCATCAACATCGCCAATTATCACTCGATCGATCCGGCGACGGGCCGCATGTGGATCAGCGCCACGGCGCCCGACGAGGCCGATGGGAGCGCAGATGGCGTTTCCGAATTCGGCGCACTTTACGGCGTCGATGTCGAAAGGCTCCCGTCCGGCCAGATCGGCATCTCGGTCGGCTGCGCGGCCTATTTCGACGGCGGAAGCGCGTCGACGCCCGGCGTCAGTGCCGATGGCGAAAGGATCTATGTGGCAGATGGCCTTCGCCATCTCCTCGCTTATGACAGGGATTGCCGCAAGCTCTGGTCCATCGACACCGATGCCCAGATCGTCGCCTCGCCGAGCGTCGCGGCGGATAATGGCGAAATCTATGTGATCACCGCCACCTCGCTTCTCAAGATCGTCGATGAGGGCGCCAGTGCCGCCGTCAGGTGGTCGGCGAAGTTCGACATGTATGAGGCCGGTTTCCCCCTCGCGCAGAAGAACCTGCTCACCGCCGCCATTGCCGCGAACGGCATCTATGCCCAGGCGGGCGTCGGCGTGATGACCATGCCGGGGAGCGAGCGCCCGGGCTTCCTGCCCTTGCGGCGCGGCGGCGCGCGGATCGACCGCGAAACGGGTGACCTCCTCTGGTACGCCGAGAGCACGGGGGATTCCGTCGCGGTCACGGAGATCGCGCCGAACGGCGCTCTCGTCATCCCGCAATCGCCTCTGCGCTCCGTTCTTGCCGCCCTCGCCTTCCCGGCGCAGGCGGGCGAACTGACGGGCGGCATCGCCGTCTTCGACGTCGCCGATCACATGCTTCTCGCTCGTGACGCCGCCTGTGCCGCCGCCTCATATGGCGAACGGGCGCGGGCGGAGAAGGACGCACTCTCCGAAAGCTACCTGGAACACATGGACCTGCTCGTCGCTCAGGCGCGGCAAGCGGCATCGCGCGCCGGCGGAGAGGCAGAGCGGATTGCAGGCGGCCTGCGCGCCGGCGGCGTGGCGGAAGCCTGCGCCGCACTCAGCAGGAAGACCGCCTCACGATGAAGGACCGGAAGCCGCGATAAGCTCTTCCATCGCGTTGAGGCCGCGCTGATAGATCGCTTCGATCAGCTTCGCGGCCTCATCGCCCTTCCCTGCCTTGATCGCTTCGGCGACCGTCTTCCAGGTCTTCGCCGATTGCACGCGCCTCTCTTGCCCGGCAACGATGAGGTTCCGGTAGAGCCGCCAGCTCGAGGGAACCCTGTGCGCATCGTCGATCAGGCGGCGCAGGAAGCGGCTATGCGCTCCATCGCAGATGAGCTGGCCGAGTTCGATGGTCGCGTCGCGATAGTCCTGGGCCTGCATCTCCGGCGCCTTCGCGGCAAGCTCCCTGGCCGCATTGAGAATCGCCTGGCGTTCGGCCGGTGTTGCCTCTTCCGCAGCACGCCTTGCGGCCAGCGCAAGCAGCGCCGCGCGCACCTGCGCGATGGCCCTGAATTCCTGCCTGTCGTGGCGGACGATCGTCGCGCCCTTCATCCGCTCGATGATCACGAAGCCGCGCGCCTCGAGATTGTGCAGCACCTCGCGGATGCGGCCCCGCGTCACGCCGAACCTGTCCGCAAGATCCTGCTCGCGCAGTCGCTCTCCCGGCGAGAATACATCGCGCTCGATCAGCTCGATGATCTGGTCGCTGATTTCCTGGGCAGGCGGGCGATGCGCGCTTTCCTTGACGGCTGTCTTGGCCGTGCCGGCCTTGCCCCCTTTTGTGTGCTTCGGCTTCTCGCTCACGTTCGCTCTCCCCCTTGATCCGTCCAACCGATTATACCCAATTTTGTAGACAGCACAGGGCGAAACCGGATGAAAAAAGGCCGGTCCGCGGGGAGGCGGACCGGCCAGTATCCGTGCAGACGGGCAAGCAGTCTGCGCCGGGAGGGACGTGGCGCCGGCGCCTCAGCGGCGGCCGGCAATTCTCAGATAGTCGGGCGTGAAGATCGACCGGTCGATGCGGCCTTCCTGTCCTGCGAGATAGTCGAGCGGCGCTTCCTCGTTGCGAAGCTGCGAAGCGACATAGCGGCCCGCATTGATGTCGAAGTGGAACTGCACCTGGTTGACGCAGGCCGGAAGCTCCCAGATCACGCCGATCGGCCCTTCCTGCACGCGCCACAGCTCGCCGCGTCCGTCGTAGAGTTCCGTCGCGGCAATGATCCAGCTGTCCTCGTCGCTGTAGAAGACTCGCCGGTTGTATAGATGGCGCAGGCCCGCCTTCACCGTCGCTTCGACATTCCATACGCGGTGCAGCTCGTAGCGCATCACGTCGCGTGCGGGAAAGCGCGGCTCCAGAATCTTGCGATAGGAATGCGCCTTGCTGTTCAGGTTCCAGTCGTTATAGGCGATGTAGAGTTCCTGCTTGCCGTTCAGCTTCCAGTCGTAGCGGTCGAGGCGGCCGTTATACATGTTGGCCTGGTCCGCCACGATCAGGCCGTCGAGCTCCGCAATCGGATTGTCGTACTGGAAATCCGGCAGGCGCCGCACGCGGCGCTGGCCCGGCAGGTAGCGCCAGGTCTCGCGGTCGGCATTCACAGGCTCGCGGATAAGCGTCATCGATCCTGCGATCGGCGCCGGGCTGACGATCTTCGTGACCTGCTCGCCGCCAATGCCTTCCATGGCCTCGAAGGTCTTGAGCGCCGGATCGTGAAAACGCGAAAAGCTCGTCCGCTCGAGAATGCCGACCGAGAACCGCCCGCTGTCTTTCAGAGGCGTCGCAGTGGCGACCCGGCCTTGCGAACCGACGCCCTGGTAACGGATCAGGTGGTTCCAGACGACTTCGGCGGCAGATTGCGGCATCGGGAAAAGAAAGCCGCCCTTGCCCGCAAGAAGCTGTCCTTTGTCGTCGAGCGCGGCCTTGCCGATATTCGCCTTCGTCGCATCGTAAACCGACTGCGGATAGCCGCACGTCCGGTGCGTCTTGTAGACGGGCATGGTGTAGCCCTCGACGCGTTCGATCAGGGCGCGCTGCCCCGCCGTCAGCTTCGCCGCGTGCTCGGCCACATTGCTCTTGTCGATCGTGAAGAGCGGCGCTTCGTTGCCGAATGGATCGGCGCGTTCGTCGCCGGGTTTCCAGCCGGCAGGCGGCGCGGTGATGCCGCCCTCCCATGCCGGGATCGTGCCGTCCGCATTGCCCGCACGCTCGGCGCCGACAGGCGTGAGCGCTGCGGGAGTTTCGCCGGCCGAGACGGGTGCCGCCTGAAGACCGACCAGAAGTGCAGCCAGAGTGATGTATTTCATGATTTTCCTCCCTGAACGCGCGTCCAGGCTCTAGAACGAATAGGAAAGGCTGACTTCGACGAAGTCCCGGTCGGTCAACAGATCGTTGATGCCGGCGCCGAAATGGTTGGTGTAGGAAATGCCTGCGCGCCACGATGCCAGGTAGGTTCCTGTGAGGCCGATGGTGACGAGCTGCCTGTCCTCGATGATCGTTGCGCCATTGGGATTGTTCGGCTGCGTCCCGTTCACGTCGTGACGGTAGGCAATGCTCGGAACGAGCGTGATGCCCGTGCCGAATGCGGCGGGATAACTAACGCTCGCCGAAAGCCGGTAGCCCCAGGCCGTACTTGTCGGATCGGTCTGGCCATCCGGCACGGCGTAGCGGATGGTCGGATCGAGATCGGGATAATGCGTCGCCACGACTTCCGTCGCGAGCGAGCCGGTGGTGGCGCCGAGCGCGGTGATCCCGCGGCCGACAATCCCGTCGCTCGGCCCGAAGGACGACATGCTGACAAGCGCCGCCTGCAGCTTCTCGACGCGGACGACGCCCGAGCTTGAATAAAACCCGCCCATCGGCCCGGTCGCGGCACCTGCCCGCGCATTGGCGATCGTCGTTGCGAACTCGAGCGGCGCCGGGTGGTCCGGCTGGTAGGAAATCTCGCCGCCGATCGAGGAGCCGAAGAGCTGGGTGTTGAAGCTCGCACCATAAAGCTCGATGTCGGAGGTATATTCCTCGTAATAGGCGACGGGCCGCGTGAAGGGCGCCACGGGAATGCGCTGTGCCCTCACACCGAGAATGGGCGTCTTCGCGTGATAGCGGAGATAGTAGAGGCCGAACTCGGCATTGATGTCTTCGGCGAAGTAACGCAGCGCCGTTCCCCACTGGCCGGAATCGGACGGGGTGATGCCCGCGATCTTCGGCATGTAGTTGGCGAAGGCGGCATTGCCGATGGCGCCGGGGTCCGAACCGAAGAAGAAGCCCTGCGAGCCCGCACCTGTCAGGTCGCCCTGCGAGAAATAGGTGCCGACGGGATCGAGTTCCGTCTTCTTCCAGTCGAACTGGTAATAGGCCTCCACGCTGAACCCGTAAGGAAGCATCGCGGCGACGCGCGCAGTCGGCGTCGGCAGCGTGGCAAGTTTCAGCTCCGAACCCGCTTGATGGACCTTTGATACGTCCACCGGGTTGGAAGCATTGATGCCGCCGGGCGTGAACAGGGATTCGCCCCAGTTGATGGCCTGGTTGCCGAACCGCAGATCCGTCAGAACGCCGCCAATGTCGAACGTGCCGTATACATAGGCATCCAGAAGCTCGATGCCGCGCCCCGCCTGCTCGCGCGCCTCGTTCGAAAGATCGGTGCGGCGCGTCGATTCCGCATCGTTGTTGATCGCGTCGTAGAAATAGGTGGCCCGCGCAAAGGCGCCGAAGTTCCGCCATTCGAGCGAGAGTTCGTGGCTCGCGGTGGCGGCGGCAGATGTCAGGTCCCATTTGTCGAAGTTCAGGTTCCCGTCATCCTTGTTGGTGCCTGTCGGGTTGCAGCCGCCATTCGTCGTGCCGATCAGGCGGCAATCGCGGCTTTCGACGCGCATCTGAACGCCCGTCGAGATGGTCGTGTCGAAACTGCCCTTGAGTTCGCCGAACACGAAATCCGCCGCGAAGGCTTCCGCGCCGCAGCTCATTGCCGCGGCAACAGCCGCAGCGACCAATCCAGTTCTTCCTTTCACTCTATCCCCCCTGCAAAGCCGGCCCGGCCTTTGCCGTCAGCCCGGCGTGTCGGCCGGTGCCTGCGTTCGCGGCCCGCGCCTCCCGAATGTGTCGATTGCGGCGCCTGCGCTCCTGGAGCGATGGCTTGCCGGACGCCTCCCATAGGCCCGCGGGATTTCACCCGCTTTCGCTGCGTAAGGCAGCATATGTTTACAATATTGTCTACAATTTGTTGCAGGTCAAGCCCCGCGATCCCTGCGACCGCGGGGCCTCGCTGTTACAGCGGGAAAGAAAGGCCGATACCGAAGGCTTCCGTCTCCCAGTCGTCGCGCGCGAAGGACCGCGAATAGCCGAAGGAGAACGTCAGATTGTCCTTCAGCATCGCCTCGAGGCCGATGGCGACTTCGCCGTAATTGTCGTCGCCCGCCGCCGTGGCACCGCTGAAGCTGAGCAGCGGCTGCGAAGTCGGCGCCACAGTGACGCTTCGCGACCTGTCGGCGAACTCGTGGTTCCATCCGGCCGAAATACTCGGCGTCAGCGTCGCCCAGCTCGTCGAGAACGGCATTCTGAGATCGGCGCCGATCTCACCCGTAAGGCTTTCGACGGTTTGCTCGCCCACGATGAGGTTGAAGCCGGCCGGCGCGCCCGTTTCGGAAAAGCCGTCCACCTCGACACGAGCCGCATGAAGCCCGATGCGCGGCGTCAGCGTGGCGCCGCCCGCGCCGATGTCATGCCCTATCACGAGCGAAGCGCCGAACTGCCGGGCGGTCGTCGATCCTGTCGCCACGCTTCCGGCGATCCCTGGATTGCGGCGGCTGTCGAGATCGGCATAACCCGCGGAAAGCGCGAGATCGGCAAACGGCCTGCCGCCGGCGAAACGATAGTCCGGCGACCAGCCGCCAAGCGCCGTCACCACGATATGCGTGGAGTCGGAATTGGTCCCGCCCGTCACGCTGGAGCGGCCATGCAGCAATGTTGCCGCCGCACCCACGGACCACTCGGACGACGGCGAAAAGCGGAAGCCGACAGTCTCTGAGGTCGCCTGCGCATCCACAGCCGGATCGAGGCTCGTTGCCGCCCGGTCCGCCAGCAGCCGTTCGGCCTGCAGGAAGATGTGCCCCCTGCCCCAGGCATTCTCGAAATTATAGGTCGTGGCGTCGCTTGCCCCCGCAGCGCTCGCGACCTGCAGCGGAACGCTGCCCCGCTGTCCCCGGCCCGCGGCGAAGCCGGAAAGTGCACGGCGCTGCGTGCGGCCGAAATTCACAAATGCAGTGTCGCCGAGCACCGCATGCACCTGCGGCGAGGTGAGTTGCGAATAGGCGACAAGCGCGATCAGTTCATGCGTCCGCGTGGACGGATGCACAAGGTCCCACATGATGCGCTCGGCTTCCTGTTCCGGCGTGCAGTTATTGACCACGTTGATGCCCGTGCCCGAAATGCAGGGCGTGAGCGGCGTGTTCGGGTCGAAGCCGAAAAGCGCGGGATTATCCGCGAAATGGCGGATGAGCGAGGCTGAATCGATATAGATGATGTCGATGCCCAGCGTCTGCTTCGCCTCGATATAGGCGCCGGTAATGGTCACGTTGATATTGTTGTCGGCGGGCCCGCGATAGTTGATCACCATGAAATGCCGTGCCCCGGCATTGGCCATGCGCTCCAGACCGTCCACGATATTGGCATGGGTCGTTGCGGCATTTGGCGTCCAGCCCAGCGGCAGGGCTTCGAGGAAATCGTTCCCGCCGATGCTGAGGAAATAGAGCGCGTTCGGGTCGAGCACGCCGCCCTTCTCGTTGAGCAGGAATGTGAGCTGGCTATCCACGCCGTTCCAGTTGCGGCCCGGCCGGTTCTGCATTTCGAACGGAGGACGGAAGGGCTGGAAATTGCTGCCGGAGGCAGCACCCCCGATCGCGTAATTCTCCGGATGCCCGGACATACCGAGCATGGCCGCAAGATATTCCGGCGCGGCGGGCCCGTTCGAGAAGCGCCCGTTCGGCCGCGCCACCGTCAATTGCGCCGGATTGATCTGCCAGACTTCATAGCCGCGCTTCAGCGCCAGGCTCTGCATGCCATCGTCCACCCAGCTGTCGCCGGTGACGACGATGCTGCTGAACGGAGCTGCCGCAGCCGGTGCGGCGGCCATCAGGCAAAAGAGTGCCGTTACCGCCGCGGAGCGGCGGATTGTCGATATCGAGACCATGTCTCCTCCCCATTTTCACCCCGCGCCTGACCGGCGCGATGGTCGGGGAGACTAACGCAAAAGATAATTTTGGTATACTATTTTGTATACAATTTTAGAGGCCGCGCCGGTCAAGGGTCGCCTGCCTCTGCAGGCATGGCGCCGATGCGGCCGAGGCACGCATCGGCAAGCGCCGCAAGAGGCGTCCGCGGCAGCGTCGCGTCGAGCGTCTTCGCGGCGCTGGCGCACGCGTCCCGGAGCATGCCATCCTCCGCCGCGCCTTTAAGCGCGGCGACCGCCTTGTCGAATGTCGCGGTCTCCACGATCGCCGCACATCCCATCCGCTCAAGCGCCCGCGCCGTCATCTGGCTCTCCGCATGGATCGGCGCAATGGCATGCGGCCGCCCGGCGATCAGCGCGGCATGCGATAGCCCCGCCCCGCCATTCGAAACGACAAGGCTTGTCCGCGGCAAAATCTCGGAGAGCGGCGGCGGCCTGTCGAAAATCTCGGCGCCGCGTCCCGCCAGCAGATATTTCAGTTCGGCGCCCGCGCCCGTGACATAAGCGCTGACCGGAAGGCCCGTTTCGAGCGAGGCCCGCACCAACAGGGGAAACGAGGCAATGCCCGCATGACCGTAGAGAAAAATGCGCGGCTCGGCCGGGAGCGGCGCCGGCGAAACATCGGCTTCATAGAGTCCCGAAAGCGCGGTATCGCGCAGGGCGCCATAGGGATCGAGCTCGCGTATCGTGAAAACCGCGCGTGCATCGCCTTTGAGGAATTCCGGCAGGCGCGCCACGGGCGCAAGCCCCCGCCCGGTCAACAGCGCGTTTACATTGTCCCGCAACGCGCCCTGGATTGCCGGCGCGGCGCGATCGGCCAGAAGCGCGGGATAGATGTCGATCGCGGCAGGCGGCACAGTGAAGCCATTACCGGTCACAAGCGTCGCGATCCGGCCGCGTGCAGCGAGTACGGCTGTCGGGCTGTGATCGGCGATCACGAGCGACGGCGTTACCAGCGCAAACAGGTCGTCCCACGTGGCGACGTTCCGCCGGAGCGTGGCGGCATCTGCAAAACCATTGGCGATCAGAACCTCGGCATAACTTGCCGTGTTCGATTTCAGCTCGCCCTGCGATGCTCCTGCCGGTGCCTGCAACACCAGGTCGCCGCTGCGCTTCAGCTCATGAAGCAGTGCCGGCTCATGCACGGCAAAGACGCAGCGCAGATCGATGCCGCGCGCTTCGGCGGCCTCATGCAGCGCCTCACCGATGCGATAGAGCGGCATCACATGCCCGAGCCCCGCGCCCAGCTCGCCTGCCAGAAGGATCGTCGATTGCATTTTGCAGTCCCCAAAAGAAAACGGCCGGCAGGATGGTTCCCGCCGGCCGCCCCGGTTCGGATGATACACCGTTCAGGTTTCTAGCGGCGCTATATAGCCCCCATAGGTCTTGCCGGTCTTGGCGGTAACGCTGTTCAGACCCTCGAGACCCAGATTGTCTTCCGGGTCATCCTCGCGGTGACGGCGCTTCAGCGACTTGTTCTCGCCGAAATAGAAGCGCACGCCGATCGAGGCGCGCACATAATTGTCGTCGCCCGCGGCAGCATCCGCGAAATAGGCAAGTCCCGGCATGGCCTCGTAGCCGGGCCGGAACTCTACGTCGCCGCTTACCGTCGTATCGACGATCGGATCGTTGGCCACGCCGAGGCGCAGGCGGAAATCGTCGGTAGCGTACCAGGACACATCGACGCGACCGAAGAAGCCGTCATCGACATCGTGGCCGAACTGGTGGCCCGCCCGCGCCTGAACGGTGAAGTCGCCGAGATAGATTTCGGTTTCGCCGCCGAGCCGGATGGACTCAAGCTCCGGTCCACCCGACACATCCTCACGCGCGTAGGAGGCGATCGCGCCGACAAGCGCGCTCGACGGGTCGCGCCAGAAGAGATGGCCGCCAACGCCCATGATTGCATTGCCGTCGGCCGAGCCTGCCGCGGCATCGGCCTGGAAGCCGAAACTGTGTGACAGCGGCACCGTCAGCGATCCGGCAAGCACGCCCGAATATTCGGTGCTGCGCGTATCGTCGTCGGTCAGGCCGCCGATAATGGCAAGCTTGCCGTTGACGGCCGACACCGCCGGCGCTTCCTGCGCGTTGGCGGCGGCGACGGTGCCGAGACCGAGCGCGAGGCCGATGGCGGGAAGGCGTGCGGCCCGGCGCATGAGGCCGAACACCGACGCGCCCCGCGGCAGCGAGGCATCGTCGACCGGAACGAGATCGGCCGCCGGCAGGTCGAAGCCGAGCCGCACAGCCGGACGGAAGTTTTCATCGGTCACATCCGCAAGCGCCGCCTTCGCAGCGCGCTCTGCGCCGGCAAGGTCGGCAACCCGCAGCTTGCCTTCATGGAGGTAATGCGACCGGTCGAGCCGGATATAAAGGGTCCGCCAGCGCGGATTCCAGTAGATGCCGCCGATCTTTTCGCCCATCGCAGAGCGCAGCACCCGCGTGAAACACAACAGCCGGCCGCCGCGATCCACAACGCCTGTTGCATCGAACAGGATCTCTTCATGACGCATCGGCGCGAGCAGCGCCTCGATGCTGCGCGCACCCGCAAGTTCACGGTCGCTATGGCGCCGCAGCCTGACCTTCGCCACCGCGTCCGTCGCCATCAGTTTCCGGCACAATGCGTCGAGGTCGGCGCGGTTTGTGGCGCTTTGTGCGGCATGCACGGTTGCCGTTGCGCGCCCCTTGGCGCTTCTGTCGATACCGACAAGAAAGGCGCGGGCGCTCGCTCGCTGGATGATATCGCGCATGGCGACAGACGTGGTCATGATCTGATTCCTTTTCGACCGGGTGAACGCGAGGATGGAATTATTCCCGTCGCGCGATGCCCGGCAGATGGATAAGGTTCCATTGCCGCGGGGCTGGCGCGGCGGAGCGGACCGGAGATCGTTCCGGCCGATGCGGGGAAATGTCGATGCCGGGGCGGCGCTATCTGATCGTTCATCATGCGACCATCGGCAATGCGCATGATGCCGAGGTGCTGGCCGCGGCGCTGGCGCTGGCCGCACCCGGCGCCGAAATCGCCACCGCCTCGCTGCCCGCATGGTTCAACCGCGATTACCGGGCGGACGCGCATGATCTTGTTCCGGCCGCGAGGGGTGGGTGGGACGCGCTTTTCCTGCTGGAGGCGGCACGGCTCAACCGGCCTCTTTTCGACCCCGGATTTGCGCGGCGCTATGTCTACGTGCCTTACGTCGAATGGCTCAACGAGGACGACGAGGCCAATCTCGCGCTCGGCCTGATCGACACGGTCATCTACAAGAATGAATTCACACGCGGCATGCTCGAGGCCCTGCCCTGCATGGCGCGGGCACCAGTCCGCGTCGTCGCCGGCTGGACCTCGCGCGACCCGGGCCTGCCCGCCGATCCCTGGGAGGAGGCGCGCTTTGACCGTTTCCTCCATGCGCGCGGCATCTCGCACATGAAACAGACGGATATCGTCGTCGAGGCCTGGCAGCGCCATCCGGAATGGCCCCCGCTCACCGTCACGGCCTATGTCCGCGACCCGCTTTCCTTCGCGGCGCCGCTCACGATCGCTCCCAACATCACCGTCGTGCTGCGCCGTCAGAGCGAAGCGGAAATGAAGGCAACGATCGAAACGCATGGCGTGCATGTCATGCCGAGCCTTGCGGAAAGTTTCGGCCATGCGCTCAATGAAGCGCGCGCCGCCGGTGCGCTCCTCGTCACAACGGGCGCGCCGCCGATGAGCGATCTCGTCGTGCCCGGCGAAAACGGCATGCTTGTCGCGGCTGACCCGGCTGATGCCGTGCCGCATTTTCGCTCCACCGCATTTCCGGTCACCGTCGAAGCGGTCGAAGAAGCGGTTGAGGCCGTCATCGCCCTGCCGCTCAAGGCCCGCGTCGCGATGGGCCGCGCGGCCCGCGCCGCCTATGAACGCGGGCGGGACGATTTCCACCGCGCCATCGCAGCACTGGAGCTTTGATCCATGAACGGCGGCGCTCTCAAGACCATCCGCATCGGCATTCCGTCCTATCACCGTCCGGACAAGCTCGACCGGCTGCTTGCCGCTCTTGCGCCGCTCCTCGAAGCGCGGCCGCACATCCGGGCCACCATCGCCAATGACGGCAGCCACGATGCTGCCTATGCGCAAGTGCTGGCGCGCCATGCGCATCCCTGGCTTGAATACCGCGCCCTGCCCGTCAATCTCGGGTGCGGCGGCGCAAGGCGCGCCGCCTTCGAAGGCGCGATCGAAGACTGGCTGGTCTGCATCGACGACGATAGTGCGCCGGCCGAGAGCTGGCTCGCCTGCCTCGATGCCATGATCCAGGCCGGACCGCCGGCCGATTTCATCGCCGGCGAGGTCGTGCCGGTCTGGGCCGCGACGCCCACAGCCTGGCAGCTCGATCTCGCCCATGTGGACCGCGCCTCCTCGCTCATCGAGACAGGCTTCGGTTTGATGACGGCGGTCACGGCCAATATGGCGATGTCCCGCGCCGCCTATGAGCGCGCGGGCGGCTTCGGTGCCGATATGCGCGGCGCTGAGGACTGCGACATGACCCAACGCCTGATCGCATCGGGTGCCGTTTATCGCATCTGCCCCGAACTGGTGATCGGTCACTATGCGACGCTTCGCTACCGTGGCATGCGCCGCCGGTTCCGGTCTTACGGTCTTGCCGCGGCGCGCTATGTGCTTCTGCGTCAGGACTGGCGCGTGGGCGGATATCTCAAGAGCCCGCTCGGCCACTTTCTCAAGGCCGTTGCCGATCAGTATACAGATCATATCGCCGATGCGCGCAAGGAAGGCCTGCCCCTCTGGCGCCGCCACCGCCGCGCACTCATCGCCATCCTGATGTCGGTTCACTTCCAGACCGGCTGGCGCAGCGGGGTGCGACGCGAATGCAGGAAGCTCGGCCGGGCCTTCCCGGCCGTGCCGCCGCTTGCCCGGCGCTTCGCCGATTTTGACTGAACCACCCGTCACCCCAACACCCCTGCAAACCCGCGCCGTGCCCCGCCGCGCACCGGATTTCGCAACCATGAGACCGCGATTCACCTGCGCCCGTCACTCACCCGAAAGGGTGAGCGGGCGGAGCCGCCGGCTTTGCTATGCAAGGTTTGGAGTATCTGCGCCGGCGCATGAAAAAGGCCGCGGCACGGGCAATTGGCACCCGGGCCGCGGCCTGCGCATCCGCGTATTCAGGCGCAAGCTCTCAGAGCGACACGCCGCCGCCCACGATCACGACCTGACCGCTGATATAGTTCGATTCAGGCGTGCAGAAGAGATAGACACCGTCCGCCGCTTCTTCGGGCGTTCCGGCCCGGCCGATCGGGATCATCTGTTTTTCCATCGCGTCGATGAAGGCGGGCTGCACGCCCACCGCGATCTTGCGGCCTTCCACATCGATGCTGGCGCCCTCGCCCGTCAGCGGCTGGGTGAGGCGCGTCTTGATGAAGCCGAAGGCGACGCAGTTCACATTCACCTTGTAGCGGCCCCACTCCTTGGAGAGCGTCTTCGTCATGCCGACAAGGCCCGCCTTGGCGGAAGAATAGCTCACTTGCCCCGTATTGCCGCCAAGGCCAGCAACGGAGGAGATATTCACGATCTTGCGGAAGACCTCGCGCCCCTCGCCCGCTTCCTTCTTCGAGAAGACGCGGATCGGCTCGGCTGCCGCGCGGAGAATCCGGAACGGCGCTGCGAGATGCACATCGAGCATGGCCTGGAACTGCTCATCCGTCATTTTCTGGATGACATTGTCCCAGGTATAACCCGCATTGTTGACGATGATGTCGAGCCCGTTCCAGGTATCGAGCGCCGTCTTGACGAAGCGGTCGCCGAAATCCGTCTCGGTCACGCTGCCCACGCAGGCGACGGCCTCGCCGCCGAGCTTGCGGATCTCTTCGACCGTCTCCGCCGCAGGCTCCTTGTCCATATCGTTCACGACGATGCGCGCACCTTCCGAGGCGAGCTTCAGCGCCAGCGCCCGGCCGATGCCGCGGCCCGAGCCCGAAATCAGGGCTACTTTTCCTTCGAGTTTCGACACTTTGGATATTCCTTCGTTATGCGAGCGCGACGACGGCGTCGCCCATGAGCTTCACATCGCCGTTCTGGTCCATGGCGACGAGTTCGAGCTTCGCCCGCTTTTCCCCTCCATCCTCGAAACGCTCGATGAGCTTCGCGACGCAGGTGATCTCCGAGCCGAGCTGCGTGATCGAGGTGAAGCGCGCCCCGAATCCGCGCAGAACGGTTTGTGGCGCGAGCTTCGTCACAAGGCGGCCGAGAAAGGCCATGGAAAGCATGCCATGCGCGAAAACATCGGGCATGCCTGCCGCCTTCGCGAAATCGATATCCACATGGATGGGATTGTGATCGCCGGAAGCCCCGCAATAAAGCGCGAGCATGTGCCGCGTGATCCGGTCGGCAGTGATGCGGCCGATTTCCGTGCCGGGTGCCGCTGTTGCAATATCGGTCATGTTCCTGTCCTCACCCGTTCCGCACCACGATGGAGCGGCGCATATCGGCGACATGTTCGCCCTTCTCGTTTCGGCATTCCGTATCCATCACGATGAATTCCAGCGCGCCGTTCTTCTTGTCGTAGATGTCGGTGATGCGCGAGCGGAAGGTGATCCGGTCACCCGCACAGACCGGCGCGCGATAGGTGAAGCTCTGTTCGCCATGCAGCACGCGGCCGAGATCGACCTTCAGAAGATCGAGAAAATCCATCGGATCGTCCCGGTCCATCTCGAGGCAGAAGAGAAAGGTGGGCGGCGCTGGAAGCGAGGGATATCCCGCTGCCGCCGCAGCCGCCTCGTCCGAATAGACAGGGTCGGCATTGCCCGTCGCCTTGGCGAAGAAGCGCAGGCGCCCCTTCTCCACCTCGGCCGTCACGGGCGCGAATTCATGTCCGATGAAGGAACGGTCGATCATTTATTACCCCACGCGTTCGTAAAGCGTGACGACGCAAGCGCCGCCAAGACCAAGATTGTGCTGAAGCGCGACGCGCGCGCCCTCGACCTGCCGCAGACCGGCCTGGCCGCGAAGCTGCCAGGTGAGTTCCGCGCATTGGCCGAGTCCCGTCGCGCCGAGCGGATGCCCCTTCGAGAGAAGCCCGCCGGAAGGATTGGTCACGACCTTGCCGCCATAGGTATTGTCGCCATCCCAGACGAACTTCTCGGCGCCGCCCTCGGGGCAGAGGCCGAGCCCCTCATAGGTGATGACTTCATTGGTCGTGAAGCAGTCATGCAGCTCCACGACGTCCACATCGTCCGGACCGATGCCCGCCTGCTCGTAGACGCGGCGCGCTGCCTCCTTCGTCATGTCCGCGCCGACGACTTTGATGAGGCTCTTCTCGGCGAAGGTCGAAGGGAAGTCCGTCGTCATGGCCTGGCCGGAAATGACGATGCTTGCGCCGAGCCCGTGCTTCTTCGCAAATTCCTCCGTGCAGAGAACCGCCGCCGCCGCGCCGCAGCTCGGCGGGCAGCACTGGAGCCGGGTGAGGTTCAGGAACATTTTCGGCGACTGCATCACCTCGTCCACGCTCACCGGCGCGCGGAAGATCGCACGCTCATTGTGTTCGGCGTGGCGGCTCGCCTTCTCGCGGACCTTGGCGAAGGTTTCGGTCTTCGCGCCGAATGTCTGCTGATACTCATAGCCCGCGCCGCCGAAGAGACGCAGTGCCATCGGCACTTCGCTCGCGCCCTGGAAACTGTCGTCCGCAACCTTCAGGAAATCGCCAAGCGGGTTCGGCCGGTCGTTGAACATCGTGCCGAGCGCACCGGGCGTCATCTGCTCGAAGCCGAACGCCAATGCGCAATCGACGACGCCTGCCTCGACCGCCTGCCGCGCGAGGAACAGCGCGGAGGAGCCCGTGGAACAGTTATTGTTGACGTTGACGACGGGAATGCCGCTGAGCCCCACCTTGTAGAGCGCGGCCTGGCCTGCGGTCGAGTCGCCATAGACCCAGCCCGCATAGGCCTGCTGCACCTTGTCATAGTCGAGCCCCGCATCCGCGAGCGCGAGGCGCACGGCGTCCGCTCCCATCTCGTCATATGAAGCGCTCGCTCCCGGCTTCACGAAGGGAAGCATGCCGACGCCTGCGACAACCACACGATTGGCCATCTCGCTCATTCCTTTCTAGCTGACATTGCGTCCCTGGTTTTCCCAGTAGGGACGGCGCAATTCGGTTTTGAGGATCTTGCCCGCAGCCGATTTCGGCAGCGGTTCCATGCGGATGTCGACGCTGCGCGGACATTTGTATCCCGCGATGAGCGCACGGCAGTGCGGCGCGACGCTGTCGGCATCGAGCTTCGCGCCCGCCTTCGGCACCACGACGGCATGAACTCGCTCGCCCCATTTTGGGTCCGGTACGCCGATCACCGCGCATTCGGCCACGCCGTCGAGCTGCATGATCGCGTTCTCGACTTCCGCCGAGAACACGTTCTCGCCGCCCGAGACGATCATGTCCTTGATGCGATCGACGATGTAGAGGAAGCCGTCCTCGTCCATATAGCCGCCGTCGCCCGTCATCACCCAGCCATCGACAAGCGTGGCCGCCGTCTGCTCCGGCTTGTTCCAGTAGCCGAGCATGGTGTTCGGCCCGCGCACCGCGACCTCGCCCACCTCGCCGCGCGGCAGCTCCTTGCCATCCGCATCGAGAATGCGGACCTCGACGCAGAGGCCGGGCTGCCCGGCCGAGCGCAGACGATGCGGATGCGCCCCATCAAGAACGTGATGCTCGGGGCCGAGCAAGGTCGCGATGGGCGCGAGCTCCGTCTGGCCATAGCCTTGCGTGAAGGCGACCTGCGGCAGCTTCGTCAGCGCCTCGCGCAGCAGCGCCTCCGCCATGGGCGACGCGCCATAGAGCATGCCCCTCCAGGCGGAGAGATCGTGCTTCCCGAAAGCCGGGCAATCGAGCAGCAGCCGGATCATGGTCGGCACGAGCAGCGTGAAGCTCGCCTTGTGTTCTTCCATCAGCTTCAGGAACGAGACGGGCTCGAAACCCGGCATGAAGACGTGGGAGCCGCCGAAGAGCGACGTCGCATTCGACATCGCGAAATCCGCGAGATGGAACATCGGCGCCGCATGGAGATAGCGCATCTCGGGATTGAAGCCATCCGCGCCGGCCCCGATCGAGAGCGCGCTCGTCCAGAGCGCCTGATGGGACAGCATCACGCCCTTGGGAAAGCCGGTCGTCCCGCCGGTGTAGAAGATGCCTGCAAGCTCCTCGCCGCCGCGGCGCGCATCTTCCACCGCATGGGCCGACGCGATCAGCTCCTCATAGAGCTTCGTGCCGGAAGGCGCCGCGCCATCGCCCATATGGATCGTGTGCCGGATTTGCGGACAGGCATCCCGCACGGCGATGCCGGCGTCCGAGAACGTGTCGTCCACGAGAAGCAGCGACGCGCCGGCATCCTCGATCGAATAGACATGTTCGGCCACCGACCAGCGCGTGTTCATCGGCACAATGACGGCGTCCGCCCACCAGGCGGCGAAGCAGGTTTCGAGATAGCGGTCGGAGTTCATCGACAGAATGGCGATTCGGTCGCCGCTTTCGACGCCGAGCGATTTGAGCGCGCCTGCCAGCCGGGAAACGCGGCCGCCGAACTCCTGCCATGTCCTTTCGCGGGCGCCGTAGATCGTTGCGGTCTTGCCCGGCGTCAGCGCAACGGCGCGGTGAAGCGCTTGCGTGAGATACATGCCTGCTCCTCCCTGCAAGGCAGGCGCCCTCCCGGCGCCATTTCTACTTTTGAGTAACTTAGTTTCTTCTTGGTATCTTGTCAAATCCCGCTCGTTGCCTATTCTCGGACATTCCTCGACTCCGGATTCCAAATGGCACGCACGGCAATCGACTCTCCCTGGAAGAAAGAATCGGAACGCAAGCAGGAACGCGCCCTGAAGCGCGAGGCAGTGCTTGCGGCCGCGGCCCATGTGTTTTCGGAATGGGGCTATCACCGCGCCTCGCTCGACGAGGTGGCGCGCGTGCTGAACGTCACGAAGCCGACGCTCTATTATTATTTCAAGAACAAGGAGGCGATGCTCTTCGCCTGTATCCAGCACGGGCTCGACCAGCTCGATGCCGTCGCGAACTTCACGAAGGATTCCGGGGCAAGCGGCATGGAGCGCCTCGTCGCCTATCTGCGTCGCTATGCGGTCGTGATCGATTCGGACTTCGGGCGCTGTGCCGTGCGGATCAGCGATACCGAACTCTCCGAGCAGAGCCGGAAGAAGGTCCGCCGCATCAAGGGCGTGATCGACAGGCAGATTCGCGCGCTTGTTTCGGCCGGCATTGAGGATGGTTCCATCGCCTCGTCGGATCCGAAGGTCACCGCCTTCGCCCTTGCCGGCGCGCTCAATTCCATCGGCCAGTGGCAGCCGGGCGAGGCAAGCCTGCCGGGCGCGCGGCTCGCCGATGAATATATCGCCCTGCTGGTGAGCGGCCTCGCACCCCGCTGAGAACCGGCCCCGCGGTCCTCACACCCGCTTGAAGATGAGCGACGTGTTGACGCCGCCAAAGGCGAAATTGTTGGACATGGTATATTCCGTGTCGATCGCCCGGAAGCCGCCTCTCACATAGTCGAGTTCGCCGCAATTCTCGTCGACAGTCTCGAGATTTGCATTGGGCGCAAAACGCTTCTCGCGCATCATCTCGATGGTGAGCCAGGCCTCGATCGCGCCGCAGGCGCCGAGCGTATGGCCGAAATAGCCCTTCAGCGAGTGGATCGGCGCGGCTGGCCCGAGAACGCGCGAGGTCGCGATGGTCTCCGCGATATCGCCCTGAAGCGTCGCCGTGCCATGGCCGCTGACGAAACCTATCGCGTCCGGCGCAACGCCGGCATCGCCAAGCGCGATGTCGAGCGCACGCGCCATCGTCTCCGGCTTCGGATCGGTGACATGCGAACCGTCCATGTTCGTGCCGAAGCCCGCGATCTCGGCGAATATCGTCGCACCGCGAGCGAGCGCATGTTCGCGCTCCTCGAGGATGAGCGCCGCCCCGCCTTCGCCGATCACCAGCCCGTCCCGGTCGCGGTCGAAGGGGCGCGGCGCGGTCTGCGGCGCATCGTTGCGGCAGCTCGTCGCGAAAAGCGTGTCGAAGACGATGGCCATGGTGGGGCAGAGCTCTTCCGCCCCGCCCGCGATCATCACATCCGCATGGCCGTATTTGATCGCTTCGTAGGAATAGCCGACCGCCTGCGAGCCCGAGGTGCAGGCGGATGACGTAGTAAAGACACGGCCCTGAAGTCCGAAGAAGATGCCGATATTGATGGCCGCCGTATGGCTCATCATCTTGATGTAGCTCATCGCGGAAAGGCCGGTCGCAACGCCCGTATCCATGAAATGCACGAAGCCCTTGGTCGGCTCCGTCGATCCATAGGACGAACCGAAGGCGACGCCGGTGCGGCCCGAGGTGAGAATGGGGTCGCCGGCGAGACCCGCATGCTCGAGCGCGCGCTCCGCCGAACGCACGCCGATCGCCGCGACGCGGCCCATGGAGCGCATCTTCTTTCGCGGATAGACCTTCTCGTGCTCGAACTGGAGCGATGGCGCGCCAAGCCGCGTCTTCAGATCGCCGAGCTTGTCCCACGCCTCGATATATCGAACGCCCGTGCGCCCGCCCTCCATGGCACCGCGGATTTCATCCCACGTATCGCCAAGCGGCGTCACACCCGCCATGCCCGTGACGACGACACGGCGCATCAGCACATCCCCCCGTTCACCGAGATCACCTGCCTTGTCATATAGGATGCTTCCTCCGACAGAATGAAGGCGACGATGCCGGAAATCTCCTCCGGCTTGCCGAGCCGCTGCATCGGAATCATCTTGAGAATTTCCTCCACGGGCGCCTCCTCGATCATCGCCGTCTCGATGACGCCCGGCGCCACGCAATTGACGGTGATGCGCCGCGTCGCAAGTTCGACGGCCAGCGCCTTCGTCGCGCCGATGATGCCGGCCTTCGCTGCGCTGTAGTTCACCTGGCCGCGATTGCCGGTGATGCCGGACACCGACGAGATGGTGACGATGCGCCCGCCGTCCCGCCGCCTGATCATCGGCATGACGAGCGGATGAACCACATTGAAGAAGCCGCCGAGATTGGTGTCGACCACCTGGTCCCAGTCCTCGCCGGAAAGACCGGGGAACGCATTGTCCCTCGCAATGCCCGCATTGAGAACGACGCCCCAATAGGGCCCGTACTCCGCAATATCGGCTTCGAGCGCGGCGAGCGATGCGGCGCGGTCCGAGACGTCGAAACCGAGAATGCGGCCCGCGCCGCCCTCCGCTTCCATGGCGGCCAGCGTTTCTTCCGCGCCCGCCTTGTCCGTGCCGTAATGGATAGTGACGGGAAACCCGTCCCGTGCGACGCGTTGCGCGATCGCCCGGCCGATCCCCTTGCTCGCGCCTGTAACGAGAATGGAACGTGGTTTGGCGCCGCTCATCGTCCGGCCTCCTCGATACCCATGCCGCCTTCGGGACGGTACACATTGATCGAGGCGAGCGCCCGCTCCTCGCCATCGACCCTGATGACGCCATCGAACGCCGCCATGCCATTGTCGTTGAATGTCATGTCGACGCGTATCTGAAGCGTCTCGCCTGCCTCGAAATAGGGGCGCGGCGCCTCGTACCGGCGCGTCCCGAGAAGAAAGCCGATCACCGGCGGCTCGCCGCTCTGGACCCGCTGCACGCCGTCATAGGCGGCGATGGTCTGCGCCATATATTCGAGACCGACATAGGCGGGAACGCCGCGCCCGCCGCGATAGAAAGTAGAGTCCCCCGAGATGACGACCTCCGAAACCGCATGCGTATCGGAGACATCCGTGAGCCGCCCGATCAGCAGCATGGTGCCGCTGTGACGCACGAGCTCTCCGGCAGGTGGAAGGGGTGCTGTCATATCGCTCACTCCCGCGCCAGAATGAGCGCCATGTTGTTCCCGCCAAAGGCATAGGAACAGCTCATCATGTAGCGGCCGTCGACGCGCTCGCCGATCCGGTCGCTCAGGTGAAGCCGGGGCAGGTCGGGATCGGCCTCGCCATCCCACACATGCGGCGGCGCTTCGCGGCGCTGCAGCGCCATGGCGACGAAGGCGGCCTCGCCGGAGCCCGCCGCGCCGAGCATGTGGCCCGTCATCGATTTCGTGGAGCTGCACGGCGTTTCACCGCCGAAGAGGCGATACGTCACCTGCGCCTCCATCGCATCGTTGAGCCGCGTCGCCGTGCCGTGGAGATTGATATAGGCGATGTCGCGCGCCTCGACGCCCGCATGGGCGAGCGCCTCGCCGATTGCGAGCGCGGCGCCTTCGCCGTCCGGGTCGGGCGCGCTCAGATGATAGGCGTCCGAACTCTCGCCCCAGCCTGCAATGCGGATATCGGCGGCTTCGCGCGCCAGCAGGAAGAGCGCGCCGCCGTCGCCGATATTGATGCCGTCGCGATTTACGCTGAAGGGATTGCAGCGCTGCGTGGAGATGGAATCGAGAACGGAAAATCCGTTCAGCGTGAGCCCGCACAGCGTATCGACACCGCCCGTCACCACCGCGTCGCAAAGCCCGCTCTTGATCAAACGCGCCGCGCTCACCATTGCCTTCGCGCCGGAGGTGCAGGCCGTCGACACCGAGTAACAGGGCCCCGCGGCGCCGGTGACGGCGCCGATGAAGGCCGAAGGATCGCCAAGCTCGTGGCGGGCAAAACGGAAATCATTGGGCCAGACGCCATCTGCCTGATAGCGCGGCAATGCTGACTCCCAGCTCTCGATGCCCGATGTGCTGGTGCCGATCACGGCGCCGACGCGCGACGCGCCGAAGCGCGAGATCGCCTCCTCGATCGCGGGAAGAAGCGGTGTCAGGCAGTGCAGCACGAGCCGGTTGTTGCGGCTCTCCCAATCGGCAAGACGGGCGGGCAGCGCATCAGGCTCGGCACGAAGCCGCCCGACAGGCGGTGTCCGCCCGTCGCTCAGGCGCTGCGTCCCCTCAAGGCCCGACCTGTCGCCTGCGAACAACGCGTCCGCCACGCTCTCCCAGTCCGCTCCGAGGGCATTGGCGGCAGTCGCGGCAGCAATGTAGACGGGCGTTTCGGTCATTGCGCTCCCGGTGCGCGGCTTGTGATGATGAGTTCGTAGTCATAGACGAAATTGGTGAGCCGCGCCTCCCCTTGCCAGGGATTTCCCGTGGGCGCCACGGCCTCGATCAGCAATTCGCCATTGCGGAAAATGCGGCGGGCCCCGCTCCCCGAAAAGACGAGATCGCCGCCCGATATGGCCGCGCGAAGGGCGCTCTCGGGCGCATAAACGAGCATGAAATCGGCAAGTATCCGCTTTGCCTCGAGCGATGCCGGCGCCACCCCGCGGCGGATGCGAAGCGCACCCTCGCGCCATTCGACCACCATGATGGAAGGACCGGAGGGCACCGTCATCGCAAGGACGAAACGCCCCTCCCCGCCCTCGACGAAGGCCTCGAAACGGTCCCGCCGGCCGTCCCGCCTCACCTCGACAAGCTGCGCAGCCGCTATATCGCCTTCAAAGGGAACCGAAGCGGGCAGCGTGATCGAGATTGCGGGCGCGAGCCTCTCCCGCGCCGGCAACTTGCCCGGCGCATTCGCACAGCCGCCAAGCAACGCGACGCAGAGAACGAGGACGACACCTAACCGCACAACTCTTCCACCATCTTGAGATATTTCTGCGGGTCGCGGACAAAGGGATTTTCGTCGTCCCAGGCGTAGCCGGCGAGAACGGAGGTGATCATCGCCTTCAGCTTGCGGGCATCCGCGGGCTTGCTGAAGATGATCTTCTGCAGGGAACCGTCATACCAGCCGCTGACATAGGCGCGGAAGGTTTCGACGCCGCGCGAAAGCGGGCCCGAGAAATCGGCCTCCCAGTTCACCGTTTCGCCTTCCAGATGCCGCGTCAGCGCATGCGCAGCAAGCGAGGCCGATTTGAGCGCAATGGTGACGCCGGACGAGAACACGGGATCGAGGAACTCGCCCGCATTGCCGAGCAGCGCATAGCCGGGTCCTGTCAGTGAAGAAACGCGCGCCGCATAGCCCGCAATCTCGCCGACGTCGCGCACGCGCTTTGCATTGACGAGAAGCTCCGCCATGCGGCCCGTTTCCGCGATGAGCGCTTCAAGCTGCTCCTCGCGCGTCGCGCCATAGGATTTGATTTTCTCCGGCGCGCCGACGACACCCATTGAACAGAGCCCGTCGGCAAGCGGGATCATCCAGTACCAGATCCGGTTGTCGTTCGGATTGACGGTAATGAGGATCTTGTTCCGGTCATAGACATGCGCAGGCATGTTGTCTTCGACATGGGTGAAGATCGACATGCGCTCCGGGAAGCTCGTCGGCGTCTCGAGATCGAGAAGCCGCGCGAGAACGCGCCCGAAGCCGCTTGCATCGAGAACGAAGCGTGCCGTGACCTCGCGTTCATTGCCTTCCTCGTCGCGCACGGTAAGGCTCGGCGCCACGGGATCCGGACGCATCGCGACGACCGTCTGCCCGAACAGGATTTTCGCGCCCTTGCGCTCGGCGCCGCGCGCAAGAAGCTCGTCGAACCGGTCGCGCCTCACCTGATAGGTGGTGCCCCAGCCATCCGCCGTCTTTTCCCGGAAGTCGAAGCTTTCTTCGCGTTCGCCCAGGCGGAAGATCGCGCCGTTCTTGTGCTGGAACCCCGCTTCCACGACATCGCGCAGCAGGCCCGCCTCGGCAAGCCACTCCATGGCTTGCGGCAGCAGGCTTTCGCCGATCGAAAAACGCGGGAAATGCGCCCGCTCCAGAACCTCGACGGAATAACCCGCATCCGCCAGCAGCGCAGCCGCGACCGATCCGGCGGGTCCCGCGCCAATTACCACGACATCAGGCGACATCGCCCAGCCCCCATATTTACTCAACCGTCCCGCCGCCGCGCCAGCGGCGACAGGATCAGCGACAGAAATATCCCCACGCCTACGGTGACGCCGAAACTCGTAATGGGCAAGACCGAACTGAAGCCGAGCAGGCCCACCGATATGCAGGTCATGAGCGCGGCCAGGACGATCCCGGCCCTGGTCCAGCTTCGGTTCGCATCCGCCGCCTCGCGCTGGAAAACCGCATAGTCGACCCCCGCCCCCACCACGAGGAAAAGTCCCATGGCGGCAAAGAATGAAAAGGGAATACCGAGCGCCATGACGATGGGCGGGGTCGCGAGCACGGCGATCAGGGCCGGAAGAAGCGCCCTGAGCGCGCTCCACCGCCGCTCGATCAGCATGAGAAGAAGGCCGGTAGCGAGAAGTGCCCCTACGACCGCGAGCGTCGCCAGCCTGCGATACTCGCCGAAGAGGCTCGAATAGAGCTCCACGGGCTCGACCATGGCCCAGGGCGAGGGGTTCCCGCTCTCGTTTACCGGCAGGGCGATGGTCGCGGAAACGGGCAGGAGCGACCAGAAGACGCTCTCCGTTTCGCCCCGCAGCGCCTGCGCGAGTTCGGGTATCTCCGCGCTCTCTTCCCTGCCCGCATAGGCATCGGGCGCGCCCGCCCCGAGCGCCTCAATGAAGCCTGCCAAATGAGGTTCGACAAGCTGCGTGCGGATGAGTTCCGCCGTCACCGCACGCCGCTCGCTCGAAGGGTCGATCCGGCTTGCGGCGAGGAGGATCGCTTCCCGCCCTTCCGGCGGCAGGAGGTCGAGCAGCGCCTCTTCGTTGCGAACCGCTTCCTCGGCGGTGCCGCCTCGCACGAGAATGAAGGCCGTCGAAGGCGCAAAGCCCGTCAGGTCTCCGAGATGCGCCTCCTCCGCGGCAAGAATGGGCGAACCCTTCTGGAAGCCGCGCACATCGTCCAGCACGGTGCCATGGCGCCAGCCGAAAAGCGCCGCGGTCAACGCTATCGCGACAAGGGCAAAGCCCCATATGGGACGGGGCGAGCTCGAGAGAGACCTCTCCGCGAGCAAGGCGATACGGGCAGCGCCCGGCCCCGTCGTCATGCCGCGTCCCTCGATATGCGGCACGAGCCAGAGCGCTCCGGCCCAGGCCATGGCGAGCCCCGACATGCCGAACAGCGCAACCTGCTGGAACGCCGGCACAGGAAAGACGAGCAGCGCGGCGAAGGCGCCAACCGAGGTGACCATGCTCATGGTAAGGGGGCGGAAGAGCCGCGCCCGCCGCTCTGCCCGCGTGCCCGGCGCCGCGCCGAGACCCGTCACGAGATAGTAGGTCGTGTAATCCACCACCATGCCGATCAGCGCCGCGCCGAAGACCGGCGCCATGACATGAATAGTGCCGAAAACGAGGAGCGTGGCGGCAAGACCCGTGATGAGCGCCGAGCCCACCATGATGAGCGCGAGGACAGGCGCACGCAGGGAGCGGAACATCAGCCAGTAGAGAAGCAGCAGGACCGCGATCGTGATGCCGCCGATGAACGACATTTCAAGGCGCGCCTGCGCCGCGCCATGCGCCGCATGGAAGAGCGCGCCGCCGCGCGTGAGCGAGAGTCCGCGCGGTTCCCATGTCTCGCGCCAGATGCCGATCGTGCGGATGATATCGTCCTGCACGTCGAGCCTGTAGACCGATCCGTCGATGCGGCCCGACAGAAGCTCGGCATTACCCTGCGCGGCACTTTCATGTCCATCGGCAAAGAGACATCCGGGCAGCCGGTTGGTGAGGAGCAGGGGATCGCTCGCGACGAGCCCGCCAAGACCCATGCTCGACGGACCGTACCACTGGCGGAGAGCTTCCCCGGCCAGCACATCGCCCTCGCCAGCCTCGAGCCGCGCCCGATCGCCGTCGCAGAGCAGCGTGGTGCGGTTCGCGAAGAGATAGGCCCAGAGCGCCTCGCCCGCTTCCTCATCGGCACGGAACCAACCTGTTGCGGCAAGCGCATCCGCGAGTTGCGCCCGGGCCGCCTGCCGCTCATCCGCGGTGCCGCCTTCGATGGCGAAGCTCAGGCGGTTCGATGTCGCCTCGCTCGCCCGCGCGACGGCAGCGGCAACGACGCCGTCATGCGTATCGGCGGGAAGCAGCGACAGAATATTCGTATCGATGGCATCCGCAATGCGGGAGGCGGAAAAGAGGAGCGCGGCGAGAACGCCGCAGACAATCAGTAGAGCTGGTGAGCGCCGCAGGCTCATTGCACCTCGTCGGGCTTCGCGAAAGTGATGACATGGCGCTCGCTGCCTTTGTCTCCACCCACCGCGATGCGCTCCACATCCGCGCAGCCCGTCACCACGATGTCGCCGACCGCTTGCCGCATTCGCGCGTTGAGCGGCGTGAGCAGCACCTCCCATTCGCCGCTTTCAAGCGTCGAGGGCGCGGACACATTGAAGAGAGAGGAGAGCGCGTCCCACTGCCCGCGCATAAGTGCGGCCGCAGAACGCGCCACGCCGGCGCCGAGCTCCGCCGCACCGGCACCCGATGGTCTCAACGGCCCGCCATCGACCGATTCCGAAATGCCGGCCGGCGTGATGACTGTCTTCACGTCGAAGGGACGCTGCATATGCCAGACGATCTCGTCACCCTCCGCGCGGAGCCTCCCATGCGAGACGAGCGGCCGGGACATGCCCTCGATATGGCGCTCCTGCACGAAGGCGCGGTCCACCGAGGCGACATGAATGTCCCGCGGAGCGGGACAGCTTTCCGCCGCAGCATCGCCCGTGCCCGCAAGGCTCAGGAGACAAGCCAGGGCGATAGCTTTTCGCGCAGGATGGGCGGTGTTTCCCATTGCATTTCCTCGGTTTCGATATCGACCGCCACATGGATGCTGTGGCCGCGGGTGATCTTCTTGCCCGTCTCGAGATCGTTGATGAGATAGTCGATTTTAAGGCGGTTCTCCCATTCCGTGATGCCCGCGACGACTTCCGCCTTCTGGGCGAGTATCAGCGGCCGGTAGTAGCGCACATGCATGTCGATGACCGGCCAGGCATATCCGGATGCCTTCATCGCCTCATAGCCATAGCCGATCCGCGTCAGCAGCACGACGCGGCCAAGCTCGAAATACTTGGCGTAGTTGCCGTGCCAGACGATGTTCATCGGGTCGAGATCGTAGAAGGGCACGTCGAACGGAGCGGAAGCGGAGACGATCGCTTTCATGCCGGGCCGTCCTTCCAGCCAAATTTCCATGTACCGGCGGCGTTTCTGCCGCAGAGCTCGCCCAGCAGCGTATCGAGCGGCCGGTCTTCCTCGATGAAGGGGATCGCGGCGTCGAGTTCGCCCGTGAATGCCGCAAGCGCGGGCGTGAGATCGGCAGGCGACAATGCCCCGTCCTTCACCCGGAGGGCAACGCCCTGGCGCACGGCGATCGACAGCGCGGCCGCGACCTGTTCCGTCAGGTCGAGAACGCGCAATGCGTCCCGGGCGGCGATGGTGCCCATCGAGACCTTGTCCTGGTTGTGACACTCGGTCGAACGCGAAAAGACGCTGGCAGGCATGGTGAGCTTCAGCGCCTCCGCCGTCCAGGCCGATGCGGCGATCTGGAGCGCCTTGAGCCCGTGATTGATGGCGGCGCGCGGCCCCGTTGCCCCGGACAGGTTGGAGGGCAGCCCGTTGTTGAAACGCGTATCGACGAGCAGCGCCATCTGCCGATCCATCAGGTCGGCGATATTCGCGACGAGGTTCTTCATCGCATCCATCACAAATGCGACATGGCCGCCATAGAAGTGGCCGCCATGAAGAATGTCGCCGCTCTCCGGCGCGATCAGCGGGTTGTCGTTCGCGCTGTTGATCTCGGTTTCGAGCGTCGAACGAAAGACCGGCGCCATGTCTTCCAGCACGCCGATCACATGCGGCGCGCAGCGGATGGAATAGCGGTCCTGGAGCCGCGTGGGCGCATGGCGCGCGGCGAAGGCGGAAAGATCTTCGCGGATGCGGGCGGCGACTTTCATCTGTCCGGGATGGGGTTTTGCGGAAAAGAGGCGTTCGTCGAAATGCGCCGGATTGCCGAGCAGGGCGAGACAGGCCAGCGAAGTGAGCCGCGTCGCGAGCGCCGAGAGCGAGACGGCACGCGAAAAGGCGATGGCGCCGAGCCCGGACATGACGGCCGTGCCGTTCATGATGGCAAGCGCCTCCTTCGGGCGAAGCGTGACGGGCGAGAGCCCCGCCTCTGCGAAGGCCTCCGCTGACATCATCTCACGCCCGCGCCAGACGACGCGCCGCTCGCCCGCAAGCGCACCCGCGACATAGCTCAGAGGCGTGAGGTCGCCGCTCGCGCCCACCGAGCCTTCGGCAGGAATGAGCGGCAGGATATCGTGCCTCAGCATGTTGCAGAGGAGCTCGACAAGCTCGATGCTCACACCGGACCAGCCGCGCACGAGGGAGGCGAGACGCACCGCCATGACGGCGCGCGTTTCCTCCGCGGTGAGCATGCGCCCGGTGCCGACGCCGTGAAAGCGGGTGAGATGGAGCGGCAGTTCCGCCACGAGATCGAGCGGAACGGGCTTCGTGACGGAATCGCCATAGCCGGTCGTCACACCGTAGATGACGCCGTCGCGTGCCAGCGTGTCCGCCACATGCGAGGCGGAGCGTGCGATGGCTTCGCGAAACGCCGGCGCATCGCTCAGCCGCGCTTCCGCCTTTCCCGTGGCAAGGGCCCCGACCTCATCGATGGCGAGGTCCCGCCCGCCGAAGATTACCTCACCGGTCACGAAACGCCTGTCCTGTCTCTATGCGGCGGCAGTGCCGCCGAAGGCGCTCGCAGCCCCGCCGGATGCCAGAAATCGAAAAAGTTGAACCATTGCAGCGGCGCCGCGCGCAAATGCCGTTCGAGGCGCGCAGCATAATCGGCAACGGATGCGGCAAGCGCTGCGTCCCTGTCCTTCCGCGGCAGCACGATGCGCTCAGCCATCTTCTCGAAACGGATGCGATGGCGCGGGCCTTCGCGCAGGCAGAAGAGAAGATAGACCGGGCATTTGAGTAGCGCGGCGAGGATATGCGGGCCCTGCGGGAAGGGCGCGGCCTCTCCGAGAAACGGCGCCCAGCTGATCCGCGCATTGCCGGTAACGGGCACACGGTCGCCCGCCATGACAACCCATTCGCCGCGCGCCACTGCCTCCTGCAGCAGGATCGCCGTGTCGGGCCCGACCGACGTCACCTGAATGACGCGCACGAGGGCAGAGTCGGAAAAAGCATTGATGAGGCGGTTGAAACGCACGGCATGAACCGTATGAACGAGAACCGTGACGCGCCAATGTTCGCCGAGCGTTGCAAGCGCGCGAAGCACTTCCGGATTGCCGTAATGCGCAGTGAGCACCACCGCCCCTTCGCCTGTCGCCTTCGCCTTGGCGAAATCGCCCTCGTCCACGCCTTCGACATCCGCCATGCGGATATTGCCGGTCCAGGCAGCGAGCTTGTCGACGGCCGACGAACCGAAGGCAAGGAAATGACGAAAGGAGAGCCTCCAGCCCGGCCTCTCCGCGATCAGCCCCGCCTGATGCGCGTGGTGCAGATAGGAAAGCGAGCCGCGGCGCTGTTCGCTCCCCGTCAGAAAGAAGAAGAGTACGACGGGAGAAACCGCAACGAGACAGGCGCGCCGCCCGAACAGGCGGTAGACGAGACCGAGGAACCAGAGCCCGGCATAACTGCCCCGCTCGGCGATCGCCGCCCAGTGGCGCGGGCCGGCATCGCTGCGGCGCCCGAGGCGCCGGTAGAGCAGCATCGGCGAGCGCGCAAGCATGCCGAAAAAAAGTTTCGCATGCATGCCCGAGATGCGCAGATTGTCGTCCCAGAGCGCGAAGTTCGAATGATTGCCCGCCGGATAGGTGACGGCGACAGGCAGCGTGATGACTTCGGTATCGCGCCAGACGAGGCGAACGAGAATTTCGGTGTCGAAGGCCATGCGCTGCGCAATCCGCGCCGACCGCGCGACCGCAAGCGTCGCTTCGACGGGATAGACGCGAAATCCGCACATGCTGTCCATGTAGCGCCAGGTGAGCGTATTCACCGCGACCCAAAAATGCGTGATCCAGCGCGCGATGCGGCGATTGCGCGGTATCGTCTGATCATAGACGGGCTCGCCCGTGACAAGCGCATCGGGATGCGCGCGAGCCGTCTCGAGGAAATCGTCGACCCGAGCAATGTCGTGCTGGCCGTCCGCATCAACCTGCACCGCATGGGTGAAACCGCGCGAGGCCGCGCTGGCAAGTCCGTCGAGCACCGCAGCGCCCTTGCCGCCATTGCTGGCGCGACGGAGAAGCGCAACACCCTCGATGCCGCTGCAGATGACCGCGATCCTTTTCGCCGTATCCGCATCATTGCCGTCGTCCACGACGATGACCGGGAGACCCTTGGCCGCGAGCGCCGTCAGAACACCGCCGAGAGCATCGGCGTGCCTGTATGTCGGCACGATGGCGCAGGGGCGGAAACCGCTCACGCAAGCCCCCTCATCGTGCCGCTCGCAACGACCTCGCCCTCGCACACATACTGGAAATCGAGACGCAGCTCCTTGAGCGCGAGCGACAGCGACACGCGCTCCCCGGGCTGCATGACGCGCCGGAACTTCACGCGCGACATGTCGTGACCGGGAAAGTCGATCCCCCATACGCGCTCCGCAAGCAGCGCCGCGATGTGAAGCTGAGCCACACCGGGCAGGATCGGCTGGTCCGGGAAATGCCCTTCGAACCATCTGAGCTCCGGCTGAAGCCGCAGATCGAAGGCGGCCTTGTCGCCCTCGATCTTCTCTGCCTCGATTTCCGGAAGCTCGGGCGCGCGAAAGAGCTGCCGCATCTCCGCCGCTACGCGCTTGCCCTGCGCATTCACGGGGATCTCATCAAGGAAGCGCCACAGGCGCGGCAGCTCCATCGGCTCGAGACGTTCCTTCAGCGCCGCGCGCAAGTCGCGCGAAAACCTGAAAGCGCCCTTCTGCGCGAGAAGCGCCTGCCCCTCGCCGCCAAGCACCACGATGGCGCCCAGCGCGCCGCGCCGCTCCGGCAGATCGATGACGGCTGCGTCCTCAACATGGTCATGCGCGCGCAAGGCTTCCTCGACACGCGGCAGGGAGACGCGCTTGCCCTCGATCTTCACGATGCGGTCGAGCCGCCCCTTGAGGCGGAAACGGCCATCGCCGAGAAAGACCGCTGCGTCGCCCATCGCCATCGGCGCATCCATGCCGGTGAAAGGCGAATGCACCATCAGCGCGCCATCCTCGCCGGATGAAAGCTCGACGGCCGGAAGCGGCGTCCAGGGCGCGTCCTCTTCCGCCTGCCGGCGCCAGGCAACGCCACCCGTTTCTGTGCTGCCGAGCACTTCGGTCGGCCAGCAGCCGAAGCGCGCGAATGCCCCCTGCGCTGCCTCGCGCGGCAGCAGGCCGCCGGACGAGAAAATAAAGGAAGGTGCGGCCGGAAGCGCGACGGAGGGCGGAATGCGGCCGAGATGCGCCGGGCTCGAAACCACGACGCTGCCGCTCTCCGCATGGGCCGCAACACTTTCCCAGTTCTCATGAACGCGCGAGGAGAAAATCGCGCCTGTCGAAAGTGGCCAGAGCAGGCGGAAGAGAAGCCCGTAAATATGCTGATGCGAGACCGTGCCGAGCACGAGGCCACGCGGCCTGCCCCAGAGACCGGCAAGCACGGCGACCTCGGCGGCAAGCTGGCGCATCGACTTCATGCAGAGCTTCGGTTCGCCCGATGTGCCCGAGGTGAAGAAGCCGATCTCCCCTTCCGGCACTTCGGGCAACGGCCCCGCATCGCCGCCCTCGCGCGTCTCCACACGATGCCCCTCAAGGCCCGGCAGATCGGTAATGAGGGAGCGGGCGGTCGCACCTGTCTCGCTGAGATAACCGGGCGCGGCATGCGCGGGTAGGAGAACCCGGCGCCCGGCGATGAGCGCGGCGGCGAGCCCCGCCGTGAAATTCGCGGCATCCTCGCAATAGAGATGGACCGGCCCCTCGCCCTTTCGAAGCTCTTCCGCAAGCGGCAGCACCGCGGCGCGCACCGCACCCGCCGTCACCACGCGCGCACCGCGGCGCGCGACGGGAGCGGCGCCCTCCGCGCGCGAAAGGAAAGACCAGAGACCGCCCGTCATGCCATCTCGCCCCGGCTGCGCACGCGGCGGCGCACGGCATATTCGATGGCAAAGAGCGAACCGGCGAGAAGGTAGCTCACGGCCCCGTTATAGAGGCCCCAATAGAAGAGATCGCCATGAATGACGGTGGCGAGCGCGACAAGCCCGTTGAAGGCGAAGAAGGCAATCCAGACCATCGTCACGCGGCGCGTATAGGCAACGCCGCGCTCGTCGAGGTCGGGCTCCACGATGCGGGCGAAGCGTTCGATCATGCTGGGCGGCCGCCAGAGTGTGGTGGCGAAGGCGACGAGCATGATGGCGCTCATGAAAACGGGATAGAGAAGCGCAGCAAGACCGGGCGACACGGCGCTGACGGCGAGAACGGCAAGCGCCACGCCGGCAAGCCCACCCGTCATCGCAACCGGCACGGGCATCGCGCGCGGCAGCAGGATGCGCCCCGCAATGCAGGCGAGCAGCAGGAAAATGATCGGCCAGGGTCCCACGAAACGCAGGCCGACCGCGGTCGCGACCGGAATGAGAAGCATCGCACCCGTGAGCGCGATGCTCCAGGGATCGGGCCTTCTAGTTGAGAAGTGCATCAACCTGGTCGATGACATCGCCCACCGTCCGTACCGACCGGAACTGCTCGGCCGATACCTTGCGGCCGATGAACTCCTGCAACTTGAGAACCAGGTCGACCGCATCGATGCTGTCGAGATCGAGATCGTCTGCGAGATGCGCATCGAGCGAAATATGCTCTTCGGGTATCTCGAAAAGTTCTATGAGAAACCCTTTCAGCGTCTCGTAGATTTCGTCCCGCGTCATTCCGCTCGCTCCTGCGTCTGCTGGCGGGACACGAAACGCGCCAGTTCCCTGACGCTCGCAAAATAGCTGGCGAGATTTTCGTCCTTGGAGTCGATCTTCACGCCGAAGGTCTTCTGGATTTCGATGCCGATTTCAAGCGCGTCGATCGAGTCGAGCCCCAGCCCGTCTCCGAACAGCGCTTCGTCTTCGTCGATTTCCTCGGCGGTAATATCTTCAAGATTCAGCGTCTCAACGATGAGACGCCGAATGCGATCCTCGAGCCGTTCCATGCCCCACTTCCCCCATTAGCCACTCGGCGAGATGCCCGTTCAGTCGCCTCGCGGCAATCGATGGGACAGATTCACCTATATAGGATTCAGATTCAACCAGTCCTTGGACCCGGATCGTGAAATGCATGCGGCGGGGCGGAATCTCGTACCATTTCTGCCCCTTCATGAGGGTCGGCGGCTCGCATTTTATGGTTACGAGACGGATGGGAACCCGCGCGCGGATCGCTATATTGGCGACGCCGCGCTGCAGCTTGACATCGGCGCCCGGCACCGTGCGCGACCCTTCCGGAAAGACGATGAGATTGTTCCCCTGCTCGAGCGCGGCGACGCAATCGGCCACCAGCTTTTCCGGATCGTCGTCGTTGCGGATATAGCCCGTCGCGGCAACGACGCCGCGCATGAAGGGATTGCGCGCGACGGCCGCCTTCACGATGCATTGGGAGCGCTTCATCATCGACATGAGCAGCACGACATCGAGCAGCGTCGGATGGTTCGCGACGACGAGCACGCCTTCGTCGTTCGCAAGCGCCTCCGCATTATGCGTTTCCCAGTCGATGACGCCCATGAAGATCGTGAAATCGCGGTGAAGCCGGAAGGCCCCATGCACCAGCCGCTGTGCATAGGCCATGCGCTTCTCGCGATCGCGCACGAAGAGATTGAAGAGCGGGAAGAACACCAGCGAGATGACGAGCCCGCCAATGCCGAAGGCGGCGAAGGAAAGACCCGTGCCGAAGAGACGCCAGGCATAATCAAGACGTTGCATCGGTGCCTCCGAACGACCAGCGGAAACCTTGCGAGGACCAGCCGATCTCCGCCGGTTCGGTTGCCCCGCGAAGGCGGGCGACGAGTTCGCGCGCAAGAAACTCCGCTTCCGGCTCCTCGTGGAACGGCGCACCCGCGAAGGACGCACCCTCATGCGGCGAGAGCGAGAAGCGTGCGCCGTCGCGCGGACCCGCCGACACGCAAAGGGCAAGCGCGGTGCCGCCGAGCCCATCCTCCGCAAAGGGCTCATAGATGCCGGGGAGCGGCGTCTCCGCATAGATGAGCACGGTGTCGAGATGCGGTCGCGCGGCAAGCCGGAGCCAGGCCTCGGCAAGACCGGCCGACAGGGTCTGCCGCCCGGCGGTGATGGCGGTATGGCCGATCCGCGCCTTGCGCGCGAGGTCGAGCACGCCGGGAACCGTGTTGTGCACCGACATGGAGAACCCGGCCGGCGAAAGCGGCTCGCCCGCCACCAGCGCCTCCAGCAACTGATGCGCGAGAGGAATATCGCCATGGCGCGAGCAGAAGACGATATCGGCGTCCCCCTGCGGCGCGACACCAAGGCCGCAGGCAACGCCGAGGCGCCCGAAGGCGCCGAGGCGCCGGCGCAGGCTCGCGGGAATATCCTTCTCCGCCGCGCAGGCGCCAAGCCGCTCCTCCGCGCCGTCCGGGCCGCAAAGGATCGCCGCCCAGGACCTCACATGGACGGCCTCGGGCACGCGATAGGCAGCCGCTACTCGTTCCGTCTGCATGGTCATCCACCCCCTCCCCGGGACGATGCGGCAGGCTCACTCGGCCAGCTTGACCACGTCGCCCTTGAGCGCCACGCCCGACATCAGGAAGCCGATATTGCATTCGTAGCGGCTGTTGTCCTTCACTTCCTTCTGCTTGAAATAGCTCGTGATGTTGATCACCGCATTGCCGCCGAGCTCTTTCGCGCGGTTCTGGAAGGCGATGAAATTCGACAGCACGACATGCTGGCAGGTAGCGGCGTCCGACTTGCCGAAGGCATTTGTCTTCTTGTTGGTGACGAACTCGCCGAAGGATTCCACGACCGGCGGATGCGGCGTGTCGCCGAAATAGAAGGCGACCGACCCGTCCAGCGCCTCCCTTGCGGCTTGCGTCTGCAGTGCCTGATCGACCGGCATCATCACGGCCTTGTCGGCTGCGGATGCAGGCGCCGCTCCTGCGAGAAGCGCGACCGCAAAGACGAGATGCGCCGGTTTTACATGTTTGAACATCGATTGCCCCCAATAGATCGGCCCAGAACAGAAGCGACCTTCTGCACAGGCCCCAATGCTGTCAAGTCATTAGAGGGTAAAGAGAGCGGCAGGCGGGCATGTGGACTGGGCCTGGCCCCGGGCCGATGCGCCTTTCGCTGCCCCAATTTTGCCCCGATCCCGCCGGAAGCTCGCGGCAATTCATTCAGGCCGGGTTCAGCGCATATGGCCGATAAGGCTTTCATCTGACGGCCACACGCTCCAAGGAGGCATTGAAATGCCGCTCGCCCTTCCCCGCTCCGCCACGCCTTTTTCCATTCTTTCCTTTTCCGCCCTCGTCCTCGCGGCGGCGCTCGCGCTCGCCCCGGCCGCCCATGCGACGGAGGAAAAGCCCCGCACCATCACCATCACCGGCGAGGGCGAAGTGACCGCGACGCCCGACATCGCCTATGTCGAGACCGGCGTCGTCACCGAAGGCAAGACCGCCGGCGAGGCGCTGGCCGCGAACACGGCAGCGATGGAAAAGGTCTTTGCCGGGCTCGAAAAGGCGGGCATCGAAAAGAAGGACATGCAGACCTCGAACTTCTCGGTCTATCCGGTCTATGAGCAGGTCCGCGACGATGACGGCCGCCCCTATACGCCGAAGATCGGCGGCTACCGCGTGCAGAACCAGCTCACCGTGAAGGTGCGCGACCTCGACAATCTCGGCTCCATTCTCGACAAGGTCGTCTCGCTCGGCTCGAACCAGCTCTCGGGCATCCGCTTCGCGATCGACGATCCGAAGCCGCTCATGAACGAGGCGCGCAAGGACGCGGTGAAGAACGCGCTCGACAAGGCGAAGCTCTATGCGGGCGCAGCCGGCGTCTCGGTCGGCGAGATCCTCTCGATCTCGGAAAACGGCTTCTCCATGCCGCAGCCCTATTACGCGAAGGACATGATGATGTCGGCCCGCGCCGAAGGCGCCGCCGTGCCCATGGCGGCCGGCGAGCAGACCATCGCGGCAAATGTGACCCTCGTCATAAGGATCAACTGATCGGATACAGCATTCGGCCGAAGGGACTTCGACCGGGAACTGGCCCCCGCGGCCCCGACCATCAAGGACCGGCAGATAGGGCAAGGCGGCGTTCTTCATGGACGCCGCCCTTTTCTTTGGCGGGCGGCAGGTCGCGGCAAGCGGCAGGCGCATTCCTCTCCTCGCTGGAGTATTCGACGGGTGAGAGCGTAACGCCGGTGCCAGGGGGCGGGGATAAGTTTTCAGGAGGCAGGTTGAAATGCCGGACCATCCGTGGACGGATCGAGGGACACAAAAATCCATGACCCTCCCTTACTCGTCATGGCCCGCTTTATGCGGGCCATCCACGACTTGGCTGACCCGGAAAAGGAAGGAAGACGTGGATGGCCCGGACAAGCCGGGCCATGACGATGGCTTTTTTTGAATCTCATGACGCTTACCTTTGGCAGAAAACGCCGCCTCCTTGTCCTTTCCGCCTGACGCCTCCCGCGCCAGCATGGGGCTCACGATCGCCCCATGACAAACGCGGAGTCACTGCCATGCGCACACATTATCCGAACGACATGCGCCGCCCTGCCCTTCGCCTTTGCGTCGCCCTGCTGCTGACGCTGATGGCGGCGTCGCTCCTGATGGGCGCGGCGCAGGCCGCGAGCATCGAGCCCGCCCATGGCCGCGAGCGCGTGGTGGTGGCTGTCGCCGCGCTCAACAAGGGCACCGAGGTGACGGACTTTCTGGTGCCTTATGGCATTCTCGCGGAAGCGGGCGCCGAAGTGGTGGCGGTCGCGCCCGAAGCGGCGTCCGTCGCGCTCTGGCCGGCGGGACGCATAAGCCCGCATATGGATTTCGCGGGCTTCGACGCGGCGCATGAGAAGGGCGCCGACATCGTCATCGTGCCCGCCATGATCGAACGGGCGGATGAGGCGGTCGTCGAGTGGCTTCGCGAACAGGCGGCGAAGGGCGCGCTGATGGTTTCGATCTGCGAAGGAAGCCAGACGCTTGCCGCCACGGGCCTTCTCGACGGGCGGCGCGCGACCGGTCATTTCTACGAGGAAGGAACGCGGCTGAAGGACTTTCCCGCCGTGAACTGGCAGAAGAACATCCGCTATGTCGAGGACGGCAACACGATCTCTTCTTCCGGCGTGAGCGCCTCGCTGCCCATCTCGCTGATGCTGGCCGAACGCATCGCAGGCCCCACCCGCGCCGCGGAGATCGCCGCTCATTACGGCGTGACGGACTGGAGCGCCGCCCATGACAGCGAGGCCTTCAACATCGGCATGCGCGAAATGGCGACGGCGGTGAAGAACCTCGTCTTCGGCTGGCCGCGCGCGGACATATTGATCGCGGCCGAGGACGGCGTGAGCGAGGTGGACCTCGCCTTCCCGCTCGACTTCGCGGCGCGGAGCTGGAAGAGCGAGGCACGGCTCTTCGCGGCGAAGGACGAGGTGACGACGCGGCACGGCCTCACCCTCCTCGCCGATGTGACGGGCGAGGCGCCGAAGCGCGCCCATGTGATCCGCCTGCCGGGCGATGAGGGCGAAGGCTGCCTCGAAATCGAAAGCTCCGCCACGCTGCGCGAGGACATGCTCGCCTGGATCGGCGAGAAGATGGGGCGAGGCACGGCGCATTTCGTGGCGGTGCAGCTTGAATATCCGGGGCCGGGCGAGAGCAGGTAGCGGCATATAAAAATTCCCCACCCTCCCCTTGAGGGAGGGTCGAAAAATTCAAGCGCAGCGCAGGATTTTTCGGGGAGGGGTGAGACGCGAATCGCAAGACGAGCCACGGAACGAAAGCGGAGTCCCCCTCCCCGAACGAGCTTGCGCTCGTTCGACCCTCCCTCAAGGGGAGGGTGGGACCACAAATTGATCGCCGTGCATACGCGCTCTCCGACTTGTGAGTGGACGCGGCGCGCGGCGCGGGGCAGCCTCTCGGGGCAACCGGGAGTGCGCGCATGACCATCGAAAGCGTGAAGGAATATTACGGGCAGACGCTGAAGGGCAGCGCGGACCTGAAGACCGATGCCTGCTGCGACCCCGGCGCCATGCCCGAACATGTGAAGGGCGCGCTCGCACTTATCCATGACGAGGTGCTGACGCGCTATTACGGCTGCGGCCTCGTCATCCCCGAAAAGCTCGAAGGCATGCGCGTGCTCGATCTCGGCTGCGGCGCGGGGCGCGATGCCTATGCGCTGGCGCGGCTCGTCGGGCCCGAGGGCCATGTCACGGGCGTCGACATGACGCCGGAGCAGCTTGCCGTGGCGCGCAAGCATATCGGCTGGCACATGGAGCGCTTCGGGCACCCTCACGCGAATGTGGATTTCCGCGAAGTCTATATCGAGGCGCTTGGCGAACTCGGCCTCGAACCGGCGAGCTTCGACATCATCGTCTCGAACTGCGTGGTGAACCTCTCGCCGGACAAGCGCGCGGTGCTCGAAGGCGCGAGGCGGCTCCTGAAACCCGGCGGCGAATTCTACTTCGCGGATGTCTATGCCGACCGCAGGCTCGATCCCTCGCTCCGCGAAGACCCCGTCCTGCTCGGCGAATGCCTCGGCGGCGCGCTCTACTGGAACGATTTCCAGAACCTCGCGAAAGCCTGCGGCTTTGCCGATCCGCGCCTCGTGACGAGCCGGCCGCTGGAAATCGCGGAACCCGCGATCCGCCGCAAGCTCGGCGATGCGCGCTTCTTCTCCGCGACCTACCGGCTTTTCAACATCGAGGGGCTGGAGCCCGCCTGCGAGGATCACGGCCAGGCGGTGATCTATAATGGCGGCATCGCCCATGCCGAAGACGCCTTCCTGCTCGACGGGCATCACCGGATCGAGAAGGGCCGTGCCTTTCCCGTCTGCGGCAATACATTCCGTATGCTGAAGGAAAGCCGGTTTGCGCCGCATTTCACCTTCATCGGCGATTTCTCTCGCCATTTCGGCATTTTCCCCGACTGCGGGACGGCGATGCCCTACGCCGAAACGGGCGGCGAGACCTCCGGCGCCTGCTGCTGAAGCACCTCCGGCTCCGCGAAGCGCGAGGCTTCCGGAGGGATGAAAAAGAGAGGGTGCGCGGGGCACAATGGAACTCGGCCGCACGGTTGAAGTGCGGGCCGTGGCAGGGAGCGGCGTCGTTCCGCCCCGCGCGCCGCGATGCCGGCCTTGGCGGGCGTCTGCCCGCTTCGGCTTTACGGGCGGAGACGAAGCCTCCGCACCACGATACCGCGACACCCGCCCCCGCATCTGGTCATTCCGGATACGCCCTCATGCGGAACAGGTGCACCAAATATGAGGCCTTGCGGGAAAGCGGGGATAAGTTTTTTCTTCGAATTCAAAAGCCCGGATTTTCCGATCCGGGCTCCCAAACTTCACCAACCAACTGTCATGCCCGGGCTTGACCCGGGCATCCAGTGCGGCGGGCGAGGCCCCAAGAGCTTTTCCTGACGCCGCAAAGCGGCTTCTGGATTGCCGGGTCAAGCCCGGCAATGACGAGTCAGGTTAGTTATCCAGGAAGCTCCGGAGCTTCCGGCTCCGCGACGGGTGCTTCAGCTTGCGGAGCGCCTTTGCCTCGATCTGGCGGATGCGTTCGCGCGTGACGGAGAACTGCTGGCCGACTTCTTCCAGCGTGTGGTCCGTGTTCATGCCGATGCCGAAGCGCATGCGCAGCACACGTTCCTCGCGCGGCGTGAGCGAGGCCAGAACCCGCGTCGTCGTCTCGCGCAGGTTCGACTGGATCGCCGCATCGATGGGCAGGATCGCGTTCTTGTCCTCGATGAAATCGCCGAGATGGCTGTCTTCCTCGTCGCCGATGGGCGTTTCGAGGGAGATCGGCTCTTTCGCGATCTTCAGAACCTTGCGCACCTTCTCGAGCGGCATGCCGAGCTTTTCGGCGAGTTCTTCCGGCGTCGGCTCGCGGCCGATTTCATGCAGCATCTGGCGCGAGGTGCGCACCAGCTTGTTGATCGTCTCGATCATGTGCACCGGGATGCGGATGGTGCGCGCCTGGTCGGCGATCGAGCGCGTGATCGCCTGCCGGATCCACCATGTCGCGTAAGTGCTGAATTTGTAGCCGCGGCGATATTCGAATTTGTCGACCGCCTTCATCAGACCGATATTGCCTTCCTGAATGAGGTCGAGGAACTGCAGCCCGCGGTTCGTGTATTTCTTCGCGATGGAGATGACGAGACGCAGGTTCGCCTCCACCATTTCCTTCTTCGCGATGCGCGCCTCGCGCTCGCCCTTCTGCACCATGGCGACGATGCGGCGATATTCCTGGATGTCGAGGCCGGTTTCGGAAGCGAGCGTCTGGATTTCCTGACGCAGGTTCTTCACCTGGTCGCGCTCGTCCTTCGTGAAGTTCACCCAGCCCTTGCCCTTGAGGCGGCTGACGCGGCGGATCCAGTTCGGATCGAGCTCATTGCCGAAATACTGCTTGAGGAATTCCTCGCGCGGTACGCCATGGCTCTCGGCAAGGCGCAGCAGGCGGCCTTCGAGACCCATCAGGCGCTTGTTGATCGCGTAGAGCTGCTCGACGAGCGACTCGATACGGTTGTTGTTGAGCGAGAGACTCTTCACTTCCTCGATGAGGTCGGAGGTGAGCTTCTGATATTTCTTGTCCTGCGCGGCGGGCATTTCCTCGCCCTGCAGCGCGAGCTCCACCTTCTGGTCCTGCAGCTTGCGGAGCTTCTTGTAGTCGCCGGCGATCTTGTCGAAGGTCTCGAGAACCTTCGGCTTCAGTTCGGCTTCCATCGCGGCGAGCGACATGTTGTTTTCGTCCTCGCCGTCCTCGTCGACT
>JAHBYL010000090.1 GCA_019635955.1 Parvibaculum sp.
CGAGGTGAGCAATATTTTGCTGAAGTAGGGGTGGGCGTGGGATAGCTGTCCTAGCCATGCCGATGTTCATTGAGATGCTGCCTTGTCTCAACGCGCTTAAATCGTGGGACTAAGGGTAATGGCCTAAGTCCCCGAAATCCAGAAACTCGATTTTGATATTTGATTGTCCTCGTAGTCAAAAAAGACGATTATCAGTATACGATCTTACTCTCTCGCACCGTAATCTTGGAGGTTGGCTTGCGCATTTTATCCGCACGGCTGAAAGGATTTCGCCGTTTCGTTGATCTCGAGATTGAAGGCATTCCTAGGACCGCTAAACTGGTTGTTCTCGCTGGTCCAAACGGCTCTGGCAAATCGTCGCTCTTCGACGCTTTTCTAGTCCGGTATCGCGCAGACAGCGGGTATGGCGTGAATCATGACCCTAAGTATTACGACCGGCCTGATAACAAACCCGGCGATGCTAGTACTCGTATTTCGGTCATAACCGATAAAGGAAACCAATTTACGCGTGGTGGCCTCTATGTTCGGACTGCTTATCGAAACGATCACGAATTCGTATCGCGTACTCTGAATCGACAAGGTTCGGTGCACGACACATTTCAGCTAACTAGAATGATCGAGCCCGACGCAACTGTTAGAGAGAATTATGCAAGACTGGCTTCTCAAGCAATGGAAGATGTTTTTGTAAACGAGCAGGCGGGCACCACTATTGGAGACTACCGGGAAAAGATCGTTGGAGAAATTAGGGAGCCGCTTAGAAGTTTGTTTCCTGACCTAATTTTTGTTGGAGTCGGAAATCCTCTAAATGAAGGTACGTTTCGATTCGACAAGGGTCTGTCGAAAGGCTTTGACTACAAGAATCTTTCCGGCGGCGAGAAAGCCTGTTTTGATCTGATCCTCGATTTGGTAATTAAGCGTCGAAGCTATCCCGATGCAGTATTTTGCATCGATGAGCCCGAGACTCATATGAACACCAAGCTGCAAGGCGCACTTCTAGGAGAGTTAGTGCGCTTGTTGCCTGGCGATTCACAACTCTGGATAGCGTCTCACTCTATCGGCATGATGAGAAAGGCCCGCGAACTGTATGATGCAAATCACAGCTCTGTCGCATTTCTTGACTTTAGCCATAAGGATTTCGACCAGCCTGTAAAAATTTTGCCTTCAAATCCGACCAGAGCATTTTGGGAAAGTGTTATGCACGTGGCACTGGATGATCTCGCTTCTTTGGTTGCGCCACGGGAAGTCGTGATATGCGAAGGAAATCCCGCCGGAGTCAGGCAGCATAAGAATGCTGCGCATGATGCGCGCATTTACGAAATTGTTTTCGCTGATGAGTTTCCTGACGTGACATTCATTTCAGCTGGTAATGCAAAAGAGGTGGCCGGTGATTTTCTTGGGATTGCGGCCGTTCTTCCCAAGGTTGCATCGGGTATGAAAGTAAGAAGACTAATCGACCGTGACGACCACTCCGAATCTGACATCAGCCAGTTTAATTCGGAGGGGATCACAACCCTAAGCAGGCGGCACATCGAATCATATCTTTACGATGATGAAATACTGACCGCACTTTGTGCATCGATTGACCAGATAGACAATGCGCCGGTATTGCTTGCAGCCAAAAGAACAGCAATCACCAATAGCGTTCGTCGTGGCAACCCGCCGGATGACGTAAAATCTGCATCAGGCGAAATCTACATCGAGGCGAAGCGCATCTTGGGATTGGTTCAGGCGGGAAACGACCAGATGGGATTTGCTCGCAACACACTAGCGCCGCTCGTGAAGCTGAACACTGTTGTTTACCAGAAACTCAAGACCGACATCTTCGGCAAGTAAGCGCGGGGTACGCTTCTCAGAGTGAAGTAAATCAGAAATATAATCTTGCCCGGAACCCTCCGTATGCCCCCCATCATCACCGCATTCGAAGCCTCACCCGACCGGGGCCGCGGGCTTGCCCGCGATACGCGCATCCGCTGGGCGCTGGAGGAGGCGGGGGTGGCTTATGAGGTGCGGCTCCTGTCCTTCGCCGCGATGAAGGAGCCGGCGCATCTCGCGCTCCAGCCTTTCGGGCAGATTCCGACTTACGAGGAAGATGGCGTCGTGCTCTTCGAGTCGGGCGCGATCGTGCTTCACATCGCGGAGCGCCATGGCGGGTTGCTCCCCGAAGACGAAGCGGCGCGGGCGCGCGCGCTCTCCTGGATGTTTGCCGCCCTCAACACGGTCGAGCCTCCGATCCTCGAGCGCGAGTCGGCGGGCTACACGGAGCGCAACGAAAGCTGGCATGAGGCGCGGCTGCCGCTGATGGAGGCCCGCATCAGCGCGCGGCTCGATCAGGTTGCGGCGCATCTCGGCGAGGCCGACTGGCTCGACGGCACCTTCAGCGCGGGCGACCTGATGATGGTCTCCGTGCTGCAGAGGATCGCGGGCTCGGCGCTGCTGGCCGCCTTCCCCACGCTCTCATCTTATGTCGCCCGGGCCGAGGCGCGGCCCGCTTACCGCCGCGCCTTCGCCGCGCAGCTTGCGGTTTTCGAGGCCCAATCCGGCAATAAAGCCTGAGGCTTGCCCGCCGCCCCGCCCGGTGGCAGCATCCGCCTCATGAGCGAATCCGAACCATCCGCCCCCGCCGCCAAGCGGCGCAAATTCCTCGTCATCGTGGACGGCACGCCCGAATCCGAAGTCGCGATCCATTTCGCAAGCCTCCGCGCGAGCCATACCAATGGCGTGGTGACGCTGCTTGCCGTGATCGAGCCGGGCGAGGCCGCGCAGCAATGGCTCGGCGTGAAGAACATCATGCAGGAAGAGGCGCGCGCGGAAGCCGAGGAACTGCTCCACCGGCTTGCCGCCCATGTGAACGAATATGCGGGCATCATGCCCGAACTCGTGATCCGCGAAGGCCGCCGCACCGAACAGGTGATGCAGCTCATCGCCGAGGACAAGGATGTCGCGATCCTCGTTCTCGCCGCCGGTACGGGCAAGGAAGGGCCGGGCCCCCTCGTCACCATGGTGGCCTCGGCCGCCGACAAATCCTTCCCCATTCCCGTCACCGTGGTGCCGGGTAGCCTCACCGAAGAGGCGATCCGCTCTCTCGCTTGATTCGCCGCGCGCGAGGGTCCATCTATAGGGCAAATCGCGGGCGCGCCGCGCGCCGCTAAACCACGATACTGAAAGGGTTTTTGCCCATGTTCATCCAGACCGAGGCGACCCCCAATCCGGCGACCCTGAAGTTCCTGCCGGGCCGCGAGGTGCTGGGCGAGGGCCGCGCCGCCGATTTCCCGACCGCCGAGGCGGCCGAGCGCTCGCCGCTCGCCATGCGGCTTTTCGCGGTGGAAAACGTCTCCGGCGTCTTTTTCGGCGCGGATTTCATCACCGTCACCAAGTCGTCCGGCGAATGGCAGCATCTGAAGCCCGCCCTGCTCGGCGCCATCATGGAGCATTTCACCTCCGGCGCCCCGATCCTCTTTGCCGCCGGCGGCACGGAGGATGATGACGGCCATGCCGCGCATGAAGGCGAGGACGGCGAGATCGTCACCCAGATCAAGGAAATCCTCGACACGCGCGTCCGCCCCGCCGTCGCGCAGGATGGCGGCGACATCACCTTCCAGGGCTATGAGGCGGGCGTCGTCTTCCTCAACATGCAGGGCGCCTGTGCGGGCTGCCCCTCCTCCACCGTCACGCTGAAGCGCGGCGTGGAAAACATGCTGAAGCACTACATCCCCGAGATCGTCGAAGTCCGCCAGATCTGACGCCTGACCCGCGGTCACTTCGCGCGCGCCCGCACTGGCGCCGCCGCGCGAAGCCGCTATCGTGGCGGAAGTTCCATTCGAATATCCCGGAGGCCTTATGAGCAGCAAGCTCGACGACAAGTCGCTCGACATCATCTTCCGCGAGGCGCGCACGCATAATGCATGGGCGGACAAGCCGGTCTCCGACGACACGCTGAAGGCGCTTTACGAGCTGATGAAATGGGGCCCGACCAGCGCCAACTGCTCGCCCGCCCGCATTATCTTCGTGAAGTCGAAGGAAGCGAAAGAGAAGCTTGCGACGGTTCTCTCCGAGGGCAATCTGAAGAAGTCGATGCAGGCCCCCGTCACCGCCGTCATCGGCTATGACGTCGAATTCTACGAGCGCCTGCCCGAGCTCTTCCCTCATGCGCCGGAAGCGAAGACCTGGTTCAACTGGTCGAAGGAATGGGCCGAGCAGACCGCCTTCCGCAACGGGTCCTTGCAGGGCGCCTATTTCATGATCGCCGCGCGCTCGCTCGGCCTCGATTGCGGGCCCATGTCCGGCTTCGACATGAAGAAGGCGGATGAGCTTTATTTCGCGGGCACGACGGTGAAGTCGAACTTTCTCTGCAATCTCGGTTACGGCGATCCTTCGGGCCTTTTCGCCCGCAGCCCCCGCCTCCCCTTCGACGACGCCTGCACGATCGTCTGATCCCTGTACGGAGCATCGCGCCCCTTGATCCTTCTCGCCTTCGACACAGCGCAAGGGGCGCTTTCCGCCGCAATCATGGATGGCGAGGGTGTGCTCGTCTCATCCTTCGAGCCGCGCACGCGGGGACACGCCGAAGCGCTGATGCCGCTTCTCGAAACCATGCTGGCGGAAGCGGCCTTGGGCTTTGCCGATCTCGATGCGCTCGCCGTGACGGTCGGTCCCGGCACCTTCACCGGATTGCGCGTCGGCCTCGCCGCCGCGCGCGGCCTCGCGCTCGCCCGGTCGCTGCCGCTTGTCGGCGTCACCACGCTTGAGGCGGTGGCCGAGCCCGCCGGCGCCGAAGCGGACGAAACATGCGTTGCGCTTTTCGATGCGCGGCGCGATGAAGTCTATATGCAGGCCTTTTCGTCCTCTCTTGCGCCGCTCACCCCGCCTCTCCTTGTCGCGCTTGACGAGGCGCCGGCCCATCTGCCGGAAGGCAAGGCCGTGCTCGTCGGCACCGGCGCGGAACTTCTGGGCGCCCGCCTCGAAGCGGAGGGCCGCCCCTTCCGCCTCTCTCCCGCGAAACCGCAGCCCGAGGCGCAAGCGGTCGGCCGCATCGCGCTTGCCCGCATCGCCGCGCAGGGGCTCGGTGCCTTCCGCGTCGCGCCCGAGCCTCTTTATATTCGTGCGCCCGATGCGAAGCTCCCCGGCGGCCGCGATCCGGAGGCCGCGTGAGCGAGGCCCCGCGCCCCGCGGGCGCGGAGCTCGCCGCCGCCATGGCCGCGCTCCATGCCCGCGCCTTCGACGAGCCCTGGGACGAAGCGGCGATGCGCGAGCTCCTGGCCATGCCCGGCACCTTTGCCCTCGCCCTCGGGCAGGCCCCGGCGCTGTCGGGTTTCGTCATGTTCCGCATCGGCGGCGGCGAAGCCGAAATCCTCACCATCTGCGTCGATCCGGCCCTCCGCCGAGCAGGCCTCGGCCGCCGCCTCGCCGAAGCCGCCGCCGCTCACGCCATGGCGGGCGGCGCGGAGGCGATTTTCCTCGAAGTCGCCGACGACAATGAAGCCGCCCTCAGGCTCTATGAAGGCATCGGCTTCTATCTCGTCGGCATGCGCCCCGGCTATTACCGCCGCGAGGGGGCGCCCGTCGCCGCGCGCACGCTGAAGCTCGATCTCGCCCCGCCCGCGCGCCCGTCTTAAATCCTTTGCAGGAAAAGGGTTTTTCGGTGCGGAAAGCGGCCGCGCCCGCGCCGCTCCTTGGTGACAAGCCCATTGCCCTTGGCCTATGATGCGCGGGATGACAGACAAGACGACAGCGGCCCTGCGCCCCGAAGACATGCCGATGGATCCCGAACGGATCGAGAATCTCTGCGTCGAAAAAGGGATGCGGATGACGGATCAGCGCCGCGTGATCGCGCGCGTGCTTTCCGTCGCGCATGACCATCCCGACGTCGAGGAGGTCTATCGCCGCGCCGCCGATGTCGACAGCAAGATCTCGATCGCGACGGTCTACCGCACCGTCCGCCTCTTCGAGGAAGCGGGCATTCTGGAGCGGCATGATTTCCGCGACGGCCGCTCGCGCTACGAACAGGTGCCGGAAGAGCATCACGATCACCTGATCGACCTGCAGAACGGCACGGTCATCGAGTTCCACAACGACGAGATCGAGCGGCTGCAGCAGATCATCGCGCGCGAACTCGGCTTCGAGCTGGTCGATCACCGGCTGGAGCTTTACGGCGTGCCGCTCGACCGGAACAAGAAGACGGATACCAGGAACAAGGGCTGACCCCTGTTCCGCCCCTTGGGGCGGCGGGGCTGGAGACGCACATGGCAACCGCTCGGGCCGCTGTTCTGCTTGCCGGCTTCATGCTCTCGGCCGTCATTCTGATGCCACTGCAATGGGCCGGCCTGAAATTCGGCTTCGCCTATGCCCGCGTCCTGCCCAACCGCTATCACCGCTTCCTGTGCTGGCTCGTCGGCATCAAGGTCACTGTGCGCGGCGAGCCTTATCGCGGCGGCGCAAGCCTCGTCACCGCCAATCACACATCCTGGCTCGATATCCCGGTCATCGCCTCGCTCGCGCCCTGCTCCTTCGTGGCAAAGAGCGAAGTGGCGGGCTGGCCCTTTTTCGGCACGCTGGCGAAATTGCAGCAGACCGTCTTCGTGGAGCGCGAGCGGCGTACCCGCACCGCCCATTCCCGCAACGAGATCCATGCCCGGATCGCCGCCGGCGACCGGCTGGTGCTCTTCCCCGAAGGCACCTCCAGCGACGGCAACAGGGTGCTGCCCTTCAAGAGCGCGCTGATGAGCGTCGCCCAGCTCACCATCGTCAATGGCGAGGAGGACAGGGAGGACGATCTCGTGGTCCAGCCCCTTTCCGTCGCCTATGTGAAGCTCAACGGCGTCCCCATGGGCCGCTATTTCCGGCCTTTTTTCGCCTGGTACGGCGATATGGAGCTCTTCCCCCATCTCTGGGAGGCTTTCTCCCTCGGCCCGATCGAGGTGATTGCCGAGTTTCATGAACCCGTCACGATCCGCGAAATCGGCAACCGCAAGGCGCTGGCGGCCTATTGCGAGGGTCGCTGCCGCGATGGCGTGACCCGGGCGCTGAATGGCCGCGCAGACGAGCCGCAAACGGACCTGGCCGCGCCCGATGAAATCCGCCCGCTCGCGGCGGGCGCCTGAAAGGTCAAAGCGGTCGCCCGCCCGGCGCAAGCCATGTTAGACTGCGCCCATTGTTGAGTTCCCTGAGGAGACGAGCGCACACATTGCAGGATAAATCCGCGCCATCCCGACCCGTCGCACCGGCCGAGGCCCCGGAGGCCATGCCTGGTGCGCCGCGCAAGAAAATCTTCGTGAAGACCTATGGCTGCCAGATGAACGTCTATGACTCGGCCCGTATGGTCGATGTCATGGCCCCCTCCGGCTATGCCGAAGTCGAGACGCCCGAAGAGGCCGACATCGTCATTCTGAATACCTGCCACATCCGCGAGAAAGCCGCGGAGAAGGTCTATTCGGAGCTTGGCCGTCTGCGCGATCTGAAGAAGGAAAAATCCGGCCGCGGCGAAAGCCTCGTGATCGGCGTGGCCGGCTGCGTCGCGCAGGCCGAAGGCGAGGAGATGCGCCGCCGCGCCCCCGCCGTCGATCTCGTGCTCGGGCCCCAGACCTATCACCGCCTTCCGGATTACGTCGCCCGTCTTGAAAATGGCGGCCCCGGCATTGTCGAGACGGAGTTTCCCGCCGAAGACAAGTTCGAGGCCCTGCCCGCGCCCGAGCGCCGCAAGACGCTTGCGCGCGGCGCCACCGCCTTCCTCACCATTCAGGAAGGCTGCGACAAGTTCTGCACTTTCTGCGTCGTGCCCTATACGCGCGGCGCTGAGTTTTCCCGTCCCGTTACGCGCATTCTCGATGAGGCGCGCGCGCTTGCCGATGCGGGCGTGCGCGAGATCACGCTGCTCGGGCAAAACGTGAATGCCTTTCACGGCGATGACGGTAAGGGCGGTGCCGCCTCGCTCGGTGCGCTCATTCGCGCGCTGGCGAAGATCGATGGCGTCGAGCGCCTGCGCTACACGACGAGCCATCCCCGCGACATGGATGACGAGCTGATCGCCGCCCATGCCGAAGTGCCGGAGCTGATGCCCTATCTGCATTTGCCCGTGCAGTCGGGATCGGACCGTATTCTCGATGCGATGAACCGCAAGCACGATGCGGCAACCTATCTGCGCCTGATCGAGCGCATTCGCGCCGCCCGGCCCGGCATCGCGCTCTCGTCCGATTTCATCGTCGGCTTCCCCGGCGAA
>JAHBYL010000091.1 GCA_019635955.1 Parvibaculum sp.
GCCCGAATGGGGCATCGTGAGAAGCCGCAACACAGGCGTGAACCAGCGCGGCGAGACGGTGCTGAGCTTTACCGGGCAAGGACTGGTGCAGCGGCGGCAGCCTCGCGGAAAATAAAAGGGAGGAGAGGACATGGCTCATAAGGGCAAGATGGTGACGCTGACGAGCGGCGATGGCGCGGAGATCCTCTGCTATCACGTGAAAGCGGAGGGCGCGCGCAAGGGCGGGCTCGTGCTCATCATGGAAATCTTCGGCGTGACCGCGCATATCAAGGATCTCTGCGACGGCTATGCGGCGCGGGGCTATGACGTGCTGTCGCCGCAGCTCTACGACCGGCAGGTGAAGGATTTCCAGGCGAGTTATTCGCAGGAGGACATCCAGCGCTCGCTGGAGCTGCGGGCGGCGAACACTTACGAGAACACGGTGCTCGATGCGCAGATGTGCATCGACCGGTTGCGCGCGGACGGCAACGGGAAGGTCTTCATCACCGGCTATTGCTATGGCGGCTCGGTGAGCTGGGTGGCGGCGTGCCGCGCGAAGGGGCTCGACGCGGCATCGTGCTATTACGGCGGCGCGATCAAGCAGTTCATCGGCGAGAGCCCGAAATGCCCGACCATCTGCCATTTCGGCGAGAAGGACCACGGCATTCCGATGGAAGATGTGCGCGAGATCGAGAAGGCGCATCCGGAAGTGAAGATCTATGTCTATGACGCCGACCACGGCTTCAATTCCGACCGGCGCAACAATTACGACAAGACGGCCGCGGACCTCGCGCTCGCGCGGACGCTGGCGCTGTTCGACGGGGCGTGAGGGGCCGTTAACTCTCACTGTCATCCCGGGGCTCGTCCCCGGGACTCACTCGCCCCTCCGCATGCCGCAGCCGCCAATGGGTCCCGGCAACAAGTGCCGGGATGACACATTTTGGTTGGGACTGAGACCAAGGAGCGTACAGATTGAGGGATGGAATGCGTGTTGTCTCTGCCGTCGTTCTTGCCCTTGCCTTGCTCGGCGCTGCCGAAGTCCGGGCCGCGAACCCCTATGAGGTTTTCCGGCTCGGGATGAGCGTCGCCGAGTTCAAGCAGGCGATGAAGGAGAATGGTGGCGAGGTTCACGACGCCGTGGAGGAAGCGGAAGAACGCGGCGAACCGCCCGAGGACACAGGACCCTACGGCTTCTTTTGGGGGGGTTTTCCCACGGACGAAAAACCCTACGCAATTTTTCTCTTCAAGGATGAAAAACTCCGCACCGCCACCCTTGAATACGAATTCCTGCCCCACACCACACAGGACGGGTGGAAGACCGCTGCCGAGTGCGAGACCAGGTTCGCACACATTGGGAAACAGATTGAGGCCGTCTACGGCCCCTCGACCGGCATTGTCGATACCGACGAAACCCCGAACAGGAGCGTCACGCGCCTGTGGCACCTGCCCGACGCAACTGTGGACTTCTACATGTTCATAGACGGTATGGCAGGCCGCACGACACCCGGCGACAATTCCGGCGCACTCTATTGCGGATCGCTCCACGTGTCTCTCTTCGACGGGAATGAGAAGGAGCGGGGCTCGTTCATAGCCGAAATGGAAGCATTCTTCGGAAGTCAGCAGGATCGCCGCTGAACGTGTCGTGCCACACAATTCCATTGTGTCATAGGGAATTGCGCCCATATATGATGGGTGCGAAAGGATAAGCCCCATGACGAAGCCGGACGATCCGCTTTCCCTCGATAACCAGCTCTGCTTCGCGCTTTATTCGTCGTCGCTGCTGATGACGAAGCTCTACAAGCCGATGCTGGACGAGATCGGGCTGACCTATCCGCAATATCTCGCCATGCTCGCGCTCTGGGAGGAGGACGGGGTGACGGTGAGCGCGCTCGGGGGACGGCTCTATCTCGATTCCGGCACGCTGACGCCGCTTCTGAAGCGGCTCGAAAAGGCGGGGCTGATCCAGCGGGAGCGGAACGCGGCAGACGAGCGGCAGGTGCTGGTGCGCCTCACGCAAGCGGGCCGGGCGCTGAAGCGGCAGGCGGCGGCGATCCCGCGCAAGGTCGCGGCTTCCGCGGGCGTGCCGGTGGCGGAGCTCATCGCGCTCAAGAAGAAGCTGCAGAAGCTCCGGAGCGGGATGGAGGGTTAGGCGCCCTCGCCTGCCTGCTCTCTTTCTCCTCTTTCTCCATCTGGCCCACCCTCCCCTTGAGGGAGGGTCAAACCGCTGCAAGCGGTTTGGGGAGGGGGCAGTGCTCGCGGCAAGGGGATAGTCATCGTTCTCTCGCTCACCCCTCCCCGAAAAATTCCGCGCTTTGCTTGAATTTTTCGACCCTCCCTCAGGGGGAGGGTGGACCACGAACCGATTCTCTACCCTGCCCGTCCCCTTTTTTATATTGCACACAATTGAATTGCTCCCTATATAATGCCCGTAACGGACATTCCCTCAACCCCTCAAGGGAGCGGACAGATGAACATTATCTATAAGGCGCATGCGACATCCTCCGGCGGAAGGACGGGCGAAGCGAAATCGGATGACGGCCGGCTTGCCGTCGCGCTCGACACGGTGAAGGAATTCGGCGGCGCGGGCGGCCCCGGCACGAACCCGGAGCAGCTTTTCGCGGCGGGCTATTCGGCCTGCTTCCGTTCGGCGCTGAAATTCGTCGCCGGGCAGAAGAAGGTGAAGGTGCCGGCGGATTCGGCCGTCACGGCCCATGTCGGCATCGGCCAGAACCCGAAGGGCAAGGGCTTCGCGCTCGACATCGATCTCGAAGTCTCGCTGCCGGGCATCGACAGGGCGGAAGCGGAAGCGCTCGTTGCGGCGGCGCATGAAGTGTGCCCCTATTCGAACGCGACGCGCGGCAATGTCGATGTGCGGCTGAGCGTCGTCTGAACAAAGAGCAAGGCAGGAGCCGACCCATGGCCGAGAAAACCGCTTACGATTTCGATTTCCAGAGCCTGAAGGGAAAGCCCCTGCCGCTCGCCGAATTTGCGGGCCGCCCGCTGCTGATCGTCAATACGGCGTCGAAATGCGGGTTCACGCCGCAGTACAAGGAGCTGGAGGCGATCTGGCAGAAATATCGCGACGAGGGGCTCATGGTGATCGGCGTGCCATCGAACGACTTCGCGGGTCAGGAGCCGGGCGGCGCCGAGGAGATCGAGCAGTTCTGCGAGATCAATTTCGGCGTCGACTTCCCGCTGACCGAGAAGGTGCATGTGAAGGGGACAGGGGCCCATCCCCTCTTCCAGTGGCTCGCGAAGGAAGGCGGATTCCTCTCGCGGCCGCGCTGGAACTTCTACAAATATGTGATCGGGCGGGACGGCAAGCTCGTCGACTGGTTCGCGAGCACGACGGTGCCAGGCTCGGCGAAGGTCGAGAAGGCGATCCAGAAGGCGCTGGGGAAGTAGGTTTTCGCCTAACCCACAAGTGTCATCCCGGGATTTATTCCCGGGACCCATTGGTGCCGCCACTTGCCGGAACGTGGATCGGGTCCCGGCAACAAGTGCCGGGATGACATTTTTGTTTTCCAATCGGGTTAATCCTCCCCTCGCCTTCCGTTTCCCCCGCTCACCCCTCCCCAAAATTCACTGCGTGAATTTTGACCCTCCCTCAGGGGGAGGGTGGGCCTCGAACACAGGCTCAGCTCTTCTCCCGCCGCCCATATGTCCTGAACTTCTCGACGTTCAGCGCCATTTCCTCGTCGGATAACAGTTCCGGCGTGCCGAGCTGGAGGGCGTGGAAATACTGGGTGGCGAGGGTTTCGACCTCGTGGGCGAGGTGGAGGGCGGCTTCGACGGTCGGCCCGAAGGCGATCTGGCCGTGATGGGCGAGGAGACAGGCGCGGCGGCCCCGCAGCGCGGCGACGGCATTGTGCGCGAGCTCCGCCGTGCCGAAGGTTGCGTAGTCCGCGACGCGGATGTTCCGCCCGCCCGCGACGGCAACCATGTAGTGGAAGGGCGGGATCTCGCGCTTCATCACCGCGAGGACGGTGGCGAAACAGGAATGGGCGTGAACGATGCCGCCTGCTTCCGGGAAGGCGTCGTAGATCGCGGCGTGCATCTGCCATTCGGAGGATGGCGCGTGGGGGCCGGCGGCGCCCTGCCCGTCCATCGCGATTTCGGAAATATCCCCGGGCTCAAGCGCGGTGTAAGCGATACCGGACGGCGTGATCAACATGCGCTCGCCCGCCCGCGCGGAGACATTGCCGGACATTTGCGGCGAGAGTCCCGTCGCCGCGAGATTGAGCGCGGCGGCGACGACGCGGGCGCGAAGGGCGCTACTTGCTTCCGCCATGGCGGCGTTCCGGATAAAGCGTCAGGAGACCTTCGCGGCTCGCAGGCGCGACGCCGCGCTCCGTGATGAGGCCGGTGACGTAGCGCGCGGGCGTGACGTCGAAGCCGTAATTCGCGGCGGGGCTGCCGGGGGCGGAGATTTCGATGGTGACGATCTCGCCCGTCCCGGTGCGGCCCGTCATATGCGTGACCTCGCGGGGGCTACGCTGCTCGATCTCGATCTCGCGCACGCCATCCGACAGGTCCCAATCTATCGTCGTGTGCGGGAGCGCGACATAGAAGGGAACGCCATTCGCATCCGCCGCCAGCGCCTTCAAATAGGTGCCGATCTTGTTCGCGACATCGCCCGTGGCGGTGGTGCGGTCGGTGCCGACGATGCACATGTCGACCTGGCCATGCTGCATGAGGTGGCCGCCGGCATTGTCGGGCAGGATGGTGTGGGACACGCCATGGGCGCCGAGCTCGAAGGCGGAAAGCGATGCGCCCTGATTGCGCGGGCGGGTCTCGTCCACCCAGACATGGACGGCGATGCCTTCATCATGCGCCATGTAGATGGGAGCGAGCGCGGTGCCCCAATCGACGCAGGCGAGCCAGCCGGCATTGCAATGGGTGAGGATGTTGACGGGCTTGCCCTGTTTCGCTTCGGAAATCCCGCGAATGATGCGCAGCCCGTTCTCGCCGATGCGGCGGCAGATTTCCACATCCTCGTCGCAGAGGCGCGCGGCGCAGGCATAGGCCGCCTCAATGCGCACATTGCCGGAGGCGGCGCGGATCGCCTCGCGCATCGCATCGAGCGAGTACTTCAGATTCACGGCGGTGGGGCGCGTGGCGAGGAGCATGCCGTAGGCGCGGTCGAGCGCCTCGTCGGAGGCATCCTGGCGGAGCGCGAGGCAGAGACCGTAGGCGGCGGTGGCGCCGATCAAGGGTGCGCCGCGCACCAGCATGTCCTTGATGGCGCGGGCGGCATCTTCCACCGTTTCGAGGCGCGCGACGGCGAATTCATGCGGCAGGCGCGTCTGGTCGATCACCTCGACGGACCAGCCGTCATCGGCGACCCAGATGGTGCGGTAGTGGATGCCGTCGATTTTCATGGCCGCGTCCTTTCGGGCGACGGGGTCAGTGCCCCTCGAAACTGCAAAGCGAGAGCACCTCGATGTCGAGGGCTTCGAGGCGCGCGCGGCCGCCGAGTTCCGGCAGCTCGATGACAAAGCTCGCCGCGGCGACGGAACCGCCCGCGCGGGCGAAGAGCTTGACCGCCGCTTCCGCCGTGCCGCCGGTGGCGATGAGATCGTCGATCAGCAGGATGCGCGAACCGCTTGCGACGGCGTCTGCATGAATTTCGACCGTGTCGGTGCCGTATTCAAGATCGTATTCCTGACCGATCGTCTTCCAGGGGAGCTTGCCCTTCTTGCGCACGGGGATGAAGCCGAGGCCGAGCTGATGCGCCACCGCGCCGCCGAGAATGAAGCCGCGCGCCTCGATGCCGGCCACGGCATCGAAGGTGCCCTTGCTGTGCAGCGCCACCAGCGCATCGACTGCGCCGCGAAAGCCCTCAGGGTCGGAGAGCAGCGTGGTGATGTCGCGGAACTGGATGCCGGCTTTCGGATAGTCCGGGATGGTGCGGATGAAGGTCTTGATGTTCATGGGCATTGCTCCGGCGATCAACCGTTGAGGACGCGGCCGGCGACGGCGTCGAGTTTCTTCACGAGTTCGGGGTCGCGCTTTGCGGGCGCGGTGATGAGGGCGGTGTCGAGGACGCGGTCGTGGCCTTCGGGCGAGGGCGTGCGCTCGGGGCCGAAGCTCTCGGCGACGGAGCGGATCAGCGCGCGGGCGTGACCTGCATTTTCCTCGAGTACACGCACGACATCTGACACTTCGACATGGGCGTGATCGGGGTGCCAGCAATCGTAGTCCGTGACCATCGCGACCGTCGCGTAGCAGATCTCGGCTTCGCGGGCGAGTTTCGCCTCCGGCATGTTGGTCATGCCGATCACCGAGCAGCCCCAGGAGCGGTAGAGATTGCTTTCGGCGAGGGTCGAGAATTGCGGGCCTTCCATGACGAGATAGGTGCCGCCGCGCCGGTGGCGGATATTGTTCTTCTTGCAGGCGGCCTCGATATGGTCGCCGAGGCGGGCGCAGACGGGATGCGCCATCGAGACATGGGCGACGAAGCCTTCGCCGAAGAAGCTCTTTTCGCGCGCGAAGCTGCGGTCGATGAACTGATCGACGATGACGAAGCTGCCGGGGGGCAGCTCTTCCTTCAGCGAGCCGACGGCGGAGACGGAAATGATGTCGGTGACGCCGGCGCGCTTCATCGCGTCGATATTGGCGCGGTAGTTGATGCTGGACGGCGAATGGGGATGGCCGCGGCCGTGGCGCGGCAGGAAGACCATTTCCACCGTGCGGCCGTCGCCAAGCGGCAATTCGCCGAAGTGGAGCGCATCGGAAGGCTGCCCCCAAGGGCTTGCCACATGCTCCCAGCGATCGTTGCGAAGGCCCGGAAACTCATAGACGCCGCTGCCGCCGATGACGCCGAGTACGGTTTTTGCCAAGGTGGTCTCCTGCTTCTGTTGCCGGCGCGGGGCCTGCGGCAAAGACGTGGATGGCCCGCATAAAGCGGGCCATGACGGTTAGGGGGTGGTGTTCCGGGGTCCGGTATAACAAAACAGCGCGGCGGCGCCATAAAAAAGGGCCTCCGAAGAGGCCCTTTCATTGTCACATTCGTGCGACGCAATCAGTGGGCGCCGGCCCAGACCTTGCGCATGGCGAAGTAGAGGACGCCGGTCAGCGCGATCAGATAGATCAGCACCTGGAAGCCCAGGCGGTGACGCTGCTCGAGCTTCGGCTCGGCGGTCCACATCATGAAGTGGGTGACGTCCTTTGCCATCTGCTCGACGGTGTTGGGCGTGCCGTCTTCATAGTCCACCTGCCCGTCCGAAAGCGGGTTCGGCATGGCGATGAGGTGGCCGGGGAAGTATTTGTTGTAGGTGCCGGTCGTCACTTCAAAGCCTTCCGGCGCCTCTTCGTAGCCGACGAGCAGCGAGTAGACGTAGTCCGGTCCGTTCTTGCGGGCCTTGTTCATCAGCGACAGGTCCGGCGCATAGGCGCCGAGCGCGGCAGCCGAGGCTTCGCGGTTCGGATAGGGCTTCGGGAAGCGGTCCTTCGGCTCGCCCGGACGCTCATACATTTCGCCTTCCGAGTTCGGGCCGTCGACGACGGTGATCTCGGCGGCGAGCGCCTTGACCTGGCCTTCGGTGAATTCCGGTCCACCCGGCTCCATCAGGTTGCGGAAGCGGACGAATTCCATCGCGTGGCAAACGGCGCAGACTTCCTTGTAGACCTTGTAACCGCGGCGCAGCGCATCGCGGTCATAGGTGCCGAAGAGGCCTTCGAACGACCACTGCATGTCGATCGGCTTCTCGGCGGCACCCGCGGCCTTTGCAGGCTCGGCGGAGAGAAGCGAGAGGCCGAGCGCGGCAACAGCGGCGAGCGATACGGCACGGAAGAAGGTGTTCATTGTCTTTTTCACTTTCTTCTACCCCCTCAGCTCGCGGACTTTTCCGCCGGCAGCACCGACGCGGCGATGCTTTCGGGCAGGGGTTCCGGTTTCTCGATCAGCCCCAGCACGGGGAAGACCACAAGGAAATGCAGGAAGTAGTAGGCCGTCAGCACCTGCGAGAGATGCGTAACAGAGAAGCCGCCATCGCCCACCGGGATCAGGATGTCGTCGGGCATGGCGCCGCCGCAATAGCCGAGGCCGAGGCAGACCAGCACGAAAATCCAGAAGAACTGGCGATAGAGCGGACGGAACCGC
>JAHBYL010000092.1 GCA_019635955.1 Parvibaculum sp.
GCCCGATGCCGAAAGCCTGCGCGCCTGCGCCGACGAGCGCGAGGGCCTGCGCCAGCTCTCCGGCGAGCGCGTCCGCGACGAACTTCTGAAAATCGCCAGGGCCGATGCCGCGGGCGCCGCGTTCCGCCAGATGGCCGCCTCCGGCATCCTCGCCATCGTGCTGCCCGAGGCGAGCCGCCTCGACCGTTTCGAGAAACTCGTCGCCATTGAGGCCGAGCAGCTTTTCGTGCTCGAGCCCGATCCCGTTCTCCGTCTCGGCGCCATGCTCGATCTCGATGAAGCGGGCGTGAAGTCGCTCGCGGCCCGCCTCAGGCTCTCCAACCGGGATCGCGACCGCCTCGCTGCCATGCTCACCGACAAGACGAAGATCGTCTGCTACCTCTCCATGCGCGAGGTGCGCCGCGCGCTCTATCTCATGGGCCGCGAACTCTTCAAGGATCGCGTCTCGCTCGGCTGGGCCGAAGACCGCCCCGGCCACAACTCCTTCCAGTGGCGCGCGCTGCTCGCCATGGCCGATAGCTGGCAGAAGCCGGAATTCCCGCTCACCGGCGAGATGATCAAGGCCGCAGGCGTCCCCGAAGGCCCGGAAATCGGCCGTGTGCGGAAGGAAGTCGAGGAATGGTGGGTTGACTCCGACTTCATCGACGATGAATTCTCGATCATCGAACGCCTGAAGGCGGTGGTGCAGGCGACCGTGTATTGAGCTGTCATGGGGGCAGGTGCCTGTGAAATGGTCATTAAATCTATTTCAACGTGCTGTGCCCGAGCCGCTTGGGGAAATTGCGAATACAAAATTTAAAAAGCGAAGCATAAAAAAGACGCTTCAAGATGTGCTTAGGGAAGCTAACCTCGACCATCTGAGGGAGGGTGCGAAAGTAGTTCGCTCGGCGTGTGATGACGTTCAAAAAATTGCGAACGACTTCCTCGGACTAGTTGACACAAGCGCCCTCGTCATTGATTTGGCAAGGGCAGATGGGAAGCCGTGGCTCCTCTATGGCGCTCATTCTATTGAAGATGGTAGAGAGGTACGTTGTTCCGGCGGCGTATCGGTTCGCTTTATTGGAGGCTGCTTTCGCAAAATTGTCCTAAACGGTACTCGAAGTAAAATTGGAGTGGATCAATGTTTAGTAGGTGAAGTTGCCCTCGCTGGCGTGGGCAATGAATCTGTTGCATCCCTGAGTGTTGTTGATACATGGATCGGAAGGCTTGTTCTGGGCGCCGGGTCATCGCGAGATTTTATTTTTATTCGGGGTGGAGTCGGCGCTATCGATTGTGCTGCACCTGGGACAGAAAACCCCTTCTGCGGATCTGTTACTTTTTCAGAGGTCTATCTGCCCAGAACTAGGCGTTCTAAATTGATTGAAGGGGCGCAGTCTTATCGAAACATGCGTTATCACCTTGCGGGTCTTCAGAATGGGCCTGCTGCGTCACTGTTTCATTCTGCCGAGTTGGCCGTTGAGCGAGATGATGAGCGCGGCCTCAATTGGATTTTCAATTTTCTATACGAAGAATTCTCCGATTACGGTGCTTCTCCGGTACTCCCGCTAATCTGGATCGTGTTGCTCTGGGTGCTAACAACGACCATCCTGTTCGCCGCAGGTGTTGATGTCGGCGGAGACGCAAAAAATGCTGTTGGCTGGCAGAGTTTTCTCTATGGAACTGATTGGCGCAGCGAGTTGTCTCGTGCGGTGATCCTCGGATTCCAGCCCATTTCGTGGCTTGGTGCATTGATTTCGTCGGGGCATACCGTTCCGCTCGTACCAAATAATTTTTGCGCCCAGATTTGGCTTGTGATTGACGGTATTCTGTCCACGGTTTTATTGGCACTATTCATCTTTGCCTTGAGGCGGCGGTTCCGCATGGCGAGCTAGTCTCAGAAGCAGACCAGGAATTTTCGAAGGAGGGGAGCCCATGATCCGTCACACAGTTCTGGCGCTCTGCATCGCGGCGACGCTCGCCGCCTGCGGCGAAACGGAGCAGGAAGCGGATGCGACGCGCGCCGCCGCCGCCTTTTACGACATCGTGCTGAGCGAGCGGCCCATGGGCGTGCCGGAGCCGGATCTCCGCGCGCGGCTTCGCAGTGTCATTTCCGCCGATCTCGACAGCCGCCTCGCCCAGGCCGCCGAGGCCGAGCGCCGTCACACCGAGCGCGTGAACAACGAAGAGCCGCCCTATCTTCAGGGCGACATCTTCTCCTCGCTCTTCGAGGGCGCGACGGGCTACGAGATTTCCGATTGCGATGAAAAGGGCGAACGTCTCATCGAATGCGAGGTGACGCTCGTCTACGACGCCGAAGACCCGGTGCAGTGGAAGGACCGCCTCATCCTCGTGGCAAGCCCCGCCAATCCCCGCACCTTCCTCGTCGACGACATCGCCTATGGCGGCGACTGGGACTTCGCCTCCAGGGGCACGCTGAAGGAAATGCTCAACGCCGTCATCGAAGCGGAGGGGTGAGAGGCGGTCCGCTTTGGCGGACGTGAAGGTCCGGCTTGTCCGGTAACTCAACTTTATTCCACTATGTCACCCCCGGGCTTGACCCGGGGGTCCAGAGGCTCCGCGCGAGGCGCATGTGAGGGATTACTACGTCTACATCCTCGCAAGCGGGCGAAATGGAACGCTTTACACAGGCGTCACCAACGATATTCAGCGCCGCGTCTCAGAACACCGCGAGGAAATCGATAAGGGCTTCACAAGCCGCTACGGCGTGAAACATCTCGTCTGGTACGAAGTGCACAGCGAGGCTCGCGCTGCGATCCAGCGCGAAAAGAACCTCAAGCACTGGTCGCGCGCATGGAAGATCGCCTTGATCGAGAAGATGAATCCCTCCTGGCGGGATTTGTACGAGGGGCTTTTCTAGGTCTTGCGAAGGGAGACGGCGCTGGCGCGCCTTCTGGATGCCCGGGTCAAGCCCGGGCATGACACCGGGGGATTTGGCACGAACAGCGCCCCCTGCGACAAATTTCCCTGCGGCAATTGCGTCCATAGGCGGCCCCGCGCGCGCGCCTTACGCTTTCCCCATGCGCGAGGACCTCATCCAGCGGTACGACATCGCCGTGCCGCGCTACACATCCTATCCGACGGCGCCGCATTTCTCCCCCGCGGTGAATGCGGAGACTTATGCGCGCTGGCTCGCCGGGCTCGATCCCGCCTTGCCGCTCTCGCTCTATCTCCACATCGCCTATTGCGCCGAGATGTGCTGGTTCTGCGGCTGCCACACCAAGGCGACGAAGAAATATGCCCCCGTCGCGGATTATCTCGATGCGCTGCTCGCCGAAGCCCGCCTCGTGTCCCGCGCGCTTCCCGCGCGCATGCGGATCGACCATATCCATTTCGGCGGCGGCAGCCCGACGCTGCTGACGCCCGGCGATTTCGGCCGCAGCCTCGCCCATCTCCGCGAACTCTATAATGTGACGCTCGATGCCGAGATCGCCGTCGAGCTCGATCCGCGCACGGCGGACGAGGCCTATATCGCGGCGATGGCGCGCGCCGGCGTCACCCGCGCCTCCATCGGCGTGCAGGATTTCGATGCCCGCGTGCAGAAGGCGATCAACCGCATCCAGCCGCATGACGTCACCGCGCGCGTCATCCACTGGCTCCGCGCGCACGGCGTCTCCGCCATCAACATGGATCTCTGCTACGGCCTGCCATACCAGACGGTGGCAAGCCTTCTCGACACGGTGGACAAGGCCGCCGCCCTCGCGCCCTCGCGCATCGCGCTCTTCGGCTATGCCCATGTCCCCTGGATGAAGCCTCATCAGAAGCTCATCCCCGAAGAGGCGTTGCCCGGCATCGAGGAGCGCTGGGAGCAATATGAAGCCGCCGCCGCGCGCCTCCTCGATCGTGGCTATGTCGCGATCGGCCTCGATCATTTCGCCCTGCCGGACGATGCGATGGCGAAGGCCAAGGCCGCCCGCGCGCTCCACCGCAATTTCCAGGGCTACACGACCGATGAAGCCCCCGTGCTCATCGGCCTCGGCGCGTCTTCCATCGGCGCGCTGCCGCAAGGCTATGTCGCCAATGAAATCGCGATCGACCGCTACAAGGAAACGGTGCGCGAGGGCCGCTTGCCCGTCACGCGCGGCATCGCTATCAGCGGCGAGGACAGGCTCCGCCGCGCCGTCATCGAGCGCCTCATGTGCGACATGTCCGTCGACCTCGATGAAATCGCGCTCATGCATGACGTCGAAGCCGAGAGCTTCGACGCCGATCTCTCCCGCCTAGCGCCGCTCGAAGCCGACGGCATCCTCGTCCGCTCAGGCCGCCGCCTCGAACTGACCGATGAAGGCCGTCCCCTCGTCCGCGCCGTCTGCGCCGTCTTCGACGAGTATCTGGGCAAGGGCCCGGCGCGGCACTCGAAAGCGGTGTGACCGTATTCGTCATTGCGAGAAGGCGAAGCCGACGACCTGCCTTCGCCGAAGCGAAGCTCCGGCTTCGCGCAGGCAGGAGCAATCCAGGGGCGGCAGGCACGGAGCGCGCGGCCCCTGGATTGCTTCGCTCCTTTCAGTCGCTCGCAATGACGGCTGAGAGGAAAGTAATCACTTCATTCCACCTCGTGCGAAATCACCGCAAACTCAGCCCCCGCCGCGCGCGCCAGTTCCTCTGCCGCAATCTCGAGCTCGAGCCCGTATGCCCCGCCCGACACGAAGATCGTGGCAAAGCTCTTCGCGCTCTCGTCAATGAACATGGGGAGCTGTTTCGCCTGGCCGAGCGGGCTGCACGCGCCCATCTGATAGCCGGTCGCCTTCACGGCCTTGTCCTTCGGCGCAAGGTCCACGCGCTTCGTGCCGATGATGCGCGCCAGCGCCTTCCGGTCGAGATCGCGCGACGCGGGGACGACGGCCACCGCGAGCTTCTTCTCCTCCGTCTCCACGATCAGCGTCTTGAAAAGCCGCTTGGGATCGATCCCGCTCGCCGCCGCCATCTCGAGCGCCGTGGTCTTGCGGTCCTTCGGCACATCGATCTCGCGGAACGTCCCCGCAATCTTGTTCAGCCGCACGAAGCGCTCAGCGGCGGTTTCGTTTTTGGCCATTCATAAACTCCGGTCTTGTTCTGCATCGGCTATCCGGACCACCCTCCCCCTGAGGGAGGGTCAAAATTTGCACCGCAAATTTTGGGGAGGGGTAAGCGGGGAACGCGGAAGGCGGGTCATCCGCCGAAAGCGGAGACCCCCTCCCCGAAATTCGCGTCGCTTCGCTCACGAATTTCGACCCTCCCTCAAGGGGAGGGTGGTCCCCATCGCAAGCGCCCCGTCGCTAACTCTAGGGCCACTTCACCGTCGGCGGCATCGAGGACAATATCGAATTCACGTTCCCGCCCGTCTTCAATCCGAACACGGTGCCGCGGTCATAGAGCAGGTTGAACTCGACATAGCGCCCGCGCCGCACGAGCTGTTCCTCGCGCTCCGCTTCCGTCCACGCCTCGTTCATGTGGCGGCGGACGAGTTTCGGATAGACGCTGAGAAACGCCCGGCCCACATCCTGCGTGAAGGCGAAGTCGGCGTCCCAGTCGCCGCTGTTCAGGTGGTCGTAGAAAATCCCGCCCGTGCCGCGCGGCTCGTTCCGGTGCGGCAGGAAGAAATACTCGTCGCACCATTTCTTGAAGCGCGGATAATAGTCCGCGTCATGCCTGTCGCAGGCCGCCTTGTAGGCCGCGTGGAATTCCACCGTATCCGGATGATCGTCCCGCCGCTGCACGTCGAGCACGGGCGTCAGGTCGCCGCCGCCGCCGAACCAGCTCTTCGTCGTATAGACATGCCGCGTATTCATGTGCACGGCCGGCACGCGCGGGTTCTGCATATGCGCGATGAGTGATATGCCCGATGCCCAGAAGCGCGGGTCGTCTTCCGCGCCCTGCATCTGCTTGCGGAACTCTTCCGAGAACTCGCCATGCACGGTCGAGATGTGAACGCCCACCTTCTCGAAGACGCGGCCATGCATGACGGACATCTCGCCGCCGCCTTCGTCTTTCGCGCCATCGCCGCGCTTCCACGGCGTCCGCTCGAAGCGCCCCGCCGGCCGGTCGGCGAATGTGCCCGTCAGCTCGTCCTCGAGGCTCTCGAACTCCGCACAGATCGCGTCGCGCAGCTCGCGGAACCAGGCTTCGGCCCGCGCCTTCCGCGCGGCAATCGTCTTCTCGTCGCTCATCGCTCACATCTTCTTCTCGCTCGGGAAGCACTTACTTACCGCCGGGAAAGCCGTTTGTCTGCCTGAGCGCCTCGGAAAGCACCATGGCGGCCGCCATCGCCACATTGAGCGAGCGGGCAGGGGGCCGCATCGGTATGGTCACCCGCGCATCCGCCGCGTCATGCACGGCGTCCGGCACGCCCGCGCTCTCCCGCCCCACAAGAAGAATGTCGGAAGGCCGGAAGGCGAAATCCGTGAAGGGCAGGGCGGTCTTGGTGGTCAGCAGCACGACCCGCGCGGCGCCCGGCTTCTCAGTTGCGAATGACTCCCAACAACCATGCCGCCTAACCTCGCCCAGCGCGCCATAGTCCATGGCCGCCCGCTTCAGGTCGCGGTCGTCCCAGGGGAAGCCGCAAGGCTCGATAACGTCGAGGCTCACGCCGAGACACGCGCCAAGCCGGATCATCGTGCCCAGATTGGGTGGAATATCGGGTTCGTATAGGGCAAGTCGCATGGGCTTCTTCCGGTAGAGGGTGCTGCGGCGATGCGTCATCCTGCCACAGGGGAAGCGGGGCTGGACAACATGCCGATTGGATGCCACAAAACCACGCAACACATGGGGCGAAAGCAGGGGATTCGTCGGCCTTTCGCGCCATGCAACGGTATTGAGCGGCGCTGCAATGTGCCTTTCCGCCGGGCGGGCGACCGCCCATGGAAGCACCGTTTCCCGGAACGGTGAATGCGGCGTGCGGCAATTTCAACGAGGAGATGAGAACCGTGGCAGATACCCACGCGGAAGAGCCCACACGGCGCGATTTCCTGTATGTGGCAACCGGATCCATGGCCGCCGTCGGTGCGGCCTTCGCCGTTTGGCCGCTGATCGACCAGATGAACCCTGACGCCTCGGTTCTGGCGCTGGCTTCCGCCGAGTTCGATCTGAGCAACATTCCCGTCGGCCAGGAGGTCACGGTGAAGTGGCGCGGCAAGCCCATCTTCATCCGCCACCGCACCGAAGAGGAAATCGCCGCGGCCGATGCCGTCAATGTCGCCTCGCTGCCCGATCCCCAGACCGACGATGAGCGCGTCCGCCCCGGTCCTTCCGGCGAGCTGTCGCGCGAATGGCTGGTGCTGATCGGCGTCTGCACGCATCTCGGTTGCGTGCCGCTCGCCTATCGCGGCGAATATGAAGGCTACTTCTGCCCCTGCCACGGCTCGGTCTTCGATACGTCGGGCCGCATCCGCCGCGGGCCGGCCCCTCTCAATCTCGAGGTGCCGCCTTACGAATTCCTGTCCGACACGCGAATCCTGATCGGCTGAGGGGGCTAATTTAAATGAGCGGTCAAAGCACCTACACGCCGTCGAACGGCTTCACCCGCTGGCTGGATTCGCGCCTTCCGGTCATGCGCCTCGTCAATGACAGCTTCGTCGATTACCCGACGCCGCGGAACCTGAACTACTGGTGGACCTTCGGCGGCATCCTCACCTTCTGCCTCGCGGTCCAGATCGTCACCGGCATCGTGCTCGCCATGCACTATGTGCCGACGACCGAACTCGCCTTCGCCAGCGTCGAGCACATCATGCGCGACGTGAACTACGGCTGGCTCATCCGTTATGTGCACGCCAACGGCGCTTCGATGTTCTTCATCGCCGTCTACATCCACATGTTCCGCGGCCTCTATTACGGTTCGTACAAGGCCCCGCGCGAAGTGCTCTGGATTCTCGGCGTGCTCATCTACCTGCTGATGATGGCGACCGCCTTCTTCGGCTATGTGCTTCCCTGGGGCCAGATGAGCTTCTGGGGCGCCACCGTCATCACCAACCTC
>JAHBYL010000093.1 GCA_019635955.1 Parvibaculum sp.
TCCATTCTCCATGCCGAACTATCCGCTCGACAAGTTCCTCGCGCTCGGCAAGGACGATGCGGACGAAATTCTCGGCATCACCGCCTTCCAGTACGACATCGTCTGCAACGGTGTGGAGCTTTCCTCCGGTGCCATCCGGAACCACAAGCCGGACGTCATGTACAAGGCCTTCGAGATCGCGGGCTATGACAAGTCGGTGGTCGAGACGAAGTTCGGCGGCATGCTGAACGCGTTCAAGTTCGGCGCACCGCCGCATGGCGGTCTTGCGCCGGGCGTCGACCGCATGGTGATGCTGCTCGCGGGCGTCGAGAACCTCCGTGAGGTGACGATGTTCCCGATGAACCAGCAAGCGCAGGACCTTCTGATGCAGGCGCCGTCCGAAGTCGAGCCGAAGCAGCTCAAGGAACTTCATATCCGTCTGGCGCTGCCGCTCGAGAAGAAGAAGGAAGGCTGACAAGGCTGCGGCGAAGCGCCCGGTTGCGCTTCGCCCCGCTTGCCTTCAGGCTTGGCCGCACTACCTGAAATGAAAATCAGGAGGACAGAAAGCCATGCCGGACATTATCTGGATCGTCGTCGCCGATGGCGAAAGGTGCCGCTTTCTTGCAAGCGAGAAGCGCAATGCCGATCCCGCACCCGCGTTACCGGATCTGCAGACGGACAATCCACCGACACGCGAGCAATTGACCGACAAGCCGGGCCGTACCTTTGAAAGCGTTGGCAACCGACGCTCGGCCTATGAACCGCCGACGGATCCGCACCGGCAGGGCAAGCGCGATTTCGCGAAGAAGATCGCGGAAACGCTACAGGAGAAGGCGCGGGACAAGGCTTTCGACAAACTCATTCTTGTGGCGCCGCCGGAGATGCTGGGCGATTTGCGAGCCGAGCTGTCCGGTGAGGCACAGGAGAGGTTGATCGGCGAGGTGAACAAGGATTACACCAGGTTCACCCCGCGTGAGATCAAGCAGACGCTCTCGGACGAATTCAACGTCTGACGCGAACCGTCACTGGGCGGCGTGCGGCGTCGTTTCCTCGAAGACGGGGATCGGCAGCGCATCGATCGGAATGATGTTTCCGTTGGACGCACTGATAACATCGCCCGATACATTCGCGCCGAACTCGGAATGTCCGTAACGGATCGGACTCTTGGTGCCGTCGATCGTCACTTTGCCGCGCTGCAGCGTGTTTGCTTCGGTCACCTTTCCGGCGAGACTTTCGGGCGTGTGCCGTCCGCTGACGATCTGGTAGAGCAGCAGGGCGCGCGCATTTTCCTTCACGCTCGGATTGGCGCCGCTGAGCATGTCGTCCACACCGCCCGGCTGGCGCGCAAGCGCCTCGTCGGTCGGCGCAAAAACGGTGATGCTGCCTTCGGCATAGCGGAATTTGAGGTCGTTTGCCTCGATCATCTTGGTGAGCGTCGAGAACTGAGGGTCGGCCTTCAGTGTCTCGTAGACATTCGCGGCGAAGGCCGGCGCGGCGGTAAATGCACTCACCGCAAGGGCGGCGATAAGGACACTGATCTTTTTCATCATTCTGCCTTTCGGTCACACATTGGCGGTTCAGCCCCGAATGAGCATAACTATCTGCGGATTTTGACCGGAATGCGACATATCTCCGCGCGCTGAGGTCTTTTCAGGGGGTACCCCGGAACGAAAAAAGGGGATGACGGCGCCATCCCCTTTATCAAAACCGCCGAGGCGGCGTTTCAGAACGAGAACATGTAGTGCAGCGTGAAAGCGTGCGCTGTGATCTCGTCGGAGTTGTTGCCGCCGGTATCCGTCCAGATGTAGCGGTACTGGGCGCCGAGCTTGCCCCCACCGAGCGCCATGTTGATGCCGGCCGTGCCCTGGAGGGCGAGATCCGTGCTGCTGTCGTCGATATTGGCGGGAACGCCGCCAATGGAATTGACCTTGAGGTCGGAGAAGGCTGCGCCGATGCCGGCCCCGAAATAGGGGTCGAAGTTCCCGCCGGGATTGGCATGGAAATGCGCGTTGACCATGGTCAGGAACGAGCTGAGATCGCCGTCGATGGGAACGGTGACGCCGAGCGCGGTGCCGGAATCGAAATCGGCGGTGAGATAGGTGAGCTCAAGTTCGAGGGCGACATTCGGGTTGAGGTTGTAGCCGATCGCGCCCGAAACGGTCCAACCGGTATCGAGCTCGATGCTGACGCCAGCGCCTTCGAGATCATCGAACACGAGCGCGCCGCCCGACAGCTTGAAGTAGGTGTCGCCCACCTTCACTTCGTCGGCATAGGCGGGTGCGGCAAGCGCGGTGAGCAGTGCGGTGGCGGTAGCAAGCTTTACGAGATGTTTCACTGGATTCCCCCCTTTATGATGAAACAGTCAATTCTTGCAGTCCCGATTTGGGTCGGTCAAATGGAAACATCCAATACTTGGTAAACGAGCAGTAAAGCTCCGCAATTCCGGCCATCGGGAAACTCTCGGTTAATCCCCGCATATGACAATCGCAGGGTTAAACGGCTCGCCCCCGGAGGCGGCCCGAAAGCTGGAATTGTGCGATGAGCCTTGCCGACCCGACCCTGGAACCCGGGGAACCTGGCCGCGAAGACCGCGACCCAGTGCCCTCACATCTTTTTGCGGCGATTGCGGAGACTTTCGCGATCGGCCGTTGGGTATGGCGCGCCGATACCGGCGAAATCGAACTGCTTTCCGGCATCCTCGACAAGCGGAATGCGCCGCGCAGAATGTTCTCCCGCGCGGCTGAACGCTCACCGGCCATGAGTGGCCTCGCGCGCTGGATAGAAGTGTGCAAGGAGGGCGACAGCACCACCGCGAGCTTTACACTGCGGACCGATCCGGTGGCCGTGCGGGTCTTCTGCCTCGGCCGGAACGAAAAGCGTGCCTGGGGTCTCGTTCAGGATTGCACGGCTGAAGCACTCCACACTGAAAACGACCAACGCTTCCGCATGGCGCTTATGGGCGCCGCACATGGTATCGCCCTTGTCGGCCTCGATGGAAAATTCGTTCAGGTGAACGATGCACTCTGCCGGATGCTCGGCTATCCCGAGGCGGAACTGCGCGAACTGACTTTCCAGGACATCACGCATCCGGACGACCTTGAAAGCGACCTCGACCTTCTGCACGAATGTGTCGAGGGAAAGCGCACCACCTATCAGATGGAGAAGCGCTATTTCCGGAAGGATGGCGAAACCATCTGGGTCTATCTCGCGGTTTCGGTTCTGCGCGCCGAGAACAATCAACCTCTCTACTTCATTTCGCAGATACAGGACATCACGGCTCGCAAGCAAGCGGAAGAGCAACTCGTCGCCGCGCGCGACGAAGCAAAACAGGCAAGCGCCGCAAAAAGTTCGTTCCTCGCCTCGATGAGCCATGAAATCCGCACACCGATGACCGGCGTGATGGGCATGCTCGACATGCTGGCGGAAAGCGGCGTCTCGGGCGATCAGCTCGAACTCATCCGCACGGCGCGCAGCTCCGCCGAGATGTTGTTGTCGATCATCAATGACGTACTCGACATGGCAAAGCTCGAAGCGGGCCGCGTCGAGATTGCCAGCCGCGATTTCAACGCCGAGGAACTGCTGCACCGTGTCTGCGACATGATGGCGGACCGCGCACAGGCCAAAGGCCTGCGCTTCAATGCCGTACTGCCGCTTTCGACCCGTGTCTGGCTCAAAGGCGATCCGGATCGGATCTCGCAGGTGCTGTTCAACATTCTCGGCAATGCGGTGAAATTTACGGAGCAGGGCGAAGTCTCTCTCGCAGCCGAAACCCGCTCGACCGACGCAGGCCTCGACCTCGTCGTGAAGGTGAGCGACACGGGCCGCGGCATCCCGGCTGACAAGATCGACAGCATTTTCCGCGAATTCGAGCGCGTACACGGCGAGGCGGGAGGGCGCGTTGAGGGAACGGGCCTTGGCCTCGCCATTGTGAAGCGGCTGATCGACGCCATGGGCGGCGGCATCGAGGTGCGCAGCGAGCTCGGCCGGGGCTCCTCCTTCATCGTGACGCTGCCGCTCGCGCGCGGCCATGCTCCAGCCGAAGTGACATCACCCGAACCGGCTACGGCGCCGCCGCCGGCAAAGACGGAGCCGGCTTCCGGTACAGTGCTTTCCGTGCTCGTCGTCGAGGACAATGCCGTAAACCGCAAGGTTATCGGCTCGGTTCTCTCGATCGCGGGGATCGAGCCGGTCTACGCCTTCGACGGATCGGAGGCGCTCGAAGCGGTGCAGAAAGCCAAGTTCGATGTCGTCTTCATGGATGTGATGATGCCGGTGATGGACGGACTGACGGCAACGAGGAAGCTCCGCGAAATGGGCTTTGTTGCGCCGATCCTCGGCCTTACTGCGAATGCGATGGAGCATCACCGTGAGGCCTGTTTCGAGGCGGGCATGGACGATCACATCGCCAAGCCTTTCCGGCCCGCCGATATTCTCACCGCATTGAAGAAGCACGTTCCGGCAAAGCAGGCCGTCTGAGCGCAGAAGCAATGTGAAAGGATGCGCCAGGCCGCTTGCGGCGGGGCAGGTGTTACCCCGGCTTTCGCCGGGGTGACCTGCCTTCACGGTCGCACAGTGAGACTTATCCTTTCAAGGCCTGGTCGAGATCCGCGATGATGTCGTCGGCATCCTCGATGCCGACCGACAGACGGACGACGTCCGGCCCGGCGCCCGCAAGCCTCTGCTGTTCTTCGGTCAACTGGCGATGCGTCGTCGAGGAGGGATGGATGATGAGGCTCCGCGTATCACCGACATTGGCGAGGTGGCTAAGTAACTCCACCTTGCCGACGAGTTTCACGCCCGCCTCATAGCCGTCCTTCAGCCCGAAGGTGAAGACGGCGCCCGCGCCCTTCGGCGAATATTTCTTCATCAGCGCATTCGAGGCGTCGCCCTCGAGCCCCGCATAGGACACCCATGAGACCTTCGGGTGGCCCTTGAGGAACTTCGCCACCTTCAGCGCATTGTCGCAATGGCGCTGCATGCGGAGCGGCAGCGTCTCGATACCGGTCAGGATCATGAAGGCATTGAAGGGCGAGATGGCTGGGCCGAGGTCGCGCAGGCCCAGCACGCGGCAGGCAATGGCGAAGGCGATGGGGCCGAAGGTCTCGGCAATCTTGAGGCCGTGATAGCTGTCGCAGGGTTCCGACAGCGTCGGGAACTTGCCGGACTTCGCCCAGTCGAACTTGCCGCCATCGACGATGATGCCGCCCATCGAGTTGCCGTGGCCGCCGAGGAATTTCGTCGCTGAATGGACGACGATGTCGGCGCCGTGTTCGATGGGGCGGCAGAGATAGGGTGAGGCGAGCGTATTGTCCACGATAAGCGGAATGCCGGCGTCATGCGCGACTTTTGCGATAGCTGCAATATCCATCACGAGGCCGCCGGGATTGGCGATGCTTTCGATGAAGACGGCTTTCGTCTTCGGGCCGATGGCGGCTTTGATGGAAGCGGGGTCACGCCCGTCTGCCCAGTCGACCTCCCAGCCGAATTTCTTGAATGAATGGCCGAACTGGTTGATTGAGCCGCCATAGAGCTGGCGCACGGCGACGAAGCGGTCGCCCGGTGCGAGCAGAGTATGGAAAGCGAGCATCTGCGCTGCATGACCGGAGGCTACGGCGAGCGCCGCCGTGCCGCCCTCAAGCGCAGCCACGCGCTCTTCCAGTACGGCGGTCGTCGGGTTGGTGATGCGCGTGTAGATATTGCCGAAGGCCTGCAGTCCGAACAGCGAGGCCGCGTGATCGACATCCTCGAAGACGAAGGAGGTCGTCTGGTAGATCGGCGTCGCCCGCGCGCCGGTCGTCGGGTCGGGCTGCGCGCCGGCATGGATGGCGAGAGTGTCGAATTTGCGGTCGGTCATTTTTGCCTCTTTTCAGGTCTGCTTGTTTTCTCTTCCACCCTCCCCCTGAGGGAGGGTCAAACGGCTGCAAGCCGTTTGGGGAGGGGGCTGGATCCATACGGCGAGTGCGGTACTTGCGATTTCCGATGAGCGCGACGCTTTACCCCTCCCCGAAATTTATTTCGCTACGCTCAAAAATTTCGACCCTCCCTCAGGGGGAGGGTGGGAAGAATGGGATCGTACTGGTCCTTGTTCCTACATCCCCAGTCTCGGCATCTCGATCTTCGGGCAGCGGTCCATCACGACTTTCAGGCCCGCCGCGCGAGCGCGGGCGGCGGCGGCTTCGTTCACGACGCCCAATTGCATCCAGACATATTTCGCGCCGATCTCGACGGCCTCGTCGGCGACGGGGCCCGCTGCCTCCGAATTCCTGAAAACGTCGACCATGTCGACCTTGTCCGGAATGTCGCGAAGTGACGCATGGACTTTCTCGCCATTCAGTTCCTTGCCCGCGAGACCCGGATTGACGGGGATGACGCGGTAGCCCTTCGCCTGCAGGAAACGCATCACGCCATTGGAATCGCGCCCCGGGTTCGCACTCGCGCCGACAAGGGCGATCACTTTCGTGTTGCGCAGGATTTCTTCGACATCTCTCATCGCCATCAACGGTCCTCCCATTTCGGGTCGCGTTTCTCGATGAAGGCGCCGATGCCCTCCTCGGCGTCGCGGGCGAGCATGTTTCTCACCATCACTTCGCTCGCATGGAGATAGGCCTCGGCCAGCGGCTTTTCGAGCTGCTCGTAAAAGGCCTTCTTGCCGATCGAGACGGTGAGCGCGGATTTCGAGGCGATGAGGTCGGCGAAATGCGCCACCTCGTCATCGAGTGTATCCGCCGCAACGACGCGGTTGACGAGGCCCATCTCACAGGCCCGGGCGGCGGAGATCATCTCGCCGGTCAGCAGCATTTCCATCGCATGCTTGCGCGCGACATTGCGCGAGAGCGCGACCATCGGCGTCGAGCAGAAGAGGCCGATATTGACGCCGGGTGTGGCGAACTTCGCTTCCTCCACGGCAATGGCCAGATCGCAGCTTGCGACAAGCTGGCAGCCCGCCGCCGTCGCGATGCCATGCACGCGGGCGATGACGGGCTTCGGGCAATTCACGATCGCCTGCATGAGTGTGCTGCAAAGCTGCATGGTCTCGGCGAAGAAGGCGCGGCCGCGATCCGCGCTGGAGCGGGCGGCGGTGAGTTCCTTCAAGTCGTGCCCGGCGCAGAAGGCGGGGCTCGCGCCCGCCAGCACCACGGCGCGCACGGATGCGTCCTTCGCGATCGCCTCAAACTCGGCGGTCATTGCACGCATCAGCTCTTCAGACAGGCTGTTGCGCTGTTTCGGCCGGTTCATGGTGAGGCGCGCAATGCCGCCCGTGTCCTCGCGCAGCAGAACGGGTTCCGCCTCCGCCGCTTTCGCCGCCGCCTCGCTCATGGCGCTCTCCCTTGTTTCTTTCGGAGCAGCATAGCGGGTGGGAGAGGGGGTGTCAGGCCCGCAGCCGGTAAAGCACGTGGCGGCTCATGGGGTGGTCCGGCGGCACCTTGGGATGAGCGAAATCCTCCGCGTCGTTCCGCGTCATGCCGAGGCGCTGCATCACGGCCTGCGAGGGCAAATTGGCGGGGACGGTGAAGGCAACGATTTCGGTGAGGGCGAGCGGGCCGAAGCCATGCGCGAGCGCGGCGCGGGCAGCCTCCGTCGCATAGCCCTTGCGCCAATGCGCCGGGGCGAGGCGCCAGCCGATTTCGACCGCGGGCGTGAAGGGCGCCTCGAAAGTGACCGTGCGGATGCCGGCAAAGCCGATAAAGGGTGCCACGCCCGGCACTTCAAGCGCCCAGAATCCGAAGCCGTGAGTTTCGATCTCGCCGCCGATCGTGGTCGCCACCGCATCGCTCTCGGCGCGCGTCAGCGTCGAGGGA
>JAHBYL010000094.1 GCA_019635955.1 Parvibaculum sp.
CGCTTCGGCGCTGGAGCGGATCGACGAGGCCGCCCGTCGCGCGCCCAACGAGGCGGCGGAAGCAAACCCCGCCACCGCGCACATGTTCATCATCAATCCGCTGAACGGGCGCGGCCGCGACAATCTCTTCTCGACGCATCCGGCGACCGCAAACCGCATCGCCGAGCTGAAGAAGTTCGCCGAGGCAACTGCCGCCGCCCCGCGCCGCCCCTGGAACTGAGGCTGAGAACTGAGGCTTTGCGCAAGGGCCGGGCCTGTGGTCTAACCCTCGGCCCATGAACGATCGAACATCCGAGAACGACAATGCAATGCCGGGCCTTGCCGCCCGGCAGGGCGCCGTGGCGCTGATCGGCGCCGTGCTGACGAGCCGCCGCGCGCTGGACGAGGCCTTTGCCGAGGAGGCGGGCTCGGGCGCGCTGTCCCGCGCCGCGCCGCGCGACCGGGCCTTTGCACGCGCCATCGCCGCCACCGTCATGCGCCGCCTCGGCGCCATCGACCGGCTGATCGGCGGCGCCCTCGACAAGGAACTGCCGAAGCGCGCCGGGCCGACGCTCGACATCCTGCGCGCGGGCGCGGCCGAACTACTGTTCCTGCGCGTGCCTGCCCATGCCGCCGTCGCGATGAATGTCGAGGCAGCCGACAGGGATGCGACCGCGAAACATTACAAGGCGCTCGTCAATGCCGTGCTGCGCCGCCTCTCGCGCGAGGGCGATGCGCTTCTCGCCGAGCTCGACATGGAACGCCTCGACACGCCGGACTGGCTCTGGGAGAGCTGGACAGCCGCCTATGGCGAGGCGACGGCGCGCGCGATCGCCCGCGCCCATTACGAGAACCCGCCGCTCGATATCTCGGTGAAGGATGAGAGCGCCGCGGCCATGTGGGCCGAGGAACTGGGCGCCGCCCTGCTGCCGACCGGCACGCTCCGCCTCGAGGAAGCGGGCCGCGTCGAGGAACTGCCCGGCTTTGCGAAGGGCGTCTGGTGGGTGCAGGACGCCGCCGCGGCACTGCCCCCGAAACTGCTGGGCGACGTGGCGGGGCGCGACGTGCTCGACCTTTGTGCCGCGCCGGGCGGCAAGACAGCGGCGCTTGCCGCGCGCGGCGCCCATGTGACGGCGCTCGACCGCTCGAAGCCGCGCCTCGAACGGCTCACCGAAAATCTCGCCCGCCTCGGCCTCAAGGCGGAAACCGTCGCCGCCGATGCCACCGCCTGGGCGCCCGGCCGGACATGGGACCGGATCCTGCTCGATGCGCCCTGCAGCGCCACCGGCACGGCGCGCCGCCACCCCGACGTGCTGCGCCTCAAATCGCCCGCCGACCGCGACAAGCTCGCCACCCTGCAGACGCGGCTCCTCGATCATGCGGCGGCGCTTCTCGCGCCGGGCGGCATCCTCGTCTTTTGCACCTGTTCGCTGGAGCCGCAGGAAGGCGAGCGGCAGGTCGAAGCCTTTCTTGCCCGCCATGCGGATTTCGCGCGAGTGCCCATCGCGCCGGAAGAACTGGGCGGCATGGGCGAGATCGTCACGGGCGGAGGCGACCTGCGAAGCCTCCCCTGCCACATGGGCATCGAAGGCGGCATGGACGGTTTCTACGCCGCGAGGCTGACGCGGCGCTGACGCCGCCATTCACCGGTTGACGCGGGCGGGGCCTCTCGGCAGTCTGGCGCGAGCTTGCGGGGGCAGCATAGATTGAGCGACACGGAAATTCAGCTTTCAGGCGAGGCCGCAGCGCCTTCCGCCTGCATCATCTGCGGCGGCGGTTCCTTCCGTCCGGCGGGCGTCTCGTCCGGCTACCGCATTTTCAAGTGCACGGATTGCGGCTTCCATTTCGTCTATCCGACGCCGCCGCTTTCCGAGATCGCGGCCATCTACGAAAAATATTCGTCCAACCAGCATTATGCCGCAAAGGCCGAACGCAAGGTGCTGCGCGCGATGAAGCAGATCAGGCGCTACAGGCACTTGGCGCCGGGCAATCGCTTCATCGATTTCGGCTGCAATATCGGCACGGCCGTCGAAGCCGCATCCCGCCTCGGCCTCGATGCCTATGGCGTCGACATCGATGAGGAAAGCGTCGGCATTGCCGAGCGCGAATATCCGCGCGGCCATTATCACGCAGGCTCGCCCGAAAGCCTGCCGCCCGCTTGGAAGGATTTCGACTTCGCCTTCATGATCGAGGTGATCGAACATCTGCCCGATCCTCATGCCTATGTCGAGGCGATGAAGGCGCGGCTCAGGCCCGGCGCGCTTCTCTATCTCACCACACCCGATGCCGGCCATTGGCGCGTGCCGCGCGATTTCGTGAAGTGGCACGAGGTCTTCCCGCCGCAGCATCTCCACTTCTTCACGCGCGATGCGATGCGCCGGTTCCTCACCGGCCATGGCTTCGAGGTGATCCGCTTCATCTGGAGCCCCAAATCGCGCCTCAAGGTGCTGGCGCGGAAGACGTGACAGGAAGGCGGCGCAGGTGAAACTCACACTCAGGCAGCGCGCAACCTGGCTCGCGCATTTGTTCAAGGCGGTCGCCTATCAATATCACCGCGATCTCGGCCGCCGCCTCGCTGCGCTCCTGCCGGAGGATGGCGTCGCGATCGATGTCGGCGCACATGCCGGCCAGCACGCCAAGCTCTTCGCGAAGGCGATGCCGCGCGGCACCGTCTATGCCTTCGAGCCCGGCTCCTATGCCCTGTCGATCCTGAGAAAGACCCTCTTCCTGCATCGTCTGGCGAATGTGGTCGTGGTGCCCTGCGGCCTCTCGAACGAGCCGGCCGTGATGACGCTCTCGATCCCCGTGAAGAAGCGCGGCAGCCTCGGCTTCGGCCTCTCGCATCTCGGCGCGGAACGGCCGGACCGCGAGGCCGTCCATGAAGAGGTCCGCCTCGTGACGCTGGACAGCTTCGTCGCGGAACGGGGCATCGGCCGGATTGATTTCATCAAGGCCGATATCGAGGGCTGGGAACCCCATTTCCTGCGCGGGGCGCTGGCCTCGATCGACCGCTTCCGCCCTTCGATCATGCTCGAGGTAAACGAGCAGGCGCTTCCCGGCAGGCCGGACGGCAAGGAGATCTTCGGGATTCTCGAGCCCTTCGGCTATGCGATTTTCAAGACATTCGAGCGGGACGCCTATCGCATGGTACGGGTCGACCGCTATGACGGCCCGGCCGACTATGTCTTCGTGCCCGAGGCCAAGGCCCATCTCATCGGGCAATGACGAATCCCCGCAGGCTTCCCGATTCTTGCGCCTTGTGAGTCTTGCTGTTAATCACTGAGCAGGGCCCGACCGCAAAATCCTGTGTGCGCGGGCATCATTATCACAAGAGCTTTGAGCGATGAGCGGCAAACCGAGCGGCATCAAGATTGCCCCTTCCATTCTCGCCTCCGATTTCGCCCGTCTGGGCGAGGAGGTCCGCGCGATCACGGAGGCAGGCGCCGACTACATCCATGTCGATGTCATGGACGGTCATTTCGTGCCGAACATCACCATCGGCCCGGATGTGCTGAAGGCGATCAAGCCCTGGTCGGACAAGGTCTTCGACGTCCATCTGATGATCTCGCCGGTCGACCTCTATATCGAGGGTTTCGCGAAAGCGGGCGCCGATATCATCACCTTCCATCCGGAAGCGGGGCCGCACCCCCATCGCACCATCCAGGCGATCAAGGCGGCGGGCTGCAAGGCCGGCCTCTCGCTGAATCCCGGGACGCCGCTCGAATTTCTCTGGCCGCTGCTCCACGACATCGACCTTGTGCTCGTCATGTCGGTGAACCCGGGCTTCGGCGGCCAGAGCTTCATCGAGAGCCAGCTCGCCCGCATCGAGACCATCCGCAAGAGGATCGATGCCGAGGGGCTTGCCGTCGAACTCGAAATCGATGGCGGCATCAATTTCGAAACGGCGCCCCGCGCCATCGCGGCCGGCGCCAATGTGCTCGTCGCGGGCACGGCAACCTTCAAGGGCGGCCCGTCCGCCTATGCGGCGAATATTCAAAGACTGCGCAGCGGCGCCTGAGTTTCAGCCGCGGCGCGTGAGGGGAGGGCCGCCTTGATGGCCACTGCGCGACCGGGAGAGCGACGACGGGATGGCCGTGCCCCTGCGGGCAATCGCCTGAGCGATCTCGCGGGCGCGGCGATCATCCGTATGCGGAATGCAGCGCTTGCCCGCGCCTTCGACACATGGGCCTACAAGCAGACGCTGCGCGGCCCCATGCCCGATCACATGGTGCTTTATCCGCCGGAACTCCGCCCCGGACGGGCAAGCGCGGCGGACGCGCTTTTTCAGGGACGGTGGTTCCTGCCCGGCGGCCAGGTACGCGCGCCGGGCGGCTCCTCGCCCTTCGCCGCCGATCCGCCAAGCGAGCGCTGGTCGGAGGAACTTCACGGTTTTTCCTGGTTGCGCCATTTCACCACCGCGCATGACGCGAACAACGGCGATGCCGCGCGCCGCTACGCGCAGAAGCTCGTCGCCGACTGGATCGAGACGGAAGGCGACTGGCACGAGATTGCATGGCGCCCGCAGGTGATCGGCCGCCGCCTCACCTCGTGGGTTGCGAATGGCGCGCTCATCATCGACGGCACCGACCTCGTCTACCGCTCGACGCTCTTGCGCAACATGGCGCGGCAGGCGCGCCACCTCGCCCGTGTCGCCTCGATTGCGCCGGCCGGCGAGCCGCGCATCACCGCCGCCATGGGCCTTGCCTTTTCCGGCCTCTGCCTTTCCGAAGGCCACAAGCGGCTGAAGAAGGGCGTCGCGCTTCTCTGCCGAGAGCTCGACCGGCAGATCCTCGCCGATGGCGGCCATGTGAGCCGCAATCCTTCGGCGCAGCTTTCGATCCTGCTCGATCTTCTCTCGCTTCGCGACGCCCTGACCGCGCGCCGCATCGAAGTGCCGAAGCCCGTACAGGATGCGATCGACCGCATGACGCCGATGCTCCGCTTCTTCCGCCATGGCGACGGGCGGCTCGCGCTGTTCAACGGTTCGACCGAGGGTCCGGACGGCGCCATCGATGCGGCGCTCGAGCGCGACGATGCGAAGGGAAAGCCCTTCGGCTTTGCCCCGCATTCGGGCTATCAGCGCCTCGCCGCGGGCCCCGCCAGCCTCGTCATGGATACGGGCGCGCCGCCCCCCGGTCCCTTCAGCCATGAGGCCCATGCCGGCTGCCTCTCCTTCGAGATGAGCGCCGGCCGCGCCCGCATGATCGTGAATTGCGGCGCGACGAAAGTGCTCGGCCCCGACTGGGAGGCCGCGAGCCGTGCCACCGCCGCCCATTCGACGCTCGTGCTCGCCGACACATCGTCGGCGCGCATGCTGAAGGGGAAAATCTCGCGCATGCTGCTCGGCGCGCGCATCATGGAAGGCCCCGTCGCCGTCGAAAGCCGCCGCAACGAGAACGAGGCCGGCATCTGGCTCGAAACCAGCCATGACGGCTATGTCGGCCTTTTCGGCCTGCTTCATTGCCGCCGCCTCTTCCTGTCGGCGACGGGCGAGGATCTGCGCGGCGAGGACCGGCTCGAGACCGTAGGCCGGACGCGCGCCCGCTTCTGGCAGCACCGCTATTGGCAGAAGCCCGTCGAGGATCCCGCCTTCTCGATCCGCTTCCACATCCACCCCGATGCACGCCTCTCCCTCGCGCATGACCGCACCAATGTGCTGGTGCTGCTGCCGAACGGCGATGGCTGGCAGTTCCGCGCCCGCGCAGAAGGCGGCGAATGCGAAATCGCGATCGAGGAAAGCGTCTATCTCGGCTCCGGCGACACCACCCGCCGCGCCGAGCAGATCGTCGTCATGGGCCGCGTCTTCCGCGGCGAGGCGCGGGTGAACTGGGCCTGGCGCCGCCTCTCGACGCGCAATGCCGGCCACCCGAAGCGCGAGGACGAGGAAGTGCCCGAACTGCCCGACCTCGACCTGCCGCCGGGGGAGTGATTGCATTTCGCGATTCACGTCATTGCGAGGAGCGGAGCGACGAAGCAATCCAGGGGCGGCATGCGCGGAGCAAGTGGCTCCTGGATTGCTTCGCTTCGCTCGCAATGACGGCTATGGGAATAGCGTGAACCTCTAATCCTTCTTCTTCGGCTCCAGCACCATCTGGCTCTGCGTGACGACGGCGCAGAGCCGCCCGTCGCCCCGCGTGATCTTCGTCTGCCAGACCATCAGCCGGCCGCCCTTGTGAAAGGGCTCGCAGGTTGCGGTCGCCACATCGCCGATCGGCACGGGGGCGAGGAAATTCGTCTTGCTCTCGACCGTCGTCGTCGCCGCCCCGCCCTTGAGGTTGAGCACGGTCGCGACCGCTCCCACCGTATCCGCAAAGGACATGATCGCCCCGCCATGGAGAATGTCCGGCACGGTGCAGAGCTCCTTCCGCACCGTCAGCTTCGCCACCACGCGGTCGGGCGTCGCCTCGGCAAGCTCGATGCCAAGCAGATTGGCGAAAGGCAGATAGGAGATGTCCGGCAGCGCGCTCATGGGGATTTCCTCGCATTTTCAGGCTCTTGGGCGGTAAGCCTAGCTGCCCTCGCCCGGCCTTTCGATAACCTTTGAGGTAAAGGCAATGGAGCCAATTCAGCTTGAGCGTCCCGAGCGCAGCCTTGGCCCCCTCGCCGCTTCATGCTATTGCCCCGGCCATCCTTCCGCCCGCCGACCGGAGCCTCCCATGCCCACCGCCAAAGCCCATCCCCAGGCCGCCGATATCCAGCGCGTCCGTCGCGCTCTCCTTTCCGTTTCCGACAAGACGGGCCTCGCCGAATTCGCCCGCGCGCTGCACGAGGCGGGCGTCGAACTCGTCTCGACCGGCGGCACGGCGAAGGCGATCAAGGATGCGGCGCTGCCGGTGAAGGATGTGTCGGACCTGACGGGTTTTCCCGAAATGATGGATGGCCGCGTGAAGACGCTGCATCCGAAAGTCCATGGCGGGCTGCTCGCGATCCGCGACGATCAGGCCCATGCCGCCTCGATGAAGGAACATGGCATCGGCGGTATCGACCTTCTCGTCGTCAATCTCTACCCCTTCGAGGAAACGGTGGCGAAGGGCGGCTCCTACGATGATTGCGTCGAGAACATCGACATTGGCGGCCCAGCCATGATCCGCGCCGCGGCGAAGAACCATGCCTATGTCGCGGTCGTGGTCGACGCGGCGGATTACGAGGCGGTGCTCTCGGAAATTCGCGGCAAGTCCGGTACCTCGCTCGCGCTGCGCACGAAGCTCGCCCAGAAGGCCTATGCCCGCACCGCCGCTTACGACGCCGCCATCTCGAACTGGATGGCCGATGCGATCGGCGAGACGGCGCCCGCCTACCGCGCCTTTGGCGGCAGCCTCAAGCAGACGCTGCGCTATGGCGAGAACCCGCACCAGATCGCAAGCTTCTATGTCTCGGGCGAAAACCGCCCCGGCGTCGCGAATGCGGTCCAGCTTCAGGGCAAGGAACTCTCCTACAACAATATCAACGACACGGACGCGGCCTTCGAACTCGTCGGCGAATTCGATCCGAAACTCGCGCCCGCCATCGCCATCATCAAGCATGCGAACCCCTGCGGCGTCGCTACCGGCGCATCGCTTGCCGATGCCTACAGGAAGGCACTCGCCTGCGAC
>JAHBYL010000095.1 GCA_019635955.1 Parvibaculum sp.
ACATGTCGCCAAGGCGCTCGGCCTCGAAGTCGAACCCGTCTCGACCCAGGTCATCCCGCGCGACCGCCACGCCATGTTCTTCGCGACGCTCGGCGTCATCGCTTCGTCGATCGAGCGCCTGGCAACCGAAATCCGCCATCTGCAGCGCACCGAGGTGCTGGAAGCGGAGGAATATTTCTCGGAAGGCCAGAAGGGCTCTTCCGCCATGCCGCACAAGCGCAACCCGGTGCTGACCGAAAACCTGACCGGCCTCGCCCGCCTCGTGCGCGGCATGGCGATCCCCGCGATGGAAAACGTCGCGCTCTGGCACGAGCGCGATATTTCGCACTCCTCCGTCGAGCGCATGATCGGCCCGGATGCGACGGTCACGCTCGACTTCGCGCTCGTCCGCCTCACCGGCGTCATCGACAAGCTGCTCGTCTATCCCGAGAATATGCAGAAGAACATGGACAAGCTCGGTGGCCTCGTCCATTCGCAGCGCGTGCTCCTTGCGCTGACACAGAAGGGGGCGAGCCGCGAGGATGCCTACCGCCTCGTGCAGCGCAACGCCATGCCCGTCTGGCGCGGCGAGGGCAACTTCCTCGAACTGCTGAAGGCAGATGCCGACGTGAAGAAATACCTCACCGACGCCGACATCGAGGAACGCTTCGACCTCGGCTACCACACCAAGCATGTCGACACGATCTTCGCCCGCGTCTTCGGCAAGGAAGCGATGGCGGCAGCCAAAGGCAAGGCGGCGGAGTAAACCTTCACCCGCCCGTCACATTCCGGCCTATACTGCGCGGATTGTCATTTCCGGGGGCTCCCATGCTTCGTACCGCTTTCGACGGCTCGCGCCGCCGCCGCATCTATCTGTTCCGTCACGGCGACGTCTCCTATGTCGATGACAAAGGCAACCGCGTCGCGGATTCGACCGCCGTGCCGTTGACCCCCTGGGGCCGCGAACAGGCGGAGATGACGGGCAAGGCGCTCGCGAACATCCCCTTCGACCGCGCCGTGGCGTCCGCCTTTCCGCGCTCGGTCGAAACGGCGGAGCTGATCCTCGCGGGCCGCAATCTGCCCGTCGAACGCCATACCGATTTCGTCGAATTCCAGAGCGACACATCCTATCGCGACAAGATCCTCGACCTGAATGACATCGCTTATTCCTTCCGCGATGCCGCAAAGCCCGGCGCCCGCTACAATGGCGGCGACAGCTTCGACGAAGTGAACACGCGTGTGGTCGGCGCGCTCGAGCGTCTCATCGCCGAGCCCGAATGGGAAACGCTCGCCCTCGTCGCGCATGGCGGCATCAACCGTCTGGTCATCGGCTGGGCCTTCGGCACCGGCCTGCAAACCTTCGCCGCTATCGACCAGAACACCTGCTGCCTCAACGTCATCGACTTCGACGAACATCCCGAGACGCGCGCGATCGTGCGCAAGTCGGTGCGCGCCATGAACATCGCCGTCTATGACATCGTGAAGGAAGGCAACCACCTGCAATCGCTGGAACAGATCGCGATGCGGCTCCGGGCGAAGGAAACCGCCTGAACTAGCTCTTGCCCTTCACGAACTTGTCGCTCTCTTCTTGCGCCGTTCGGAAATTGGTCGACAGCTGACTCTGGTCGGCATCGGCATAGCTCGTCGCCTTGTGAAGCGCATAGGCGGTCGCATTGACCGCCTCCTTCACCATGCGCACCGCCGGCGCCGGCATCGACGCGGCAGCCGACGCAAGCTCCAGCGCCTTCTCGACCACCTGCCCGTCCTCGGCGATCTCGTCGGCGAGCCCCCAGTCGAGCGCATGTTCCGCGCTCATGCGCTCGCAGAGAATGCAGATGCGCTTTGCACGCGCCGGTCCCACCAGCGTGATGAGCCGCGGCAGCGCGCCCCATTGCAGGTTGATGCCGATCTTCACTTCCGGCACGTAGAGGAAGGCATTCTTGCCCATCACGCGCCAGTCGAGCGCGAGCGGCAATGCCACGCCAGCCCCCACCGCCATGCCCTCGATGGCGGCAACGGTAACCTGGGGCATGTCCTCCCAGGCCTGGCAGAGCTTCACGCCGCGATAATAGACCTGCCGAAGTTCGAGGTCGGTCCCCGCCGTCACCGCCCGGCTTGCCCGTTCCTTGAGGTCGATGCCGCCCGAGAAAGCCTCCGGAGTACCCGTCAGCACCACGGCCTGCGTATCGAGATCGTCCTGAAAGCGCCGCGCCACATCCGTCAGCTCAAGGATCGTTTCCTGATTGAAGGCATTGCGCGCGCCCTTGCGGTCGAAACGCACCAGCGCCACCGCGCCGCGCTTCTCGATCGTCACGTTCTTGTAACCGCTCATGGCCGTCTCCCCGCTCTGTTGTTCTTGTCGGACAATTCTGCGGGGAGACATGGCGGAGTTACAAGCGGATTAGACTATTCCGGCAGCGCATAAGCCTTCACATAGTCGCCAAGCGTCGTCCCCGCGCGCGAGTGGCCGCCCGCCGCGATGACGACATATTGCTTGCCCTCCCAGACATAGGTCATGGGCGTCGCCTGCCCGCCTGCGGGAAGACGGCCCTTCCAGAGCTCCTCGCCGGAAGCGGCGTCGAAGGCGCGCAGGTAGTTGTCCATCGTCGCGCCGATGAAGACGACGCCGCCCGCCGTCACGATCGGGCCGCCGAAATTCGGCACGCCCCATTTGAGGGGCAAGGGAACCGGCGCAATGTCGCGCACCGTTCCGAGCACGCTTTCCCATTTGATCGCGCCTTCGGAAAGATCGACGGCGGTGAGCATCCCCCAGGGCGGCGGCGTGCAGGGAAGATCGAGCGGCGAGAGCAGGAGTTCGCGCTTCACCGCCCATCGCGTCGGCGCCTGCGGCGAAATCTCTTCATTGGGTTCCGCCGCCTTCGCCGCCTCGTAATTCTCCGACGGGATCAGCGTGATGAGATGCGCAGCACGGTTCGTATTGATGTAGAGTGTCTGCGTCGCGGCGTCATAGGCCGCCCCGCCCCAGTTCGCCCCGCCCGCCGTGAAGGGATACATGATCGTCCCTCGCGCGGAGGGCGGCGTGTAGATGCCTTCGGAGCGCGCTGCGGCGATCTTCTCGCGGCAGGCCTTGCGGTCCCAGTAAGTGAGCCCCCAGGCCTCGTCCGCCGTCAGCGTCTGCGGTACGAGCGGGGGCGGCGCCACGGGGAAAGGCTGCGTCGGCGAGAGGAACTCGCCTGCCGCGCCGTCCTGCGGCACGGGCCGCTCTTCGACCTCGAAGATCGGCTCGCCGGTATCGCGGTCGAGCACGAAAACGAAGCCCTGCTTCGTTACCTGCACCACGGCGTCGACCGGCTTGCCGTCGCGCTGCAGCGTGACGAGGTTCGGCTGCGCCGGAAGATCGTAGTCCCATACGTCGTGATGCACGGTCTGGAAATGCCAGCGGACATTGCCGTCTGCCGCTTCCACCGCTACCACGGAATTCGCATATCGGTTATCGCCCGCGCGCATTCCGCCGAAGAAGTCGGGCGATGGCGAGGAAGTCGGCAGGAAGAAGAGTCCCCGCGCCTCGTCCGCCGCGATCGGCGCCCAGACATTCGCATGTCCCGTGCGCTCCGCCACGCCGCCGCGCGGCCAGCTTTCGGGATGGTCTTTCGCCCCGCGCACCACCGGATCGAACGCCCACAAGGGCTTTCCCGTGCGCGCATCGAAGGCCCGCACCGTGCCCTTCGGCGCATCGGCGCGGCGATTGTCGCTGATCGACGAGCCGACAACGACGACGCCATTCGCTACCGAAGGCGGCGAGGTGATCTGGAATTCGCCGGGCCATTGCAGTTCCATGCCGGGATCGATCCGCACTTCGCCGTCCATGCCGAAACCGAGGCAGGGCTGCCCCGTTCCTGCATCGAGCGCGACCAGCCGCGCATCCACCGTCCCCATGAAAATCCGCGCGGCGCAAAGCCCGTCCGGCGCCGCAGCGGCATCCACCCATGGCGTCACGCCGCGGCAGACGAACTGGTTGCCCGGCCGGTATCCCGTCTTGATCTTCGGGTCGTAGCGCCACTTCTCCGCGCCGGTGCCGGGATCGAGCGCAATCACCTCGTTGAACGGCGTGCAGAAGATCAGCGATTCCGAGAAAAGGATCGGCGTCGCCTGAAATGCGCTGTGCTTCATGTCTTCGGCATGGGCTTCCATGTCGCCCGTGCGATAAGTCCAGGCCTCGCTGAGGCGCTTCACGTTCCCGGTGGTGATCTCCTCCGCCGCCGAATAGCGGTTCCCTCGGGCATCGCCGCCATAATGGAGCCACCCCTCCCCGGCCTTCGACGGCACCGGCCAGGCAACCAGCCCGGCCAGGAGAACCGCAAGCAACACCCATGATCCGCGACGCATGGCATCCTCCATGAAATAAATTGACTGAATGAATCATTCATTTAATATCCAGAGTCAAGGTGATTTGTGCTGCTTCACGTGAAACGGAGCGCTGGAGAAGGAGAACCCGGCCCCATGGCCCGGAAGAAAACCGCAGTAAAGCTTGAAGACATTGCCGAAGCCGCCATCGCCTGCTTCTCCGAACTAGGCCTCCGGCGCACCCAGATGGCGGATGTGGCGAAGGCCGCCGGCGTCTCCGCTGGCACGCTCTATCTCTATGTCTCGAGCAAGGAGGCCTTGCTCCACCTCGCCATCCTGAAGGTCTGCGCCCGCCCGCTTGCGGACCTCGCCCTCCCCCTCGCCGATCCGGGCATCGCGGCCACGGCGGAAACCTTCGCCGCCCGCGTGAAGGAAGTCCGCCATTGGCCCTCTTTCGACGCGGCCGCCGCCCCCGGCGCAAGGGTGGACATGGATGTGCTCCGCAATATCGGCCGCGAGCTCTATGACATGCTGCACGACGCCCGCCGCGCCATCTGGCTGGTCGACCGCTGTGCGAAGGAAGTTCCGGCCTTCGAGCGGTTGCATGCGCTCGACCTGCGCGCCCGCCACCGCGACCAGTTAGCCGGAATAGCCGTGAAATTCGCCGGTTCTTCAGACGCCCCGGCCCCCGGACAGACGCTCGCCGCGCGCCTCGCCATTGAAACAGTGGCCTGGGCCGCCATGCACCGCCTGCGCGAAACGGCCACCAACGAGATTGCCGGGTTGAGCGAGCATGACGCCCGCGAAACCGCCGCCTCGAGCTTCGCCGTCATATTGGCGGCAGCGGCGGGCAAGGCCGGACCGGACGCCCCGGGGACTTAACAGCTTTTTATGGCTTGCCCTTGAGAATGTCGGGGCGAGGCCTCTATCGGGCCCCGCTTGGGAGAAGGACAGGCTCATGCTGGTGGATGCCCGCCCCGGCGCATATGCATTGCCCGGCTTCGTGACGCGCATCGAGACGAATGTCGTCCCGATCGACGCACCTCAACATGCCCAGTCCATCAAACTCTTCGAATTCTGGAAAAGCCGCTGCGTTGACGGCCGCCTTCTCCGCCGCACGGACCTGCCCTGCCGCGAGGCCGCCTCTTTCCTGCCGAGCGTCTTCGTGCTGGAGCCGCTCGACCCGGATGGGGAGGATTGGCGCCTTCGCGTTGTAGGCACCACGCTGACACGCTGGCTCGATTTCGACCCGACCGGCCTGTCGATCGGCGAGCTGTACCACCCCGACCATGTCGCGCATGACGCGCAGATCTACCGGCTCGTCACGCGCGAAAGGCGGCCCCACATCACGCGAGGCCGCCTTTGCGGCATAAACCGGGATTTCCTGGAACTCGAGATTGTGCACCTGCCCATGGAAGGCGCGACCGCCGGCGAGATTTTGCTCCTCGGCTGCATCTCGATATTCGAAGAGAAGTAAACGTCAGCCTTTGATCTGGCGGATCGCCTCGTCCATCAGCTCGTCCATGGTGCGGCGAAGCTGGTGGTCCGACTGCTGCACGCCCTTGGCGTCGAAATCGGCACGAACCTTGTCGAACACGTCCTGGTCGCCGGCTTCCTTGAGGTCCGAGGCAACCACGTCCTGCGCATAGGCTTCCGCCTCCGCGCCGGCGAGCCCGAGCTTCTCTGCGGCCCAGAGGCCGAGCAGCTTGTTGCGGCGGGCATTTGCCTTGAAGCGAAGCTCCTCGTCATGAACGAACTTCTTTTCAAAACCTTCCTCGCGCTTGTCGAAGCTGGACATGGAAGCTGGCACTCCGTAATTGATCTGATGGCGGGTCCCGGCGTCGGGAACACCCGGATTTGGCCCTAGGCATAGCGGGCCGCCGAATTCAAATCAACCGCCATCGGCGCCATCCGCCCATTCCGCGGCGAAATGTCTAACCTCCTGATTTCGGGGCGGTTTTTCGGCCAGTTGCGGCGCAATAGAGCTTCATTGTATCGCGTTCGGCCTTGAGTTACCTTGCGCTCGCCGAAGGGGCGATTCCAGAGCCGCTCCGGCCCCTTCCGCCGCGAGGCGGCCCTCGACACCCATGCGGAATGAGCCCCCGCCAGCCCCGGACCTGCCATCCGGGCTAACCGATTGGAATTCATGACATGAGCCGGCGCAGACGCGTTTATGAAGGCAAGGCGAAGGTGCTTTACGAAGGCCCGGAACCGGGCACGCTCGTCCAGCATTTCAAGGACGACACGACCGCCTTCGACGCCACGAAGCGCGAGGTCATCGACGGCAAGGGCGTCCTCAACAACCGCATCTCGGAATACATCTTCACGAAGCTGAACGAGATCGGCGTGCCGACCCATTTCATCCGCGCGCTCAACATGCGCGAGCAGCTGATCCGCGAAGTCGAGATCATCCCCGTGGAAGTGGTGGTGCGCAATGTCGCCGCCGGTTCGCTTTCCAAGAAGCTCGGCATCGACGAGGGCACGGTGCTGCCCCGCTCCATCATCGAGTTCTATTACAAGAACGACGAGCTGCACGACCCGATGGTCTCCGAAGAGCACATCACGGCCTTTGGCTGGGCAACGCCGCAGGAAATCGACGACATGATGGCGCTGGCCCTGCGCATCAACGACTTCCTGACCGGCCTCTTCCTCGGCATCGGCATCCGCCTTGTCGACTTCAAGGTCGAGTTCGGCCGCCTCTATGAAGGCGAGATGGTGCGCGTGGTGCTGGCCGACGAGATCAGCCCCGATTGCTGCCGCCTCTGGGATACGCGCACCAACGACAAGCTCGACAAGGACCGTTTCCGCCGCGACATGGGCGGCCTCGTCGAAGCCTATCAGGAAGTGGCGCGGCGCCTCGGCGTTCTCGTCGAGACGGAGCCCAAGCGCCGCGGCCCCACGCTGGTGAAATGACGTTCGCCCTAGGCGGACGTCATGCCCGGACCCACCTTTAAACTCTTAAGGTGGCCGGGCATCCAGTGCCGCAAACTCAACACAAGCGGCCCTGGATTGCCGGCCTCCTTGAAATTAAAGGAGGGCCCGGCAATGACAAATGAAAGGTAGAGACGAGGAAGCATGAAAGCGCGCATCAAGGTCACGCTGAAGAACGGCGTGCTGGACCCGCAAGGCAAGGCAATCGAAGGCGCGCTGGGCTCGCTCGGCTTTTCCGGCGTCGC
>JAHBYL010000096.1 GCA_019635955.1 Parvibaculum sp.
CTTCTGAACCGCGTGAAGGAGCAGGTGGAGGAGATCGCGAAGGTCGAACTCTATCCCCGCCTTGAAGGCCGGCAGATGATCATGGTGCTGGCGCCGAAATAAGGCCGCCAGCTCCGAGCGAACGAACTTGAGCGAACAAAAAGGCCCGGTCGCACGACCGGGCCTTTTTCATGCCACCAGCACGCGGGCGAGCCGGTCGGGCCTGTCGGTGAGGATCGCCTCGACGCCGAGCCCCGCAAGCCGCTTCATCTCGGCTTCCTCGTCGACCGTCCAGCAGGAAACAGCGAGACCGAGTTCGCGCGCCAGCGCCGCCGCTTCCGCCGTCACATCGCCATGCCAGGAAAACCAGCCATCGGCAGGGCCGGACGCAATGGCGCGAAGCATTCGCTCGGCAAATGTCGCGCCCTTCTGTCCGCGCCAGTCATAGCCCGCAGCCCATGGCGCGCCGGCGGCCGACGCCTGGCGGATGAGATCGTCCTCCGATCCCGGCTCGTCGCGGGCAGCGGAAGCGTCTTCGGGATCGATCTGGAAAAAGGGCAGCGTCGTGAAGGCATTGAGAATATGGGGTGCGAGTTCCTTCGCGCGCCTGAGTGCCCGCCAGTCGAAGGAGACGAATGTCACCGTCTCCTCAAGCCCGTGTTCGCGGGTGAGTGCAACAGCCGCATCGGCAAGTGCGACGGGATCGGCCGACTGCGTGAGGTCGAGCAGCGCCGTCTTGAGTTCGACATAGAGCCGGAACCGAGGCTTCGCGGTTTCTTTCACCAGACGGTAGACATCTGCAAGCAGCGGCACGCGCTCCCCGTCGAAGCCCGTCTGTTCGGGATAGCGCGCCGCATAGCCGGCGCCCGGCCGCAGCCGCCCGACATCATAGGCGCGAAGTTCGTCATAGGTGAGCGCCTTCAGCAGCGGCGTCGGCCGGACGAGCCATGCGCCATCCGCGCCGCGCGCAATGGCGGGCTTCAGGCTTTCATCGTGATGCACCACGAGCTCGCCGTCCTTCGTAAGATGCACGTCGAGTTCGATTCCGTCGGCGCCCGCCTCGATGGCGCGGCAAAATGCCGCCATCGTGTTTTCCGGCCAGAGCCCGGCGCCGCCGCGATGGGCGATTTGAAGAGGGGCGGTCATGTTTTCTTGTCTCCGGTGAAGCGGCCCTGCGGCAGATGGCTCCGTAACGGCCGTAAGCGTCTCGAAAAATTACACTTCCCGCCCAACAACCGTCCAATTTCTGGATTGTAGTCCAAGCCGGTCCGAACGCCATTCGCCCGCGGGCGGCGAATCCGCAACGCTCTTGTCACAAGCCAAGAAGTTCGTGTGCGTCATCTGGTGCTATTCCGGTCGGTGGTGTAGTGTTGGGCCTTACGAGAAAGTTAGTCGGACCCTGCGTGTTGGAGGGGACTGGCAGGGTGTCGGGGCGCCGCGATTCGACGAGGCAATCGTCTGAGACAAGGCCGGTGACATAATGTCTATTACGACTCTCTTGCGACGGCTGACTGGCCGCTCGCACCGGAAAAGATCTTTTTATGAGTCCCAGCATGTGATGCGCGACGTGGTCGAGGCCATCGGCCCGATCGATATGCGCCTCATGCCGGAAGACGAACTGCGGACGATCGCCCGGAGCGATGCAAGCTCGCCTCGCCGTGTGGCTGCCGAGAAGGAGCTTGCGCTTCGTTCCGCTCGCCGTCCCGACGGACCGTCTTCCGCCCGCGACCTGCATTGACGGAACGGCAACCGGCGAGATGATCGCAAGAAATGGCGGGAGCGCGAGCTGCGCTCTCGCCGCGGTCCCGTTTGCCGTCTAGACTTCCTCCCATCGATACCAGAACAGACATGCCCGTGCGGTCGCGCGAGGCATGCGGCACGCGGGAGGGCGTCACATGAAATTCGGAGTCTTCTACGAACTGCAACTGCCGAAGCCCTGGAACGAGGGCGACGAGGCGCGGCTTTTCCACGAAGCGCTGGAGCAGATCGTCCTGGCGGACAAGCTCGGCTTCGATCACGCCTGGGAAGTGGAACATCACTTCCTCGACGAATATTCCCATTCCTCCGCGCCGGAGGTCTTCCTGGCCGCGGCGGCCTCCGTCACGAAGAACATTCGTCTCGGTCACGGCATCCGCCAGGTCATTCCGAATTACAATCATCCGGCCCGCACGGCCGAAGGTCTCGCCACTCTCGACATCATGTCGAATGGCCGCGTCGAATTCGGCATCGGCGAGGGTGCAACGCGGCTCGAACTTGGCGGTTTCAATATTCCGGCGAAGGAAAAGCGCGCCATGGCGATCGAGGCCGGCGAGCAGATCGCGAACATGATGGTGCTCGATCCCTATCCGGGCTTCGAAGGAAAGTATTTCTCCATGCCCTGCCGCAACGTGCTGCCGAAGCCGGTGCAGCGCCCGCATCCGCCCATGTGGATGGCCTGCACCAATCGCGACACGATCAAGGTGGCGGCATCGCTTGGGCTGGGCGCGCTTGCCTTCTCCTTCCTCGATCCGGAAGAAGCGCATCACTGGTCGGAAATCTATTACGGCATCATCAAGTCGGAAGAATGCCGGCCCATCGGTCACAGCGTGAATGCGAATATTGCCATGGTGTCGAACTTCTCGCTGCACCATGACCGCGAGGAAGCAATCCGCCGCGGCCACGAAGGCTTCGAATTTTTCGGCTACGCGCTCAATGCGCTTGTCGCGCATGACACGGTGCCGGGCCGCACGAATATCTGGGGCGACTACATCAGGGCGCGCGGCAACCGCACGCAGGAGGTGGTCGATGCCGCCAAACGCGCGGATGCCATTGCGACCGGCATCGGCACGCCGGATGACATGCGCGCGCATCTCAGGGCCTTCCAGAACGCAGGCGTTGACCAGGTGATCTTCATGCAGCAGGCGGGCCGCAACAAGCATGCCCATATCTGCGAGTCGCTTGAACTTTTCGCGAAGGAAGTCATGCCGGAGTTCAAGGCTGAGGTGGCCGCCCGCGAAGCGAAGAAGCAGGCCGAACTCGCGCCCTACATTGAGGCGGCGCTGAAGCGGAAGAACTGGATGAAGCCGCTCGCGGATCACGAGATTCCGGTGGTAAAGGCATCGGTCGCCAAGGCCCAGGTGAACCAGGGTTCGAGTGCGGCGGAATAAGGGAGATGATCATGAAGAAAGTGACGATGGGATTGCTTGCCATTGCGGCGGTTGCGCTGATGGCCTGCGATCAGTCTTCGGAAGACCAGGCGGAGAATGCGGCGTCGCCGGAAACAGCGATCGGCGAGGAAGCGGCCGTCGAGGGCGATGCCGTCGATGTCGAAGGCGCCATGGAAGCGACCGAGGCGAGCTGCAAGGCGGCGGCCGAGGCGCTCGCCGTCTGGGTCGGCCGTCCCTGGGCGGAAGCCGAGGAGACGGTGCGGGCCGGCGAGGGCGTGGCGACGATCCGCGTCTTCGGTCCGAACGACGCCGTGACCATGGACTACCGCTCCGACCGGCTCAATGTCGAGCTCGGCGAGGACCGCAATATCGTCCGCATCTTCTGCGGCTGATACTTGCCACTAAGGGCGCCGGACATTAGCGTGTAACTGCAACAAGGATCGCGCTCATGTCCGGCACCGCCGCCCTCACCGCCAGTCTCGAAGCCGAAGTCAGGGAAAATTGCGCAGCGCTGCGCGCCCGCATGGCGGCCCGAAAGCTCACTCGTCTTTACGACAAGGCCCTGCGGCCCGTCGGCCTGAAGATCACGCAGTTCACGCTGCTCACCGCCGTGGCCGAGGAGAAGGTGAAGTCGCTGACGGCGCTTGCCGACCTGCTGGCGCTTGAGCGCTCGAGCCTGGTGCGCAATGTGAAGCTGCTCGAAGACGAAGGCCTCATCGAAAGCGCACCGAGCGGCGAAGGCCGCTCGCTCGGCCTTCGCCTCACAAAGGCGGGACGCCGGAAGCTCACCCAGGCGCTTCCTCTCTGGCGCGAAGCCCAATCGGAAGTCGAGGCAGCGCTGGGGCCGAACTGGCCCGATGTGAAGAAGTCCCTCCATCAGCTGATCGCGAAGATCTGACTTCGGCCGCTCAGTCGCGCAGCCTGTAGACCGGGAAGCAGCGGCGGATAGCGTCCGCCTTTTGCATGTCGCCTGTCAGGACTGCCCCTTCGGCCACCGCATCCTCAAGCGAAATCCCGTCCCGGAAAATCCGGTAGAGCAGCGGCCAGCCGATCTGAAGCGAGGCATCCGGGTTCTCTGCGGCGGCGAAGCCGATCTCGACACGCGACTTGCGGATGCGGATCGCGGCTTCCATGGGCCCGTGATCGGAGATGGTGAGGGCGAGCGTGGCATCGAGCCCCCGCGCCTTGCGGCGCTGGAATGTCAGCGTCAGGCCGAACAGGAACGAGAAGGGATTGTCGGAAGGAATGTTGTAGTCGACGAGTTTCACTTCCTTGGTCTTGAGGCGTTGCGGCACGCTTTCTTCCGCATCCGAGTTTTTGAGCACATAGACGGTTTCTGGCTTCGCAAGCAGCGGATCGAGGATGCGCTTGCGATATTCGACCTTGTCTTCGACGTAAGGCCCGAGCACGTCGGAACCCGCAGGGCAGACGCTCAGGCAATAGGCCGCCTTGTAGCCGGGCTTGAAGGAAAGACTCTGCCACATGGAAACGCTTTCGCCGGGGCTGACGCGCGCGTCATAATCGTCTGCGTCTTTGGCCTCAACCACCTCATGCACCCAGTCCACGAAACCGCCCATGAATTCGCGGTAATTGTGGGTGTAGCAGGCGGAGAAATTGAAGCTGCCGTCCATGCCGATCGCCTCCACCGGACATGCCGCGACGCAGAGCTTGCAGTCGAGACAGGGCGAATAATCGAGCGGGCTCGAATAGTTCTCGATTTCGCGGTCGATGACGATGGTGCCGAGCAGGATGAAACTGCCGAAGCGCGGATGGATCACATTGCGGTGGAGCCCCATCTTGCCGAGGCCCGCCGCCTCTGCGATCGGCTTGTGCGAGATGACGCGCATGCCGGCGGGATAGGCCTGCGCTTCCATCGGGAAGGCGGCGGCGGGATTGACCGCCCCAATGCCCATTTCCTCAAGGCGCCGCACTGCGCGCCGCGCGACATGGTTCACATCGTCATAGGTCTGGTGGAATTCCTCATTTGCCACCGACCGGACCGATGTGCGCACCGTGTCGCGGTTCATCCGGACGACGAAGCTGACAAGCGTCTTTGCGCCCGGCAGCAGCGCCGATATCCAGGCCTGCTGATCGGCAAGGGCCGGGTTCGTCACCTCGACAAAGCCGCAATCGTCGGCGCCGCATTCGAGCATCAGCGCGCGAAGCGCCTCCCTGTCGAGGGGCACGTCTCCCGCCCTCCCTGGGGCGCCCTCGCGCCAGCGCAGAATATCGGGATGCTCGCTGCCGTTCCGATTGTCAGACATATGCGCCATGTGCCGCCTCCAACCATTTTGAGTGTATATACACTATAATGTCCGGATTTCAAGCCCTTCACCATGCTTGTGCCACAATCGCGGGGCTTTCTGCTCCCGCGGGCGCCGCCCGCCTGAACCGGAAGGGAACGAAGAATGAAACATGTGCTGAAGCCCCTCGCCGCCGCTCTGGCAATGGGCTCCCTGATTGTGCTCGCGGCCTGCGACCAGAATTCGGATGAACAGGCATCCACTGAAACCGGCGAGGAAACCGTAGCCGAACTGCCGGAAGGCAGTTTGCCCGAAAGCACCATGCCGGAAAGCGACATGCCCGAGAGCGCGCTGCCCGAAGGCGGCGTGGCGGCAGGCGAAAGTGCCGATGAGGCGGCTACCGGATGTCAGGCAGCGGCCGATGCGTTGGGTGGTGTCTGGGTTGGCCGGCCCTTCGCCGAGGCCGAAGGCGATATCAACGCGGGCGAGGGTGTCGCCACCATCCGCATCATCCGGCCTGGCACTGCCGTGACGAAGGATTTTCGTCCGGATCGTCTCAATGTCGATGTGAACGAGGAAGAGATCGTCACCCGCATCTATTGCGGCTGAAGAACTGCCGGCAGGGGGTCGTCCGTCAGCGGACGATCCTCACCGGCTCGCTGCCGTCCCAGCCGATCGCGGCCTTGCGTATATGTTCGAAGAACTTGCCCTTGCCGCCGGAAATGTCCGACATCTCGATCACCGTGCCGGGATGCGTCTCCGTGTCGAAATAGACGAAGCGGCCCTGTTCCCCGCCGATCTGGCCTTCATGGCCGACCTTGTAGCCGGCTGCGATGGCCCGGTCGTAATCCGCCTGATAGTCCATGCTCCAGTAGGACATGTGCTGCAGCCCTTCGTTTCCTGCATTCAGGAAATCCATATACATGGAGGGCGCGTCGTTGCGCTGCTGGATGAGTTCGATCTGGAGATCGCCTGTGTTGCCAAGCGCGATGCTCATTTCGACGGGCGAGGGCTTGCCCTTGTAGGTGAACCAGTCGCATTTCACACGGTCGATATAGAAGAACGGGCCGACGCCCATCACTTCCGTCCAATGCTTCAGCGCGGCTTCGATGTCGCGCACCACATAGCCGTTCTGACAGACCTTCCCGAAAAAACGGCTCATGGCTTTCTCCTTCAGATGCCGGTGACGAGGAAATCGACCGCGGCGACGATGTCGTAGCGATGCGCCTCCGCATTGGCAATGGGCGGCGCGGCGAGAAGCCGTTCAGGCAGCGCCGCCATTTGATGCGTTATGAGCACATGCGGCTCGCCCCCAATGTCGATCACGGGGTTGAGGCGCGCTATCGCGCCCCGGTAGAACTGCGCGGGTGCGAGCGGCGCCACAAGCCGCGTGTTGAGATCGCTGAGAAGATTTGCCTGAAGTTCAATGACATAGGGCATGGCCCCACGCGTTCGCGGCTCGGGATTGGTATGGATGTCCAAGGCCGCCATCAGAAGGACCGGAAATCCTCGCCGAAGATGCCATGTTCTTCCGCGAAGCCGTTGGCAGCGTCGATGGCGACCTTGTTCTCCTGCCGCCAGCGTCTTTCCTGCTCCGCCCGCACCTGCGCGGACAGGGCTTCCTCGAGAAGCGCCGACAGGTTCAGGCGCGCCGCCTTCGCCTTTGCCAGAAGCTCCGCATCGATGGAGAGATTGACCGCTTTCTTTGCCATGCGCATAGACTATGCGCATTATCCATGCGCATCAAGTCTGCGCATCGCCGCAAATGCCGCCTGGCGCTTGACGAGCCG
>JAHBYL010000097.1 GCA_019635955.1 Parvibaculum sp.
CCGGGCGCGGCGAAGCGCCCCTTCGATGTTTCGACAGTGAAGCCCGCCCCGCCTTTCGCAACGCTCCTTATCTCCGTCTCGAGCGAGATGGTGACGCCTGCCTTGCCGCATTCGGCAAGCAGCATGGCGATGATCTGTTGCGAAGAACCATCGCAGAAAAGCTGGCCGAGCGTCTTTTCGTGCCAGGCGATGCCGTGCGCCTCCACCAGCGCGATGAAATCCGCAGGCTTGAAGCCCGCGAGAGCGGAGATGCAGAAGCGCGGATTGTCCGAGAGGAAGTTCTTCGGGCTGGTGTGGATATTGGTGAAGTTGCAGCGCCCGCCGCCGGAGATGCGGATTTTCTCGGCGGGCTTTTTCGCATGATCGATCACGAGGACGCGGCGCCCGCGCCGCCCCGCCGTCATCGCGCAGAAGAGGCCTGCCCCGCCTGCGCCCAGAATGATCGCATCGTATGTCAGTAGAGCCCGCCCGTGCCGGAGCCGACATCGCCGCCCTGCCCGCCGCCGGAGGCATAGCCGCCGCCGGGGCGCGCCGGTTCTTCCTCCTGCGCGCCGGGAATGCGGTCGGTCGGCACGCCGCCTTCCGGGATCGCCACGCCGAAGGGCAGCGTCTCGCCGTCCGGCCCGCGCAGGCCGTCCGCCTGCTGATTGTCGTTGGCCGGGCCCGCCATGCCGGGCGGCACGTCGCCGCTGCCGTCCAGCACGCCATCCTCGAAAGAATTGTCCGCGCCGGAGGACTCTTCCGTCACCACCGGCACATTGCCGAAGAGGCTGACGCCCGGGGCGGATGAATCGAGCTGCGGCTCCGTGCCCTGCTTGAAGGCTTCGAGGATCACGCCCGAGCCCTCGCCATCGGCGAGCTTGCCCGTCTTCAGGTTGACCTTCACGAGCGAGAGGCCCGGCGGCATGCGGAAGGGGATCGCCGGTTTGCCGCCGATCGCGCGCTGCATGATGTTCGCAAAGATCGGCGCGGCGGCGCGACCGCCCGTCTCGGCGCGACCGAGGGGGCGCGGCTCGTCGAAGCCGATGAAAACACCGACCACGAGATTGGGCGAATAGCCGATGAACCAGGCATCCTTGCCGTCATTCGTGGTGCCAGTCTTGCCGGCAAGCGGTACGCCCACCTTGCGCGCCGCGCCGCCCGTGCCGCGCAGCACCGCGCCTTCGAGCATCGAGGTGACCTGATAGGCGGTTTGCGGGCTCGACACCTGTTCGCGGTTGTCGGGCAATTCCGGCGGCATGACGGGCTCCGGATTTTGCGGGTTGCGGCGCGCGGCGGCGGCAACGGCTTCTTCCCAGTCCTGCGTGCAGGTGCTGCAGGGGCGCTCGTCATTGCGATAGACGGTGCGGCCGAAGCGGTCCTGCACGCGGTCGATCAGCGTCGGCGGTACGCGTTTGCCGCCATTGTCGAAGACGGCATAGGCCCCGACCATGCGCATGAGCGTGGTCTCGCCCGCACCGAGCGACATGGAAAGCACGGCAGGCATGTTGTCGGCAACGCCATAGCGTCGCGCATAGGCGGAGACGTTTTCCGGGCCGACATATTGCGCGAGGCGCACCGTCATCAGGTTGCGCGAATGTTCGAGACCGAAGCGCAGCGTCGAGGGTCCGTAGAAACGGCGCTCGTAGTTTTCCGGTTTCCAGAGGCCGAGGCCCGGGCCCTGGTCGAGCACGAAGGGCGCATCGAGCACCAGCGACGACGGCGTGAAGCCCTTGTCGAGCGCTGCGGCATAGACGAAGGGCTTGAAGGAAGAGCCCGGCTGGCGCAGCGCCTGCACCGCGCGGTTGAACTCCGACATGCCGAAGCTCAAGCCACCCTGCATCGCGAGAACGCGGCCGGTATGCGGATCGAGCGCCATGGCGGCGCCGTTCACCGCCGGCATCTGCTCCAGCGCGTAATGCGTGGGGTTCTTCTTCTCGTCGCCGAACACGGGCGACACCCAGATCACGTCACCCACCGAAACGACTTCCGACGGGCGCGAGATTTCCGGGCCGAGATAGAGATCGTTCACGTTCTTCCGCGCCCAGCGCATGGCGGAGAAGGGCACTTTCGCCTTCGCGATCTCTTTCGAGAAGCCGCCGTCCGGCTGGCGAAGCGGGCGGAGACCGACTTCAATGTCCTCGCCGCGAACATCGAGAACCGTGGCGAGCGTCCAGGGCTCCATGTCGGACGGCACGGGCATGGCGGCGAGCGCCTCCTGCCAGTTCTCGCCCTCTTCCAGCTTGCGCACCGGCCCGCGCCAGCCATAGCGCCGGTCATAGGCGATGAGGCCCGCGCGCAGTTCACTCGCGACGATTTCCTGAAGCCGCGTGTCGATGGTCGTGCGCACGGACAGGCCGCCGCCATAGAGCTTCTCTTCGCCGTACATGGTGAGAAGTTCGCGGCGCACCTGCTCGACGAAATAGTTCGCGTCGCGCATCTGCACGCCGCGCGTGCGGATCGAGACGTCGAGATCGGAGGCGCGCGCTTCGGCGGCCTCGAATTGCGAGATGAAGCCCTCTTCCGCCATGCGGGCGATGACCCAGTTGCGCCGGGCGATGGCGCGCTCGCGAAAGCGGTAGGGATGATAGTTGTTCGGCGCCTTGGGCAGCGTCGCGAGATAGGCGGCTTCCGCCACCGTCAGTTCGTCGAGCGACTTGCCGAAATAGTTGAGCGCGGCGGCGGCGACGCCATAGGCGCCGATGCCGAGATAGATCTCGTTCAGATAGAGTTCGAGGATGCGGTCCTTCGAGAAGGCCTGTTCGAGGCGGAAGGCGATCAGTGCCTCTTTCAGCTTGCGGTCGAAGGTCACGTCCGAGGAGAGCAGGAAGTTCTTGGCGACCTGCTGCGTGATGGTGGAGGCGCCGACAAGGCGGCGGTCGTTCATCACATTGGAGATGTTGTCGACCATCGCGCGGACGATGCCCGTCGCGTCGACGCCACCATGGCTGTAGAAATTCTTGTCTTCCGCCGCCAGGAAGGCTTCCACCACGCGCGGCGGAATGGCGCTGATCGGCACATAGAGGCGGCGCTCGCGGGCGAACTCGCCGATCAGTTCGCCGTCGCCAGCATGGACGCGCGTCATCACCGGCGGCTCGTAATTGGCGAGCCTCGTGTAGTCCGGCAGGTCCTGGTTGAGCTGCCAGACCATATAGGCGCCCGCAAGCAGGCCGCCGGTCAGCAACACCAGAATGACCGCCGCAACGATCGAAAGAACTTTCAGCATCGGGCGCCCTGCCCCCACTCGCACAACATATCCGCCCCGCTGCCCTCTAATATCCAATTATGGCACGCGCGAGGCATCAAAACGACTCGTGCGTCGTGGCCTATATATAAAGCGGATATTTACCAAGAAAGGGTTGCCGGGCTGACCCTATCTGGCGGTTTCGCCCGGTGGCGCTTCGCGGACACCCTCCATGGGCGGATTTCGCTCGAGATCCGCGATCAAGCGGTTCATCAGGGCAATTTCCGAAAGCTGGGTTTCCACGATGCTGTCCGCCAGCTCGCGCACCCTCGGGTCCTCAATCTGCGCGCGGCGGCTGGTCAGCACCGCTATCGAATGGTGCGGGACCATGGCCTTCATATAGGCGACGTCGTCGACGATCTGCTGGCTGCGCAGGAACCACAAGGCTGCCGCGAATACAAGCGCCGCGCCCACGAATATGGCGGCGTTCGCCCTGGCGCTCGGATACATGGAACGCATGAAAGCCAGCATGACGATCGCCATGGCCGACACCATAAGGATCGTCATCCAGAGGCGCGTCTGACTGAACCTGACATGCGCCAGTTCATAGGTGTGGAGATACATGACGGCGTACATGACCAGGCCAGAGACGAGGATCATTGCGCCGAAGCGGAGATAACTCATGCCGTTTTCCTTTCCGCCGGAGACTGTTGGAGCAGTAACCGGCGCAGGAAAGCGGTGTTCCGCCTCAGTTTGCCATTTCCGCCATGCGGTCGCCGAAATAGCGATCCACGGCGCGGGTCATGGTCTTGGCCATGCCGGCCCGCCAGGTCGAGGAGGTCAGCAGCTTCTCGTCTTCATGGTTGGTGAGGAAGCCGAGTTCCACCAGCACGGAGGGCACGTCCGGCGCCTTCAGCACCACGAAGCCCGCGAAACGGTGGGCGGGATCGAGCGTTTTGGTGCTCTGACCGGCATAATCCACCAGCGAGCGGGCAAAGCGCGAGGAATAGTTCTTGGTTTCGCGCTGGGCGAGATCGATCAGGATGCCGGTTACTTCGGGCGTCTCGCCCTGAAGATCGAGGCCGGCGATCATGTCGGACTGGTTCTCCTTGCGCGCCAGCGCCGCGGCTTCGGCGTCGGAGGCCGTTTCGGAGAGCGTGTAGACCGAAAGGCCACGCACATCGGGGCGCTGGATCGCATCGGCATGGATGGAAATGAAGAGGTCCGCCTGCTTGCGGCGCGCAATGGCCACACGCTCGCGCAGCGGAATGAAGATGTCGTTGTCGCGCGTCAGGTGAACATCGTAGCGCCCCGTCGCCCTCAGTTCATCGGCGAACTGGCGCGCAAAGGCGAGCGTCACGTTCTTTTCCTTGACGCCGGAGCGGCCAAGGGCGCCCGGATCGACACCGCCATGACCGGCGTCGATCACCACGATGCGGCGGCGCTCCACGCGCTGGGCGGGCGGGCTGATCGGAACCGCGGCGACGGCGGCAAGCTCGGCCGCGGCCTCGGCAGCCGTATCCGGCGTGCCGTCGGGCAGGCCGGCCGTGCGCATGAATGTCGCCATGTCCGTCGGCGCGAGGTCGAGCACGACGCGGCGGCCGAAGCCCGATTGCGGATCGAGCACGAAATTGCGCGCAACCTCCACCGGCTGGCCGGTGTCGATGACGACGCGCCAGGTATCCGCGCCAAAGCGGCCATAGCGATAGCCGGTGACGACGCCGAGCGATTTCATTGCCGGCGTCTCTGCGAGGTTGAAGGGAACGCCCTTGATGTCGATGACGACGCGATAAGGGTCGGCCAGCGTGAAGACGCGGTAATCCGCGACGTTTTCGCCGGCAAATTCCATGACGAAGCGGGTCTGGTCGCCGTGGTCGCCAAGGCGGATCGAGGTCACGCCCGCCCCACCCGCGCCCGGCGGCGTGCCGGGCGCCAGGGGCACGGCCCCCCTGTCCAGCGCGCCGGTCGACAGTGCGTCGTTTTCGGCGGCGGCATCGCCCGCCCGGAGATCTGCTTCAAGCTGCCTTACAAGGTCGTTGAGGTCGTTGACCTGCCCGGCTTCGGCGGCGAAGGAGGGGGCAAGCGCAAGAAGGCCCGCGATCGCGAGCCGCGCGCCGAACCGTCCCCATAACCTGCCAATGCCCGCCAAACTCATGTTACCCGCCGCTCGAGGGCACCCCACGCGACCCCTTGCTGAAAATACCGCCCGCAGGTGCGGTGAGCCGCCGTATTCGAAGCAGCCCAAATCAGTATTTCGGCCAGATTACTTCAAAAATGGTTATCACGTCCAAAATTTACGAAGTTTCAATGGGTAGAATGGTTAATAACGGCACAATCCGCGATTTCAGGATCGCGTTTACCGCGCTTGCCAAATCAGAGCGGCAAAAGGTAAAACCGGAACCAGCCGTTTTCCCCTCAGGGGATTTATCCGGCTCCATAGAATTCGGGCAAGAGTTGCGCGCCGGCCCGCCCTCTCAGGGCAAACCGGAAGCGGACGGCGCAGGCCCGGCGATTTTCCCCGAAAGGCGCAAGCCTGGGGGGCAGTGCCAAAATGCGCATCGCGACAGTTCAAGGCTCTCCTGCCGCCGCTCCAACATGCGGCGCAAGGCTGGCCCCGCCGGCACCCGGCGTCTTGGTGGGTGCGCCAAAGGTTGAGATGCACGACGCAGTCAGACAGCAAGCCGAACGGCCGGCGCGGCGGGACAATCCCGCAGCAGGCAGATCGTCGGTTGCGCGCCGGGCCGCGCGGGTCGTCCCCGCCCCTTCATTACAGACCTCGTCCGCTGCCGCCTTTCCGGCCGCACGGACCTTAACAACAGGTGCAGGAGCGCGGCTGTCCGGACGCATGACAATGCGACGGACCGCACGCGACGGTTTGCGCCCCGGAGAATACCCTTATGGGAAAGAAAATGTTGATCGATGCGGCCCACCCGGAAGAAACCCGGGTCGTGGTCGTCGCCGGCAATCGCGTTGAAGAATTCGATTTCGAGTCCGAGAACAGGAAACAGCTTCGAGGAAATATCTACCTTGCCAAGGTAACGCGCGTCGAACCCTCGCTTCAGGCGGCGTTCGTCGAGTATGGCGGCAACCGGCACGGCTTCCTCGCCTTCAGCGAAATCCATCCCGATTACTACCAGATCCCGGTCGCGGACCGCGAAGCCCTGCTGAAACAGCAGGCCGACGAAGCGCGCCGCGAAGAGGAAGAAGAGGAAGCGGCGGAAGAAGCCGTCGCCGCGCCCGCAGGCGAAGAGGCGAAAGCCGACTCCGCAGCGGAAGCGGAAGACGCGGATGACGACGGCGAGGCCGAAGGCGAAAGCACCACGATCGAACGTGGCGAGACGGAGACCGTCCACTCCGACGAAACGATCGAGAGCGTCGGCGCCGAGGATGCGATGGAGGAGGCCGCGCCGCGCAAGCAGCGCATCAACTATCGCTCCTACAAGATTCAGGAAGTCATCAAGCGGCGCCAGATTCTTCTCGTGCAGGTCGTGAAGGAAGAACGCGGCAACAAGGGTGCGGCGCTCACCACCTATCTCTCGCTTGCCGGCCGCTATTGCGTGCTCATGCCCAATACGGCGCGAGGCGGCGGCATTTCGCGCAAGATCACTGTCGCGGCGGACCGCAAGAAGCTCAAGGCGATCGCGGAATCCTTCGATGTGCCGGAAGGCATGGGTCTCATCGTCCGCACGGCGGGCGCAAAGCGCACCAAGGCTGAGATCAAGCGCGACTACGAATATCTCCTGCGCATGTGGGAAAGCGTGCGCGAACTGACGCTGAAATCGACGGCGCCCACACTGGTCTATGAGGAAGGCAGCCTCATCAAGCGGTCGATCCGCGATCTCTACGACAAGGATATCGACA
>JAHBYL010000098.1 GCA_019635955.1 Parvibaculum sp.
TTCTTCAGTCAGTTCCTTGGCTTCCGATTCCACCATCATCACGGCGTCGGCGGTGCCGGCGACGACGAGATCGAGCGCGCTTTCGGACATCTCGTCGATCATCGGGTTGAGCTTGTACTCACCGTCGATATAGCCGACGCGGGCGGCGCCGATCGGCCCGAGGAAGGGCAGGCCCGAAATGGTGAGCGCGGCGGAAACCGCGATCATCGCCACGATATCGGGATCGTTTTCCATGTCGTGGCTGAGAACGGTCGCGATCACCTGCGTCTCGTTCTTGAAGCCCTTGATGAAGAGCGGACGGATCGGACGGTCGATCAGGCGCGAGACGAGCGTTTCCTTTTCACTCGGGCGGCCTTCGCGCTTGAAGAAGCCGCCGGGAATCTTGCCCGCGGCATACGTCTTTTCCTGGTAGTTCACGGTCAGGGGAAAGAAATCGAGGCCCGGCTTCGGCTTGCGTTCGCCGACAACGGTGGCGAGCACCGTGGTTTCGCCGTAGGTCGCGAGCACCGCGCCATCGGCCTGACGGGCGATCTTGCCCGTTTCGAGGATGAGCGGACGGCCGCCCCATTCGATTTCTTCGCGTGTAATATCAAACATACCGGTTTCCTGTTCCGCGGCCCCGCTTTTCATGCGTTCTTCCACCATCATGCGGCGGCCGCTCTATCTGCCGCTGTTCCGCGGCCGGACGAAAGGAGGGAGTTCCGCAAACGCGCCCTGTGCGCCCCGGCTCCTTCGGGAGCCCGGAACCCGGCGCCGCGAGACGGGAGGCGGCGGGTTCGATCGCGAAATCCATCCGTAAACGGACGAATGTCTCTATTCAGACGGCCCTGAAAGACGCACGCCCGCCCTCGAGATTCGCGAAGAACCTCCGGGCAGGCGCCGTGCAAAGCAGAACCGATGGGGCAATAAGCACCCCTGTTACCGCCGAATCCCCAGACGGGCGATCAGCTTTTCGTAACGCGCCTGGTCCTTCTTCTTCACATAGTCGAGAAGGCTGCGGCGCTGGCTCACCATCTTCAGGAGACCGCGGCGGGAATGATTATCCTTGGCGTGGCCCTTGAAATGTTCCGTGAGGTTCACGATGCGCTCGGTGAGGATCGCGACCTGCACCTCGGGGGAGCCGGTGTCGCCGTCCTTGCCGGCAAATTCCTTGATGAGCTGAGCTTTGCGCTCCGGCGTAATCGACATCGGGATCTCCTATAATTCGAGATTGAACACGCGCACGGGGCGAAGCTCGCCCTGCCCGTATTCGGTCAGCGCCACCGGGTCTCCCCGATGGGTGGCCAGTACCGATCCGGACAGGATGGGTGCGTCACGCCCGCGCAACAAAACTCCCTGACCTTTTCTCAGGCGGGCCGCATCCTCTGCGCTCACGGCCAGCGCCGGGATGTCGTCCAGCGCGGTCTCAAGCGGAAGCAGATGCGTCCCTGGGCCGGGAGCGGGCGCAATATGGCCCAAGGCGAGGAGTTTATCCAGCGGAATTGCGGCCTCCTCCCCGAAGGGGCCGTGGCGGGTGCGGCGAAGCGCCGAGACATGGCCTGCCGAGCCGAGCGCCAGGGCCAGATCCCGGGCGAGCGAGCGGACGTAAGTCCCTTTACTGCAAGAGATTTCGAGCTCCGCATGGTCCGGGTCCGGCCGCGAAACGAGGCGGATTTCGAGGATGGTGACGGGCCGGGGCTTCATCTCCACCGTCTCGCCCGCCCTTGCCCGCGCATAGGCACGCTCGCCATCGATCTTGATGGCCGAAAAGGCCGGGGGAACCTGCAGAATGGGGCCCTGAAAGCGGGGCAGCACGGCCTCGATTTCGGCATCCGCGGGGCGGACCGGGCTTTCCGCCATCGCCTCGCCCTCGGCGTCATCTGTCGAGGTCTGCACACCGAAACGGATGGTGAAGCGGTATGATTTGGTGGCGTCCATGACGAAGGGGACGGTTTTCGTCGCCTCGCCCAGCGCCACCGGCAGGACGCCCGTCGCCAGCGGATCGAGCGTACCGGCATGGCCCGCCTTCTGCGCATTGAAGGCGCGGCGGACCTTGTTCACCACATCGGAGGAGGTCGGGCCCAAAGGCTTGTCGACAACGACCCAGCCAGAGACCGGATCGCCCTTCTTGTGCCGGGCCATGAGGCTCAGTCCTCGTCGCCGGCGGGGCCGAGATCGCGGGCGACTTCAGGCTTGTGCAGCAGGCGGTCGATCGCTTCCGCGTTGTCGAAAGAGGTGTCGGGCTCGAAGGAGAGGTCCGGCATGAACTTGAAGGTGACTTCCTTCGAGAGCTGGCCGCGCAGATAGGCGCGGACGCGGGTGAGCGCCGCGGCGAGCGCCGCCGCGTCGCCATGGCCGAGCGGCGCGACGAAGCACGTCGCATGGCGCAGATCCGGGCTCATCCGGACTTCGGTGACGGTGAAGCTGCGGTCGATCAGGTCGGGATCGCGGATCGTGCCGCGCGAGACGATATCGGCAAGCGCGCGGCGCACAAGTTCGCCCGCGCGCAACTGGCGCTGGCTCGGCGCGCTGGCGCCGCGATGTGATTTTCCGGGTGATTTTCCGGAACCCGATTTTCTCTGCATGGGGTTTTTCCGTTTACCCCCTCATCCGAACCGGGCCTCGCCCGGATCACCCCCTCCCCGAAGGGAGAGGGAAATGACAATCGGGGGCGGCAGCCTCAATCGAGACTGCGCTTCACCACCTCGACATCGAAACATTCGATGACGTCGCCCTTGCGCATGTCCTGATAATTCTCGAAGGCCATGCCGCATTCCTGACCGGACTGCACTTCCTTCACTTCGTCCTTGAAGCGCTTCAGGGTCGAGAGCTTGCCTTCGTGGATCACGACGTCGTCGCGGATCAGGCGGACATGCGAACCGCGGCGCACCACGCCTTCGGTGACGCGGCAGCCTGCGACCTTGCCGGTCTTGGAAATGTTGAAGATTTCCAGAATTTCGGCATTGCCGAGGAAGGTTTCGCGCAGTTCCGGCGAGAGCATGCCGGAGAGCGCAGCCTTGATGTCGTCCACCAGATCGTAGATGACCGAGTAGTAGCGGATTTCGACGCCGTCCTGACGCGCGGCATCGCGCGCCTGCGAATTCGCACGGACGTTGAAGCCGATGATCGGCGCGCGCGAGGCGGTGGCGAGCGTGACATCCGACTCCGTGACGCCGCCGACACCGACATGAATGACGCGGGCGGTGACTTCGTCGGTGCCGAGCTTTTCGAGCGCCTGCACGATCGCTTCGGCCGAGCCCTGCACGTCCGCCTTGACGACGATCGGCAGCTCTTTCTTGTCCTGCTCCTTGAGCTGCGACAGCATCTGGTCGAGCGAGGTGCGGTTGCCCGTGCCGACGCGCTTGTCGCGGCGCACGCGCTGACGGTAATCCGTGATCTCGCGGGCACGCGCTTCGTTCTCGACGACGCTCATGACGTCGCCTGCTTCCGGTGCGCCGCCAAGGCCGAGCACTTCGACCGGCTGCGAGGGACCGGCGGCCTGAACATTCTCGCCGCGATCGTTGATGAGCGCGCGGACACGGCCCCATTCGGTGCCGGCAACGATGATGTCGCCGACGCGCAGCGTGCCGCGCTCGATGAGAACGGTGCCGACAGGACCGCGGCCCTTGTCGAGCTTTGCCTCGACGATGATGCCTTCGGCCGAACGATCCGGATTGGCGCGCAGTTCGAGCACTTCGGCCTGCAGCAGGATCGCTTCCTCGAGCTTGTCGAGGCCCATGCCGCTCTTTGCGGAAATTTCCACCGCCATGACATCGCCGCCGAAATCCTCGACCACGACTTCATGCTGCAGCAGTTCGTTCTTCACGCGGGAGGGCTCGGCTTCCGGCTTGTCCATCTTGTTGATGGCGACGATCATCGGAACGCCTGCGGCCTTCGCATGGCTGATCGCTTCGATCGTCTGCGGCATGACGCCGTCATCGGCGGCAACAACGAGCACCACGATATCCGTCACCTTGGCGCCGCGGGCGCGCATGGAGGTGAAGGCTGCGTGGCCCGGCGTATCGAGGAAGGTGATGCGGTCGCCCGAGCCGAGCGTCACCTGATAGGCGCCGATATGCTGGGTGATGCCGCCCGCTTCGCCGGCGGCAACGTCGGTCTTGCGCAATGCGTCGAGAAGCGAGGTCTTGCCGTGGTCGACGTGACCCATGACGGTGACGACCGGCGCGCGGGGCTGCTTCAGCTCCGCCGCATCGTCTTCGCCGACAAGGCCTTCCTCGACGTCCGACTCCGCCACGCGCCTGACGGTGTGGCCCATTTCCTCGGCGACGAGCTGGGCGGTGTCGCTGTCGATCACATCGGTGATCTTCAGCATGATGCCCTGCTTCATCAGGATCTTGATGACGTCCACCGCGCGCTCCGCCATGCGGTTCGCGAGTTCCTGGATGGTGATGATTTCCGGGATGACCACGTCGCGCACGATCTTCTGCGGCGCGTCCATCTGGCCCATATGCTTCTTGCGTTCGCGCTCCACGCGGCGGCGCATCGAGGCAAGCGAGCGCTGACGCCCGCTATCGTCGTCGAAAGCCTTGGTAATGGTGAGCTTGCCGCGGCGGCGCTCTTCGCCCCTGCGGGCGGCGGGCTGCTTCGGGGCGGCGTGACCGGCGCTGCGCTTCGGCTTTTCTTCCTCGTCGCCATCCTCGGCCGCGATTTCCTTGACGGCAGCGCGGGGCGCGGGGCGTTCGGCATCGGTGGTGGTGCGGCGCTTCGCATCCTCGGCGGAGCGGGCGCGCGCTTCCTGTTCGGCGGCGAGGCGGGCGGCCTCCTCGGCGGCACGCGCGGCAGCGGCGGTGCGCTCGGCCTCGCGGCGTGCATCTTCCTCGGCGAAACGGCGCGCTTCTTCCTCGGCGCGGCGGCGGTCCTCGCCCTCGCGCTCACGCGCGCTGTCGAGCGCCAGCGCGCGGGCAGCCTTTTCCTCTTCGGTGAGCGTCCGCAGCACGACGCCGGAGCGGGCGCGCGGCGCCTGCTTCTTTTCGGCGGCGGCGGGAGCGGCTTCCTTCTTCGCGGGGGCGGCAGCAGGCGCAGGCGCGGCAGCCGCCGCTTCCTTCGGCGCGGCCGGCTTTGCCTTTTCCTCGACCGGCGCGGGCGTGCCGTCCGTCTTCAGCGTGCGCTTCTTCTTTTTCTCGACGACGACCGACTTCGAGCGGCCATGCGAAAAATTCTGGCGCACATGGCCAGATTCCACCGTCCGCTTGAGGCTCAGGGTTTTCCCGCCTGCGGCTTTCGGTTTGCGTTCGCTCGTATCGGCCTGATCGGTCATTCCGTTCCTTCGTCAGCTTTCCCGTGCGGCGTCGTCCGCTCGAGCCTGTTCCGGGCGGTCGCTCCGCCCATAACGCGTGAGCCTGGCAAGTTCGGCCAGGACTTTCGCCTGTATGCGCCCCGGGATCAGGGCTGCATGTATCACATTTCCGCGGCCCAATGCCAAACCCAATTCGTCGGCCCAGAGCGGGTCGAGAACGGGCACATCGCCCAGAATTCCTTGCTCTTTCGCCACCCGGAGGCGCTGTTCGAGCTTGCGGCGGCCATCCAGCGCGCCATCCCGCGCCTCGATCAGGGCGGCGATGCGGCCGCGGCCAATGGCCGTCAGCACCTTCTCGAAGCCCGTCTCGAGCGCGCCGGACTTGCGGGCCAGACCCATGGCGTCGCCCGCACGGCGGGCAAGGAGGCGTTCCACAAGGTCCGGAAGCGCCGGACCGGCTGTGACGGACGCCCGGGCGGCCTTTGCGAAATGTCCCTTCCGCACCGCCTGTTCAAGTATCTCACGCCTGCCCGTGACCCAAAAGCCACGGCCGGGCAGCTTTTCGGCGAGATCCGGCACGACATGGCCGTCCGGATCGAGCACGAAACGGATCAGGCCTTCCTTGCCGCCTACCTCGCCCGTGACGATGCAGCGCCGCTCGGGGCCCTCATGGCCCTCATCAGGCTTCTTCGCCAAGCTCGTCCGCGTCCTCTCCGTCTTCTTCATCTTCCTGCGGGGCGAGATCGGCTTCGGTGATCCAGCCCGCCTTGAGGCGTGCGCGCATGATGAGGTCGTTCGCGTCGTCGGCCGTCAGATCGAAGCCTTCGAGAATGCCCTGCTGGTGCTTGCGCTCGCCATTCACGGTCTCGTTCCAGCCGATGAGATCGTCGGTGGCGCAGCCGGCGAGGTCCTCGACCGTCTTCACGTCGTTCTCGCCAAAGGCGGCGAGCATCTTCGGCGTCACGCCTTCGACCTCGCCAAGTTCGTCGGCGACGCCCAGCGCCCGGCGCTTCTCGTCATATTCGGCGTTCTGGCGTTCGATATATTCGAGCGCGCGGCTCTGGATTTCCTGCGCCGTGTCCTCGTCGAACCCTTCGATATCGGCGATTTCGTCGAGATCGACATAGGCCACTTCCTCGATCGAGGCGAAGCCTTCGGAAGCGAGCAGCTGGGCGATCATTTCGTCCACATCGAGCGCCTCGGCGAAAATCGTCGTGCGGCTCAGGAACTCGGCCTGGCGGCGCTCGCTTTCCTCGGCTTCGGTCAGGATGTCGATATCCCAGCCGGTGAGCTGCGAGGCGAGGCGCACATTCTGACCGCGGCGGCCGATGGCGAGCGAGAGCTGATCGTCGGGCACGACGACCTCGATGCGCTGCGTATCTTCATCGAGCACGACCTTGACGACTTCGGCGGGCGCCAGCGCGTTCACGATGAAGGTCGCGGCATCGGGCGACCACTGGATGATGTCGATCTTTTCGCCCTGAAGCTCATTCACCACGGCCTGGACGCGGCTACCGCGCATGCCGACGCAAGCGCCGACCGGATCGATCGAGCTGTCGTTCGAGATGACGGCGATCTTGGCGCGGCTGCCGGGATCGCGCGCG
>JAHBYL010000099.1 GCA_019635955.1 Parvibaculum sp.
CATGCCGTGCGCATCGGCGAAAAGGTCAAGGAATGCGTCGTGGCGCCGGACGTCGGCTTCCAGATCGCCGACGCCGTCGCCTAGCAGGCGTCCCCGCCGCCATCCTTCGGAGAGCCCACATGACCGATGCGCCCAGCAAAACCGCCAAGACCAAGGCCGCCAAGACCAAACCGGCATCGGATACGCCGAAGTCGCCCGAGACTAAGGCCGAGACGGTTGCCACACCGGCGCCCGCCGCCGAGGTCGACAGCGCCGAGCAGGTCGGTGCGACCGGGAGCGAAGATCAGCACGTCAATGTCATTGATGCCGCGGTGCCCGCCGAGGGAGCCTCGCCAGAGGTGAAGGGCAAGCAAGGCAACGTGATCCTCGACGAGGCGGCTCTACTTCCGCGCGAAAATCCGGTCTTTGTGGGGGGCGACCTTGGCCGGAAGGAGTTCCCGGTCAACACGCCACAGGTGATCGGCACCACGGGCGGCGTTTCGGACGCGGCCGTGATTGTGGTCCCCGGATGGGAACCGCCGCTTATCCGGCGCTTTCCAGTCGTCTGCAACGTCGTGGCGAACAAGAAATGGATTGCTCCCGGCAACTACGTGTCCGTCGATCGCGCGCGCTTCGACGAGCTGAAGGCATCCAACGCTTTCGTCGCCGAAACCAGGTGGGAAGACGGCGAGCCCGATGACGGGCCGATCGGCGGCATGAGCCGCTAGACCAGAATTAAGGGGACGCGATCCGACCCCCCACCGTGGACAGCAATGCGGGCTTAGCGACCCGCTTGGGATCGCCGCCCGGTTGAATGCCGGGCATCCGAATACCCCGAGAGGGCGGTCTGGTACGGCTCGCGAGGCCCCCAGCACTCTTTGAGGACGGTGACCGGTCCAAACGGCCCGTAGGGGCATAGCCCGCCGCCCGCCACGTTTTCGACCTGGAGCGGAATAGCGCAGTGGTAGCGCGCCGGGCTCATACCCCGGAGGTCGGCGGTTCAAATCCGTCTTCCGCAACCAGGCCCGATTTGGACAGGATGTCATGGTTTCCCGCGCGCCCTTCGCCACGATTGCCGAGATCGAGGCCCGCCACCCGCGGGAGCTCCTCGTGCTGGCGGCGAATGAGACGACGCGCCAGCTCGACGCCGAGCGCGTCAACGCGGCGCTGGTCGATGTTTCGACCGAGATCCGCGCGATCCTCGCCGCACGCTACAGCGCCGCCGAGCTCGATGCCCTCGACGAGGAGTCCCTTGGCGTTCTCAAGCTCTATGCCATCGACATGGCGCTTTATCGCGTCGCCCTGTCCTTTGCCCGCCAAACCGACACCGTGCGCGAGCGCTACACCATCGCGGTCAAGCGTTTGGAAGCGATCGCCTCGGGCAAGGGAGGCCTCAGCTTCGCGGGCTCGGTTGGTGTCGGCGGCGGCGTCAGCCCCGGCGAGCCTGCGAGCATCAATCCCAATGAAGTCGTGCTGGTTGCCCCCGAACGGGTGATGACCCGCGCGCGCTTCCGCGGCCTGCCGTGAGGATCGGCCCATGAGTGTCACCATCATTGTCGATGCCTCGGGTCTGGACGTCGCCGTGGAAGCCATCGGCCGCTATGCCGACCTGGACGAAAACGAATTGCTGTCGATTATCGGCGATATCGGCGAGAGCCAGACGCGGCGGCGGATCGAGAGCGAAAAGACCGCGCCGGATGGTTCGGCCTGGCCGCCCAACCAGGCAGGAACGTCGATCCTGTTGCAAACGGGGAGCAATCTCCGCGACAGCGTCGCCTACAATGTCGGTGCGGGCGAGGTGCAGTGGGGCGCGTCCTGGGAACACGCGCACATTCATCAGTTCGGGGCGACGATCAAGCCGAAGTCAGCCGATCGGCTTGTCTTCATGGTCGGTGGGAAGAAGCGCTTCGCCAAGCAGGTGACCATCCCCGCGCGTCCGTTCGTCGGCCTCTCCGCCGACAACGCGCAGGAAATCACCGATATCGTCACCGATTTCCTCGGGGCGCTGCAATGATCCCGAGCCTTGCGCAGCGCCTCGCCACGTCCCGCGTCCATGCCTTGAAGATGGCCATCGTCGCGACCCTCCAGGGGCTCTACCCCGAATGCGAGGTGAAGGCTCATCCTGGCCGGCTCGATATCGCAGATATCGTCGAGAAGGACATGTTTCGCGCGCCGGCTCTCGCTGTCGCGGTCACGCGTCTGCGCCCTCCCGAACGGCGCCTGAGCGGCACGCGCGATCTCACCGTCGAGCTTGCTGTGTATGTGGTTGTCGAGGACGGCCCGATTATCGGCGCGAACGGTGAGCCTCAGCTCGTCTATCGCGACGAGATAGGCGCAGCGCTTTGCGACGGCCTCTTGCAGGATCTCGATTTCAATCCGCAGTTCGCGGCTGAGGATGCGCGCATCGATACCCGCTGGGGGCTTGAGGACATCAGCGTTCCCGAGCAGCCAGAGGCCAAGCCCTTGTTTACGGCGGTCTCATTCGAGCGTGGCACCGCCTACTACGTCGTGACCTGGAATCAGACCCTGATCGGTCTCGATGATCCCTTCATGGACATGGAAAGCCCTGTCCCTGATGACTTCGAGGTCACGGTCGTTCTCCCTGGCGATCCCGATCCGGAGGATGCGCCATGAGCACGATCGGCTCCGAACTGCGCTGGCTGCGCCGCGAAGTCGCCCGGCTCAACCGCAAGCTCGCCATGCAGCGGTTGCCCGGCAAGGTCAAGGAACGGGGCGGGCCTGACGGGCGCCAGGTGCGACTTGACCTTGGCGAGGATCCCGCGACCGGCAAGGCCGTGCTGTCGGGTTGGGTGCGCGTTCAGTCACTGTCGGCTGGCGCGTTCAAGGGCTTCGTGCTGCCGTCGATCGGCGAGCAGATGTATCTGGAAAGCCCCTCCGGCGTGATCGGCGCGGATTCGGTTGCCACCTTCGGAACCTTCGACGATGACAACAAGCATCCCGTTCAGGATCAGGACGAACTCGTCATCGAGAACGGCAAGACCCGTGTCGCCGTGAAGGGCGACCACGTGCACGTCGTCAGCGACGAACACAGCATGACGCTGACCCCCAACGGGCTGACCGTCGACGCCGATTCCAAATTCGCGATGCCCGTCGAGTTCCGCAAGGGCATCCGCCTGACCGGCACAGGGGGCGGCCGCGGCGCCACGATCGAGGGCGATATCCGCGTCGCCGGCAACATCTACGCAACCGAGAACATCGTCGCGCAAGGTGCCATCCACGAACACGGCGGCGTGCCGACCAGCTGAGAGGTCATCATGAGCAAGCAAACCTATCTCGTCACTGCCAAAGCCGGGCGCCGGGTCGCCGGCCAGGTCGTGCCTGGCGAAGAACTGAACGGGCAATGGCAGCCCCGTGTCGGCCATGCGCTCGAATTGACCGCCCTCGAAGCCGAGTACGAGCTCCGCGAGCGCACCATCATTCCGCAGAGCGCGGCGTCTTTCGGTGATCCCCCGACTGCGGCCGAACCTTTGAAGGCTCCGTCCGCGAAGCGCGGTTCGAAAGCCGACTGAACCGCATTCGAAAAGGTTTCGAACCGTCATGATCCGCTACCGCACAGGCATCGACAGAAGGACGGGAGAGATCCTCGTCGGCTGGCCGCATGTGCAGCAGTCGATCGAAGTTCTCATGACCACGCGGCCGACCGAGATGGTGATGTTGCTCGACTATGGCCTTGACCTGATCAAGCACATCGGCCGCGGGATGCACCGGGGACGCGTGATCACCCTCTATCGCGAGCTCGTCACGGCGGTCCATCGTTGGGAGCCCGAATACCGCATCCACCGCCTGTATCTCGTCGAAATGGACCGCACGGGCGTTCTCGGGCTCGGCACCAAGGGCCGCTACTACCCCGAGGGCCGGTTCGGCAATTACGACATATTCGAGCCCGCGGACGGCGCCTTTCCCCTTGCTACCTCGGAGGGCGCCGCGTGAATACCTACAGCGCCACCATTCTCGACCTGTCGAGCTTCGACCGCCGCAGCATCTGGCCGCTTCGCCTTTTCGATCCGATTCTCGCTGCTCGGCTTGAGCGCCTGAAATCGGAGATGCAGGCAGCCGGCATCGCATTCGACACCGAGAAGATCGCTGGTGAGACGTCCGTGCGGTTGCAGCGTGTCGACGGCTTTCGCGAATGGCTCATGGCGCAGGCGCTTGATGACGCGCAAGCGAGTGTCCTGCTCGCTTTCGCGCAGGGCCTGATGCTCGATCGCAAGGGCGACATGCACGCCACGGCGCGCCAGGCGCTCGTTGCGGACCCACGCCCCTATACGGAAGCGCCCGAGGACTGGGAAGATGACGAGCGCTACCGGCGCCGCATCCAGCTCGCGCCCGAAACCTTCGGCGGCGCCGGCACGGCAGGCATGTACGAATACCATGCCAAGGCCGCGTCTCCCGACGTGCGTGACGCCAGGGTCTTCGTAGTCAATCGCGGCAAGGTCGATGTCACCGTCGAAGTCTCGATCATGGCGAACGGCCCGACTGGCGAGCCCTCGGCCGAGTTGATGCGGACGGTGCGCGCCCATCTCCTGCGCGATGATATCAAGCTTCTGACAGATGCGGTGCAGGTGCGGCCGGCCCGACCCATGCCCTACGCGGTGAGGGCCACCTTGCTTATTCCCCCGGGTCCCGACGCGTCGATCATCCGGGCGACCGCTGTGGCGGCGCTACAGGCAAAAGCCGATGATCTTCGCAGGATCGGCCGCACCGTGCCGCACTCGGCCATTGTGGCGGCGCTGCATGTTCCCGGCGTCGACAGCGCCGTGCAGGTCATGCCGGCCGCCGATATCGAGCCGCTACGCTTCCAGTATGCACTTCTGACCGATATCGATTTGGAAGTGGAGGTTTTGCGTGGCTGAGCCGGTCGCCCTCCTGCCGCAGAACGCCAAGTCCTGGGAACTCGCCCACGAGATCACGGACCTCGCCCGCTGGGATAGCATCGACCCGCAATGGATCGTGCGGCAGTCCGACCCGATGACTTGCGATCCGGCCGTCCTGCCGGTGATCGCTGCCGAGCGTCACGTTGATCTGTGGTACGATGACTGGAGCCTGGAGAAGAAGCGCTTCGTCGTCGCGAACTGGTACGCTTACGAGCGCCTCAAGGGGAGAGAAGAAGGCTTTCGCCGCTTCTATCGCCTGGTGGGCGCGGAATTACTCCGGGTTGTTGCTCCGCCGCAGTACACTGTGCTGCGCGGCGGGCTATCGGAGGAACAGCGCCAGGCCTGGCTGGCGCAATTTCAGCAGCTCCGCATGTATCCGTTGGTGCCAGCGGCCATCAACACGCGCACGCTCGTACTGCGTTATTCCGGCACCCGCTCTCGCTTTGTCCTCGGCAAGCGCTCGATCGGAGCGCGTGAGATACGCGGGCTCATCCGCGAGGCGCGACTGTTCGATCCCGATACGGGACAAGAGACGGTGCTCACACGGCGCGAGGTGCAGCGCGAGGTCACCAACGTCGGCTCAGTCTACGACTTCGAGGACGTCGTCATCCCCGTCCGCTTTCAGGCAGCGTTCATCGGTGGGTCATTGAGGGCGGGGCCACTTCGCCGTTCCGGCCTCGCTGCGGAAAGGACTGTGCGCATTCGGGTCGAGCGGCCCAACATGGTCGCCGTACCCTCGACCATCTGGACGTCGACAGTCCCGACCGGCCGGCTCGTATCGATCAACCCGGAACTGGTCCGCGCTCCCATCAAGGTGGACGGTGCCGTCATCGGCAAATGTGCGACCGGCTATCACGCGTCCATGGTGTTGCGCCCCAACCGGGCTTTCCTGGCCGTCTACGAGCGCTTCTACCTCTTCGACCGCAAGCGCGACCGAGGTGTCTCCGCCGGTTACCCGGGCTCGGCAATCGGACGGACGCGGCTCGGCATGATGCCCTACACGGCGCACATGAAAGTGCGTTTCCGGTTGCCCAGCAAGGCGAGCGACCTGCGCGTCGGAGCCGGCCTTGGCCGTACGTTGCGTGCTGATCGGCCGGACGTTCTGGAGCCGCTGTTGCAGGCCGCGCGAGCCGCTAAGGCCGGGCGCGACAGGATCTTCATCAACACCACAACCCGCCGCAAACAGCGCTTCGGCGACGGGATCAGCTTCAGCGACCGAACCAAGTTCGGCGCTCAGACCGATGCATAGGCTACGGCCGAGGAGACGAGCATGCTTAGGCAGAGAAACTTCGATAACGATCTGATCCTCGTCACCGACGATCTCGTGAAGCCGCAGGAGTTCACGCGCGAGACGATCGACGCGCTTGTGCAAAACGCAGTCAGTCACCTGCGCTATTACACTGGCTTTTCCGCCTTTAGGACAGGGGCGGCCGAAGTCACTGTGTCGGCTGGCCATTATTGGGCTGGCGGTCCGGTATTTGGTCGCGCGGATGTCACGGTGTTCGACCTCCTGCAAGGTGGAACCTACATCCCGCCGGTGACGCGGCGCTACGTGGCGATCGTCACCTATGGCGAAACTGTACCTGACGCTCAGACGGAACGGCTCTACGAAACGGACGATCAGGGCACGAAAGAGCCGCGTCCTTTCCATCAGGAAACGGCACGCGTCGCGAGGCTCTCGCTTGTTTCCGGCGCCCAGGCGCCAGATCCGCAGAAGCCCACGCTCGATGCAAGCGTCATCCCCGTCGCCTGGATCCTGCTGAACAACGAAGGCGTCGTGTC